>JBCDIQ010000252.1:0-8699 GCA_039024295.1 Bacteroidota bacterium | reverse complement strand
TTTTGTAAGTGTTGCAGGGAGGTTGTTTGGTCAGGAACAAGCCAGTGGTGCCCCGGCTTCCAGAAGGCTCCCGGGACCTGCTTCATGAGCTTACTAAACTGTGGGATAAATGTTCGAGGCCGAATGCTCAGCATCTTCCTTCCCTGAAACTCGATGGGTGTGCAACTAATGTTCATATGCTGGGATATAAAGTGAATTGCGTATTACTTTCTGTAAACGCTGTTGTAAACCACTTTAATTTGCAGTCAATCTCCAGGGAAATAAGCTTCCTGTTGGCAACAGAAATCCCATACGTATAAATACGGTACCCGATCTTCAGGGGATGGCTACCAGCATGCACCATTTGAAGGGAATTGTAGAGCATTGCTAATGCTACGTAATCATTATATTTACTTAAAAAATGAAAATCATCTTAAAACTGTTTCTTATAATTCCCTTCTTCAATTGTTTCGCTCAGCAAAAAATCCCGATTGATAGTGTGCAACACTACATTATTCCAGATTCAACGGTGTCGAGCCTAATGAACGAAAATCAATTTATAGAATTAGAAAACACCGAATTTGGACTTGTAGTATACTGCCCATCGTCTTACTTGCTACAGTGGAATTTGAGTCAAGATACATTAACAGAGCTAATCGGATTCGAGTTTTCTGATTGGGCTATTATTGAAAATGACACAATGAGTGATGGGAAAATTATATTTAAAGGGATTTGTCCTTCTTCATGGGGAAAGGATGTTTATTCAATAATTGAATTGAAAAATACAGATTCTTTGATAATCTATTATAAAAGATCTATCCATCACAAAATGTATCCTGGTGATATAATTGAGAAAGAAACGCTAATCACTAAAAAAACAAATTTAAATAGATTTGTATGCTTAAAAGAGCCTAATCCATATTACCCAGGGACGCGTTTACCTTTTATTCCCTTAGACCCAAAAAACTTTTACTTGGCTAAAATTGAAGACTTTAAGATGAAATAAGGTTAACAAGATATGTCGCAGTACTTGTGAGGATAAAAATAACACTCTACAACAACGCTTAAACATCCATTGTGGAATTTTAGCTTTGAAATACCCCATCACTTTAAACGACTTATTGCTGGTCAACGCCTTAGGTTTGCCTACAACGTTGTTTAAGCTTTGCGGTATTCGTACATAGGCGTTTCCCTCTGTCTTTCCCTCCAAACCAAAAGCAGGCCACCTCTCGGCGACCTGTATTCAATTTTTCAATTACTCATCGGCTTTCCCCAATCGAAAAACCCTATCACCTAAAATCTCTCAGCTAACACCTTCTTTACCTCTTCGAATAGTTCGGCGCCTCCTTCGTGATCCGCACATCATGCGGATGGCTTTCGCGCAGCCCGGCATTGGTGATGCGTACAAACTGCTTTTCACGAAGTTCGTCGGTATTGTGGGCACCGCAGTAGCCCATGCCCGCCCGAAGGCCACCCTCCATCTGGTAAAGGACCTCGCTCACATTGCCTTTGTAGGCCACACGACCCACGATGCCTTCCGGCACCAGTTTGCGGAGGTCTTCTTCGGCATCCTGGAAGTAGCGGTCTTTGCTGCCTTCTTTCATCGCTTCGATGGAACCCATGCCGCGGTAGGTCTTGAACTTCCGGCCTTCGTAGAGCACGGTTTCACCTGGGCTTTCGTCAGTGCCTGCAAACATGCCACCAGCCATCACAGAGCTGGCCCCTGCCACGAGGGCTTTGACCATGTCGCCGGAATACTTGATGCCGCCATCTGCCACGATGGGCACACCGGCCGCATTGGCGGCTTTGGCTGCTTCAAGTACAGCCGAAAGTTGAGGAACGCCCACCCCGGCAATTACCCGCGTGGTACAAATACTCCCAGGGCCTACGCCTACTTTTACCCCGTCCACGCCCACGTCAATCAGGGCCTGGGCACCTCCTTCAGTGGCGACGTTGCCGGCAATCAACTGGGTACGGGGGAAGTTTTGGCGGATGGAATCGACCATGTCGATCACCCCGCGTGAATGGCCGTGAGCCGTATCAATGGCGATGGCATCTACCCCGGCATTGATCAGGGCTTCTACCCGGTCAAAGGTGTCCCGGCTGATGCCCACAGCTGCACCTACCCGCAAGCGACCCAGATGGTCTTTACATGCATTGGGATATGCCTGCTTTTTGATGATGTCGCGGTAGGTGATCAACCCGACCAAACGGCCTTCACTGTCAACCACTGGGAGCTTCTCTACCTTGTTTTTGCGGAGAATTTCTTCTGCCAGCTCCAGGGTCGTGCCTTGAGGGGCCGTCACCAGCGGATCTGACGTCATCAACTCCTTGATCTGACGATCATCTGGCGTTTGGAACCGAAGGTCCCGGTTGGTGATGATGCCCACAAGCTTGTGATGCTCTCCCACAATGGGGATGCCCCCAATGCGGTGCTCTTGCATCAGGTTCATCGCCTGACGCAAGCTGTCATTTGGGGTCAGGGTAATCGGGTCCACAATCATGCCACTCTCGGAGCGCTTGACCTTGCGGACTTCTTCTGCCTGACGGGCAATACTCATGTTCTTATGAATGATCCCGATACCCCCACCTGCTGCCATGGCGATGGCCATGCGGTGCTCCGTAACGGTGTCCATTGCCGCGCTGACAATGGGAACATTGAGTTTGATCTCGCGGGTAAGGTAGGAGGAAGTGTCTACCTCACGGGGAAGTACCTCGGAATAATCCGGGACGAGAAGGACATCATCATAGGTGAGGCCTTCAAAAGCGATTTTGTCTGTTCTAAGGGGAATTGGTTCAAACATAGCAAATATGTTGAGCATATTTGCCGGACAAAGATACGAAGAAAAACCAGATTTTTTGCAGATTTTTCCTCACCTTTGCCCCTCAACTACAAGAATATATACCAAGTTACCATGTACAAATCTTCAATGTTTCTGCTGGCCCTGATTGTAAGTCTTTTTATTTGGACTGGATGTGGGGAAAACGGCGGAAAGGGAGGCAGTATGTCTCTAGAAAATACGGTTGACAGTGCCTCTTACGCCATTGGGATGGAAATGTCCCGTAATTTTGGCAATATCGGTGTGACGCTTAATTCTGACGAACTTAAGAGGGGCTTTGATGAATTGCTGGCAGAATCTGCCTACATGGCTGGTCCGGATGCCCTACAGTTTATCAATGCATTTGGCATCCAGGTTCAAATCGCCATGCAACGTGGAGAAAGAACTGTTAACCTGGACAGCATCAATGTGAGCAATGATTCACTTTCCTATGCGATAGGGGTAGACCTGGCCGACCGGGTGAAAAATATTGATCTTACCATGAACAGTGATGCGGTAAAAGCTGGGTATGACGACCGTTTGGCAGATACGCCAAAACTGGACAGTGCTTCGGTTGTTCAGCAGCTGAATTCCCTGCAGACACGTATGCAGCAGCGCATGGAGCAGCTTCGTGCAGAACAGGGCCTCAAGAACAAGGCTGAGGGCATGGCTTTCCTGAAAGAAAATGGAACCCAAGAAGGGGTACAGACCACTGCAAGTGGCCTTCAGTACAAGGTTGAGCGTGCAGGAACAGGTAACAGCCCTTCAGCAGATGATGTAGTGGTCGTTCACTATGAAGGGCGTCTGCTGGACGGAACCAAATTTGATAGCTCTTACGAAAGAGGCACGCCAGCAGAGTTTCCCGTGGGGGGCGTGATTCGTGGATGGACAGAAGCCCTGCAGCTTATGAAAACCGGTGCGAAGTGGCAATTGTACATTCCTTCTGATCTGGCCTACGGTGAAATGGGGAGTGGCAATAACATTGGTCCCAGTGCATTGTTGATCTTCGACGTAGAGTTACTAGACATCAAAGAAAAGGAATAACAAAACCTTTCTACACATACAAAAACGTCCCCTCCAAAGGGGGCGTTTTTTGTTTTTTTATGCATTGCGAAAAGAGATATAGGATGGAATAATTTTCCGCCATATCCTTATTCGCATAATTGTTTAAACGGTAACAAGCTTGCTTCCTACCCTTGTAGCCAAGCCATCAGTGCTGCTTTTTTACTTGGAGCAACCTCAACCTGATGGTGCTCACCCAAACTGAGTTGCCCGCCTTTCCCCCGTTTGTAGCCCGTTACGTAGTTCAGGTTGACCAAATGGGATTTGTGTACCCGCATGAATCCACAGTCAGTAAGTATTTCATCGTAGAATTTCAGGGTTCGGCAGATGAGGCGATGGGTCCCGTCTGTCAGGAAAAAATCGGTCATGTTCCCATTAGCCTGGCAGCGGATGACTTGTTCCACCTTGATCAATTCGAAGCCCTCTAGGACAGGCAGGACGAGCTTTTGAGATTGTTGCTGCTGCTGGTGGAGGTTTTCCAGCAAAATCTGGGTGGGCAAGAGATCTGCCTGCTGCTGGATGCGTTCCTGAACTTTCTCCACTGCCAGCACCAATTCATCAATGTCAATGGGTTTAAGCAGATAATGACAAGCACTCGCATTCAGGGCTTTTAAGGCGTAGTGACTGAAGGCAGTGACAAAAACAGTTTCAAAGGAAAGGTTTTCAACTTGTTCCAATAAGTCAAAAGCATTTCCGAAGGGCATCTCCACATCTAGAAAGACCAAGTCTGGCTGATGGGTATGGATCGCTTTGAGCCCCTGAGCAACATTTTCTGCTTCCGCAAGCAGGTTTACCTGCAGGCAATACCGACTGAGGTAATTTCGCAGAGTTTCACGGCTGGCGGCCTCATCCTCCACCAAAATGGCATCTAATGTCTGGCTCATGGCTCGGGAATTTGATAAGGGACTTTCAGGGTTACACGCGTACCGGTATGTTGCCTTTCAGGATAAACATCCTCCAGGGTAACCTCCAGTTGGGTTTTGTACAATTCGTTCAACAGGCGTAGACGCTCGGCGGTAATACGGAGTCCCTCTGATCGATGGGTTCGTTGATTTTTTGTTTTCAGCTCCTGCGAAAGCTTTCGTCCAATCCCATCATCCTCGATGGTTGCCACGAGGAATTCCTGCTCGCGGGTGAACCTCAGCGTTAAATTTCCAGGGGCTTCCTTGTAGCGAAGCCCGTGCCAGATGGCATTTTCCAGATAGGGCTGCACCAGCATAGGGGGAATCTGAATTTCTTCTGGGTTGAGGCCTGGGTCCAACTCTATTTCATAATCAAATTTGTCTTGAAACCGCACATGCTCCAACTCCAGGTACAGCCGAAGGACTTCCAACTCACTCATCAATGAGACAAACTCATGGCTGCTGTGCTCCATCACCTGGCGCATGAGACGAGAAAAGGCAGATAAATATCGGTTTGCTGCCCGTTCATCTTGCTTGGAAATAAAGCTGTTGACCGAATTTAAGGAATTGAAGATAAAATGCGGATTCATCTGGCTACGAAGGGATTTGAGGGCAAGCAACTGGTTGGCCCTTCGGCGGGCCCGGTGTGAACGCAGCACGAAGAATCCCGAAACCAGCAAAATGGCGATGGCTCCCAGGGAAAGGGCGGTGATCAACCGTTGTTGCTGCATTTCCGATTCATGCAATGCCTGCTGCTGTTCCAAAGCTTGGATAGCCGCTTCCTGACGGTCCAGTTCGCGGCTCAGGTTTTCGCGCGCATTGACTTCCGATAAGATGGCCAACTGTAGGGTATCCTCCACTGCCTTTTGCTGCTTGAGGCTGGTAAGGGCTTTTTCAAAATCTCCTTGCTGCTCATACGCCTCTGCCAAGGCACCGTAAGCTTCTCCTTTATCTTCCAACTCTCCTAACTCACTGGTCAGGTTGATGCTGTTTTTCAGGTAAGGGATGGCTTCGTCCGAATTGTTTTGGGCCAACAGCAAGCGCGCAACCTCCAGGCTGTTGTAGGCCTCTGCCTTTTTATCCCCGAGCGAACGGGTGCTTTCAATTGCCTGCTGCCGGGTATTGAGTTCCTGGCTGTAGTTCTGATTTTGACGGTAGATTTGACTGATGTTTTCAAATGCCTCCCCTGTGAGTCCAATCCCGGAACGTTGGGCCACTTCCGCAGCCTGTCTGTAGTTGGCAAGTGCTTGAGCCGTATCGTTCAGTCTGGCATACACCCGACCAATTTCATTACACCCTGTGACGACCCCCGCGGGATTTTCCTGTGATTTTTCCAATTGGAGGGCCGTTTCGTATCGTTGTAAGGCCAGTTCATATTTGCCCAGGTTGTAATATATCCGGGCAATGTGCCGCTGGGTGGCAATCACATCTTCGGTGGCATTGGAGGAACGAGCAACTTCCAAAAACACAAAATAGGCTTCCAGTGCCTGATCGTAGTTTTCAGCTCCATCGTATGCACGAGGCAATTGCCGTTGGGCGTGGTACAGTCCTGCCGGTTCGTCTAACCGCTGAAACAGGTCCAGTGCCTTGCTATAATTCCTGATGGACTCTTCATACCGACTGAGTCCGTAATTGATCGCCCCAAGGCTGTTATAAGCATACGCCTGTCCTCGGGGATTTTTCTCTGCGAAGCTTAGCCTGAGGGCTTTTTGAACTTTCTGTAGGGCCTTCCCGGGGTTCTTCTGTACCTGCTGATGGGCCTGATTGAGTAAATCAAAAACATCTGCCCCTTTGCTGGGAGCTTTACCTTGTTTTCTGGGAACTGGGGGAAGCTTATAAGTCCGTTCTTTTTTGTCCAACTTCTTCTGCCCCAAAACAGCTATGGGGGTTCCTATCCCCAAAAGTATCAGGAGGCCAATAAGCAGGAGGTATGAACGGATGGATTTCACAAGTATGTACAGTGCTTTCGTAAATTCAACGAAGGAGATTTACCCAATAATACATAATTCTCTTCAAGTGAAATGCTCAGCTACCCAATTTCTCCCCCAATTCTGACAACTTGAAAAAGGCATCCAACCTCCTGGCTCGGTCAAATGAACTCCTGGCTCATTGGTAAAATTCCGCCAAAAGAATATGCGTAAGCTTGGGTATGGAAACACCCCTTATGTCCCCTCTTACTGTAAATCAATTTTCATTTTTCTACCTAACAAATTCATCCACCATGAAACGTATCCTCCCTAAACTCGCTTTCATTCCTTTTGTACTTGCCATTGTATTTGCCAGTAAATTTATGTGGGCCCGAATTTGGGAGCCTGCACCTACCCCAACTGAAGAAATGGCAGCTGCAACGCCTGTAGCAATGGAATCTTCACAAATTCAGGTTGCGTTGTTACTGGATGTGAGCGGCAGCATGCAAGGCTTGTTGGAACAGGCGAAAGCACAATTGTGGAACATCGTGAATGAACTTGCTGTGGCGCAGCAAGGCGGCCAGCAGCCCGATTTACAAATCGCCCTTTACACCTATGGGAATGCTAATTCTTACGAAGATCATTCCTATGCCATTCAACTGACCCCATTTACCGAAGACCTGGACCGTATCTCAGAGGAATTGTTCAGCTTAAGCACAACTGGAAGCAATGAATATTGCGGGCAAGTAATTCAAAAATCCCTCAATGAGCTTGCCTGGGCGGATGGAGAAGGAGATTTACGCATTGTGTTCATTGCAGGAAATGAGCCTTTTACCCAGGGACCTGTAAACTTTCAGCAGGCTTGCCAGGATGCTAAATCACGTGACATTGTGATTAACACCATTTTTTGTGGAGAAGCGATGACAGGTATCAATGGCATGTGGCAGCAAGGGGCTTTGCTGGCAGGAGGTGAATTTATGTCGATAGACCACAACCAGCAGACCGTCCATGTGGCAACTCCTTATGACCAGCAATTATCTCAGCTGAACCAGCAACTCAATGAGACCTATATTCCTTATGGGAATCAGGGAGCAGTTTGCAAGCAACGTCAGGTAGCCGAAGATTCTAAGGCTGCTAGTTTGCACTCAGGGAATGCTGCCAAGCGCGCCATTTCCAAGGGCTCTCGCTTATACAAAAATGCCCACTGGGACCTGGTAGATGCATGTGACGACAAAGCATTTGATTGGGAAAAGGTCCAAACTGAAACGCTTCCTGATTCCCTTCAGCAAATGAATGCAGCAGAGCGCAAAGCTGCAATCATGAAGGCCAAAGCCAAACGTATGCAAGTCCAAGCAGAAATCAAGGCCCTCAGTGCCCAGCGGAAAGCCTATGTAGCCGAGCAGGAGCGCAAGGAATCTGGTGGCCAGAGTCTGGACTCCGTGATGCTAAAAGCCGTAAAGCTCCAAGCCGAAAAGAAGGCTTACGAATTTAAATGATGTGTGTGGAAGCGGTAGGTAAATCGAACAGCAGGGGGCAACTCCTGCTGTTTTTGTTTAGGGCTCTCCAAGCTGGGATAGGTGGTACAACATCATTTGCTCATCCTAATTTTCGCAAAACTTGCTTTTGTTGGTTACAGGTGGTTAGACCATTAAAACCCATAAGCAACCGCATATCCCCAAAAAATCAGCCAGGCAATCAAGAGATAAGACGTCGCAAATAACACCCAGAATAGAATTCCCATTTGGGAAGACCGTGCATGTGCCCGGAGGTACAACCGCCTTACCCAGGGAAGGCGAACCAGCATCCTGAACGGAATCACCAGTGCAGCGGTAAACCCCAAGGCGGCAAAGAAGACCAGAAATGGGGGTGCTTGCGAGAGGAATTCCATCATGAGGCTGGATTAAGGTTCAGGAAAACGCCTTCGTCTGCCGCAACCTGTGATAGCGGAAGTGAAAGGCATAGCAACAGCCGCGGGATGTCAGCTGGTGGCTACGTGCGATTTGGCGGTTTCATCAGACGATGCCTCGTTT
>JBCDIQ010000251.1:0-8710 GCA_039024295.1 Bacteroidota bacterium | reverse complement strand
CTCCCAATGATGGGAGTCACTTTTTTATTTCAGGTATTGGCTGATGACCTTCTGAGCACTTTTGGTATTGAAGGGCTTGATCAAAAAATCAGTCATGCCAGCTGTGGTAAGCTCCTCTAGCTTATCCGAAATAGAATGAGCCGTCAGAGCAATGATGGGAACATGTTTGCCATTTTCCATTTTACGGATTATTTCAGTCGCCTCAATCCCTCCCATGATAGGCATTTCCACATCCATTAATATCAAGTCATATACCTGATCATTAACAGCTTTTGTGGCTGCTTCTCCATTCAATACCTTGTCTATTTTAAGGCCTTCTATGCTGAAAACTTGCTCTGCAATAAAAATATTTACCTCGTCATCTTCGACCAGAAGAATCCTCTTTTCAAGGCTTTCGTCCATTTTAGTACAACGTTAATCTATAGGGTAAAGAAATTGGTGGTTGGTGGAGCCTTGGAATTATTAGTCCTGTATTTTAGGAGTTTTTGGTCGAAAAAAAAAGACAATGTTCGTTAAGAGAGACAAAATTATAGTTGACAGTTGGTATTAGGAGGGGTTACCACTCCATTTACGCCTAAGAGGTACTTTGAGCATTCTGAAAGTCCTGCATATTCACGTGAAGTAGCTCGCGATCCAAAAATCCCAACGACCTTGGCGGTACCCGAAATATTGGTATACTCAGGCCTCACCGTGTTGAAATCGATGAATTTAGGATCATTTGCCAACAAGTAATTGGTAAAGAATTCATCTGTTGCAGTTACCTCAAACCAGATAGATTTGGGCAAATCTTCAGGTTGTGCACAGGTAGGTTCCGCCTCATAGGTGTAGGGTTCAGAGAGTTGTTCCATTTTTGACCGGAAGGTGGTAAGCAAGTCCCCCCTACCAAAGGTATAACACCCCCGACTATCGGAACCACAGCCTGCAAACTCGGTCAGCAACCCAATAGGCCCAATGGATACTGTGTCCTTTACCCCGTTTGCCTCATATGCAAGAAAAGCCCTCACCTCAAATCCGACGGCAGTTCCTTTCTGAAAAGCAACTTGGGTAGCTTGCCGTAATTCCAGCAATGAATAGGTTTTCGCTGTGCCAGCACAAGCTCTCAGGCGAGGTTGAACGACCCTGGGAGCTTCAGGCACAACCGTGGTAGCTGTCAACTGCAAGGTTCCGTCCTGCGGACCTCTAATGGAAAGCTGATACTCGGTATCCCCCGCAAGGGCATCATCTCCTTTGGTATCAAAGCGGTAAACAGTCTGTGTAGGGAAAAATGTCCCGTCAGCAGGGACTTTTGATACGTCCGCAACCTCGGTAGCCTCATAGACTTTCCCATTTCCTTCAAGAGAAATACGAAGCTCTTTTACGCTTTGATCATTCTCTTTGGCATACTCCAAGGCATCTCCCTCTACCAAAAAGGCTTGAGATATGCGAATATACTGAACCGAGTCACCCGGATCTAAAATGCCGTAGACCGCATAAATGTCTTGTGGATCTGCATTAATATCTACCTCTGTACTGCATCCTCCGTAGAGCCCCAACATAATTGTCAGCCCTAAAAGCAAAAATCTCGTATTCATCAAATTCAAATAATTAGTTATAACTTAGGTGAAGAAAGCAAAAAACGATGGTCGCAACATTATCTTGCGACGGATTTATTCATATTTCCCAATTTGAGTTAACCACATAGCACGACCAATAGACGCTTTACAAAAGGAGAAAGTGGCATGCCGTTATTGCTTTTTTGATATTTCTGATACCATAACGAAACCTACCGAATAAATGTCTACTGCAAAGCAAACAAAAAAGCGGGTTACCACCCACCGTCTCATGGAAATGAAGCTACGGGGGGAAAAAATTGCCATGCTTACTGCTTACGATTTTTCCTTTGCCCGCATTTTCGATGATGCAGGCATTGATGTGATTCTCGTTGGAGATTCTGCTTCCAACGTAATTCACGGTCACGAAACTACGCTTCCCATTACCCTGGATCAAATGATTGACCATGCGAGTTCAGTAGTACGTGCCATTAACTACCCGTTGGTCGTGGTCGACTTACCGTTTGGCAACTATCAGGGAGATTCTAAAAATGCCCTTAAAAGTGCCATTAGAATCATGAAAGAATCGGGCGCGCATGCTATCAAAATAGAAGGAGGAAGCTTCATCATGGATTCGGTCAAGCGAATTATCAGTGCTGGAATCCCCGTCATGGGCCACCTGGGGCTGACCCCGCAGTCTATTTATAAATTTGGAACCTATGGGGTCCGTGCCAAGGAGGAGGCAGAGGCAGAACAGTTGATCCACGATGCCAAGCAGTTGCAGAAAGCGGGTATTTTTGCTTTGGTCCTGGAAAAGATTCCGGCCCACCTCGCTGCCAAGGTGAGCCAGGAACTCCAGATTCCCACCATTGGGATCGGAGCAGGTCCTGGATGCGACGGGCAGGTACTTGTCATGCATGACATGCTCGGGATTAATAAGGAATTCAGTCCCAGGTTCTTACGAAGATATGCCAGCTTGTATGACGTGATCAAAGATGGCGTACAGGCATACATCAGCGATGTCAAGGCCAAAGCCTTCCCAACTGAAGAAGAAAGCTATTGATGCTGGACATATTGTACGAAGACAACCACCTGTTGGCCATCAATAAGCCTTCAGGCATGCCTTCTCAGGGAGACCAGACAGGCGATTCCAATGCTTTTGACTTAGGCAAAGCCTACCTCAAGGAAAAATACCAAAAGCCTGGCAAGGTTTACCTCGGCTTGCTCCACCGGATAGATCGGCCTACAGCCGGGGTGTTGCTTTTTGCCCGTACATCGAAGGCGGCAGAAAGGCTTTCCCGCCAATTCCAACAGCGAAAAATCCTGAAGACGTACTGGGCGATTACCACCAAACGGCCGCCCCGATCATCTGATGAGTTGGTTCATTACCTAAAAAAACTTCCTGATAGAAACATCGTACGGGCTTACCGAACCCCAAAAGAGGGGAGCCAGGAGGCCAAGCTTTCTTACGAACTGCTGGAGGTAGCAAAAGGAAGGTACCTGATCGAAGTTGCCCCCATGACGGGTCGAAGGCACCAAATCCGCGTACAACTCTCGCAAATCGGCTGTCCAATAGCGGGAGATGTAAAATACGGGGCTAAGGATTTTTTACCTGGCAAACGAGCCATCGCTTTGCTGGCAAGGGAACTGGAATTCACCCATCCCACCACAAAGGAAACAGTTATTCTCAGGGCACCTGTCCCTCATGCATCGATTTGGAATATGTTTAACAGCTAGGCTTAGGGCTGGGTATCGGCAACAGCTTCTGGTGCTATGCTTGTTCCATTTAAATGAGGTTCTTCATAAGCCCCAAGAGCGGAAAATTTCTCGATTCGGTGATCAAGTAATTCCTGCGCGCAATATTCTGCCAGATCTGCAAGGTCCTTTAGCAATTGGGCTTTAACGTTCGCAAATGCCGTTTCTGGGTCATGGTGTGCACCTCCTAACGGTTCTGAAATGATGCCGTCAACTATCCCCAGTCGCTGATTATCTTCAGCGGTCAGTTTGAGAGCTTCTGCAGCCATCTCCTTGTTTTCCCAGCTTCGCCAGAGAATACTGGAACAAGATTCGGGAGAAATGACTGAGTACCACGTATTTTCCATCATGTACACCCTGTCTCCAATCCCAATGCCTAACGCACCGCCTGAGGCCCCTTCTCCGATGACTACGCAAATAATGGGAGTAGTTAGGGCCGCCATTTCGTACAAATTCCTGGCGATAGCTTCTCCCTGGCCTCTCTCCTCAGCTTCTAATCCTGGAAAAGCACCCGGCGTATCAATCAAGCAAATAACAGGTACCTGAAACTTTTCGGCCAGTTTCATCAGGCGAAGTGCCTTCCGATATCCTTCCGGATTGGGCATCCCAAAGTTGCGATACTGCCGCTCCTTGGTTGTCCGTCCTTTTTGCTGGCCAATAATCATGACACTTTGGCCTTCTATACGGCCCAGTCCACCTACTAAGGCTTTGTCATCTCCATAGGTTCTATCACCATGCAATTCAACAAAATCGTCAGTGATTGCGTGTATGTAATCGAGGCTGTATGGTCGCTCAGGATGACGGGAAATTTGTACTTTTTGCCAGCGGTTGAGGTTGCTGTATATATTCACTTTAAGGCTGTGAATCTTTTTCTCGAGTTCTAAGGCCTCACCTTCCATCTCCACCTCATTTTCGGTAGCTATCTTCCTCATTTCCAGAAGCTTACTTTCCAACTCCACGATGGGCCGCTCAAAATCAAATACATTATTGGATTTCATAATGTAACTCGCTTGAAATCATTGAATTAAGGCTAAAAACCAAGAGTATAGCACTTTTATTATAAGTTAAATATAGGCAATGAGGGATTAAGTGCAAAGAAAAAGGCCCGTCTGAGACAGGCCTATATTATTCAGCAGGTTGAACTACTTCATCTTTCTGAAACTGGAACGTAGTCGCGCGTTGCAGCCCCAGTGTAAATTTGCCTTGGGCGACCAATCGGCTCACCGTTCTCCCGCATTTCCTTCCACTGTGTGATCCAACCTGGCAGACGGCCAAGCGCAAACATTACGGTAAACATGTTCACAGGAATGCCTAACGCCTTGTAGATAAGGCCGGAGTAGAAGTCTACGTTCGGGAACAGCTTCCTCGCGGCAAAGTACTCATCACTCAGGGCAGCTTCTTCCAGGCCCTTTGCGATGTCAAGCGCAGGGTCATTCGTCTCAAGTTGTGATAATACTTGATCGGCGTACTTTTTGATCACACGGGCACGTGGGTCATAGTTTTTGTATACCCGGTGTCCAAACCCCATGATCCGGAAAGGATCGTTTTTATCCTTCGCCTTGGCAAGGTATTTAGATGTGTCACCTCCATCAGCATAGATAGCTGCCAGCATCTCTACCACTTTTTGATTCGCCCCACCATGAAGCGGTCCCCACAGTGCTGAGTTACCTGCAGCAACTGCCGAAAACAGGTTTACATGGGAAGAACCTACAAAACGAACGGTAGAAGCTGAGCAGTTTTGCTCGTGGTCTGCGTGAAGAATCAACAAGGTATCCAGGGTTTCAGCTACTACTGGATCTACCTTCCCATACATCATATGGAGAAAGTTCTCTACATATCCAAGCGATGGATCTGGGTCAATGTACTCCAGCTTTTGCTGGCGACGGTAGATGTAGGCTGCCATAACGGGCATGTGGGCCAACAAAAGATAAATTGAACGCCAGCGGACTTCTTCATCTTTCCAAGAATCGAGGGCTTCGGGATAGAAACCCGCGAGAGACGAAAATAATACACTTAGCATTCCCATAGGGTGCGTTTCATCTGGCAAAGCATTCAGAATATCCTTTGCTGCTGCTGGCATAGGCATGTAGCCAGAGATAGTTGACTTAAGTTCATCCAGCTGGGCCTGAGAAGGAAGCTCTTCCTTGAGAAGCAAATAAATAACTTCAAGAAACGTGGACTGCTCGGCCAATTGCTCTATAGGATATCCTCTGTGCTGTAAAATCCCTTTTTCACCATCAATAAACGTAATGCTGCTTTGGGTCGAACCTGTGTTCTTAAATCCTGTATCCAGGGTAACGTACTTGGTTTGGCCTCTCAGCTTGGAAATATCAATTCCTTTTTCATTGTAAGTACCGGTGATGACGGGAAAGGAGTGAGAAGTTCCGTCAATGTTAAAATCAACGGTTTCGGTTTGGTTGAGTTCAGCTATATCGGACATATGTTTACGAATTGTTACAAAGAAAGCGTGAAACAGTGGCGGATGAGAGAGCACTTTAATGTGCACTAAAATATATAAATAGCCACTAAACACCAACTTATCTCTATAAGTATATGTGTTCATGTGTTAAGATAATCTCGTTTATAAAGCCATCCTGATTGGTCAACGGTTTTTTTCCCTCCGACTTTTTCTATTAACTCCTTGTGTCAAGTAAAATTTTCTTTGACGTAAGACTCCTCTCATAATTCAACAGGGATATTTTACAACTATATGCACTTTTGTACCACAGTCGTCGAACATTTCAAATCACCCTGACTATGAAGCACGTTCGACCTTTGTCCTCATTTTTAGCTACAATCACCCTTTTACTCAGTGGGCTAAATGCTCAACCAAGCTCTTCCTTAATTAAACAACAGCTCCACAAGGAGTTGACCCGTTATCTGGTGTATGCCAAGCCTGATCATACCTGCAGGTGTAACAACTGTGAGCACACCTACTCAGGGCGACTTAGCGTTCGTAATATCCAGCATGCCATGCGGGTATATGAGGTGATGGGGCAACAGAAAAGAATCGAAGTAATACGGGTTTGGGGTTCCGCCAGTGCCGACCAAAGCAGTCCTTTCGAAACACGTACCACCCAAGTATTCTTCATTGCTGATATAAAAGAGATGCCCGACCAGTTGGTACTGGTAAGCCTGAAATGGAAGAAAAATGACTGCATGAAGTATGTAGAATTAACCGGGGAGGAAGTAGAGGCAGACCTGAGAAGGCTTGAACGCCTATCGGCATATGAAGCAAAACCAGAAACCTATTTCCGCAAGCCCCCTCCCAGTTACGATGAATATGGACTTGAAGAATCTGATGAAATCCCTACAGAAGAAGTGCTGGAGACTAATATGATTCAAGTTGAAACCGTTTCCCCAGAGAATGGAGACCTGTTGAAAACGCCATCATCTGCCGTTGTGGCTTCAAAGGTCGAGGAACCGGCTATGCCCCAAATTTCGATTGCCCCAGCCCCTTCACTCACATTGGATGCTGAACTAAAAGCTCCTCAGGCAAAGAAAAGAGCGTCAAAGGCTGGAGCCACCCCTTCCCAACAGCTTTCTGGCACGATCACCAATTCTACTGAAAACCGCTACAAAGATGCGGTTATTAAAATCTCCTTTTTCTCCAAGACAGAAACGCAACTCTCACAGCATACCCATGTGTTGTACGAGTACCTCGAACCAGGTGAAGCCCAAGACTTTTCTTATCCGGTAGATGCTCCCGAAGCAACTGCCCATTATGAAATGGAAATTGTAGAAGCGGTACTAATTGATGAGTGACCCACCTCAGCACATCAGGAAATTTATTCCCTCTGTGAGATTTAGGCCGATCAGGTACTCCCGAATGCTAGCACGAACGCCTCTATTGTTCACCATACACAGGATGAACTGATCGGTGTATGTATGTGAATCTTGGTAATTGTAAACAGGTATACCCGCTTCAGAAAAGCCGGAAGCAGGAGGTTTCACATCAATGTAGCACTGAATATTCACCGCCAAACCACTATTCATCAAGTATTCCAGCTTTCGGCGGGTGCGCCGCCCATAGCCCCAAACAGCTACGTCAGGATGATTAGAATTGACATTGGATAGTTCCTGGTTCAGGTAAGGGGCTTTTGTCATCAGGAATGCGTTTTCAGCATAAGCAGGATGTGTCCGGGAAAGCCGGGTATCAGGATCGTTCCATAGCAATAGTACTTCGGGCACTTTCGCCATATGTGCACCCTGCTGCAGCCACCTCAGCCATAGTTCATAATCTTCTGGCCCCTCCTGCTTCCTGTAGGAACCAAATGTTGCCAGAGATGCGGTTCGAAACATCACCGAAGGATGTGCCAAGGGCGACTCGACAAAGCGATTCAATCGAATAGCTGTGGGCGAGATCAATTCATTGATCCAATTGATATAATGAAGATACCCTTGCTGTGTGGAAGCATCACCCCCATGCTGCACCAAACAGGAAACCAGGTCAATTTTAGGGCTTTCATTGAGGAAGGCACACTGTTTTTCAATCCGGTCAGGAAAGCTGATGTCATCCCCATCCATTCTGGCAATGAATTTTCCCTTTGCATGCGAAAGTCCAAGGGTTAACGCATTGACAATTCCCTTGGGAGGTTGTTCGAGGACCTGAACCTTTCGGTCACCTCTGGCGTATTTTTTAACGATGTCTCTTGTTGCCTGATTGCTCCCATCTAAAATGACCAAAAGTTCCAGCTCACTGAAGGTCTGATCAATTATGCTCTGGATTGCTGACTCAATTGTACCAGCAGCATTTCTAACTGGTAATATGACAGAAACTTCAGGTATCATCAATGAGACAAATTGTGATGATTCACAGAAAATCTTACATGCTAATTTTTTCCTACTGATTCACGGTATGGTTTTTGAACCAATAGGTTAATAATTTTTTGTAAGTTAAGATATAACTACTGGCATTTTTCTCAATCTCTGAAATGAAACTTGTTCTTGCTATTGTTAGTTTCACTTTGCTGCATTTGCATGCAGCGAGTCAGGTAATTCCCGACCAAATTCGACGGGAGAACTACACCCTCCGCGTAAAACAGTTAGATGAATTTATTGACAGATTTAACTTCAATCCTCAAACACCGGTCATCCAATATATCCGGTCAAAATATCCGGATCAAAAGTTGTCCAGATCTATCTTGATCCGTTCTCTGTTCAACATCTATGACAAAACCTGGAGCAACGAAAAAATAGACACATTTATCGACCAAATTGACAATCCCAGTACCCCGCATTTTCTAAAATTTAATGATGACAGATGGTTTGCCGAAGTAGAATGTGTTTTTCTATATAAAGGCGAAGAGGTAGAAGTTACATTGGTCCTTCAAAATACCGTATTCGAAGATTATAGCTCTAAATGGATGATCATAGGGGCAAAAGCAGACTTTCTTCCCAGAAGGTGGAGCATCAAACCACTGCCG
>JBCDIQ010000250.1:0-8718 GCA_039024295.1 Bacteroidota bacterium | reverse complement strand
GCAAGCGGGTATTTGTCTTGAGTAATTCACCGGGTAATATTGTCTTATAAATACGGAAAAGTAATCGCCTTCGGAACCAATCAGGTGATTGATCCATAATAAATATTCAAATAGGTAAAATATGTTTGTGTCGTGATGATGGACAGTTGATGACAGGGGCAAATAGGTATTTGCTTCCATGTTAAACTAGCCGTAACTCATTCAAAAAGCATACTGCTATCTAGGGAGGGAGAAAGGAATTGCCTTTCTCCCTTTCCCCTTTTTGGGGCGCAATCTTTATTATAGAATGGCTTTAACACAGCAAAGAGATAGGTGCTTTGCCTGTCTGGTTGCCATATTGGGAAAATTACCTAAATTTTTCAGGAGCGGTAAAACAAATAACGCCTGCTTCCATCGAAAGCAGGCGCGCTAAATTATTTTTTGTCAAATCAGTACGTGATGGTTGCTACCCCTCCTGCTTTGGCACCTTCAAGCATAGACACACATGTCGGTGAAAGAGCAATGTCAGCAGGGCTGTTTTGTGCAAGCTTACCAACGATTTCCACCTCAAGGAATCCAGCGTTATCAGGGATCAGTAAGTTGACCTTCGAGCCAATAGGAAGATTTTTGTGATACCCATAAAACCTGCTGGAAGTGATACGAGCATCTCCATACTCAGCATAGCGCACCTTAATGATTTGTTTGCCAAAACGGTTCACAGGAGGCAAATCATAGGATTGATTGCCAGTACCAGCCGCGCGCATCACTGGATTAGTCGTGGCAGGCGCAGTATAAGCAGGTTGGCTTGCTGGGGAAACTGGGCGAAGCAGTCCTGGATCAGGTTGAGAAGTATTGTAAGCTGGTTGTGCGGGCGTTGTGGTTTGTGGCTGTGAGGGAGTTGAAAGTGCAGCCAAGTCCCCTCGGGATGCAGTGCGTGCACTCATGCTGCGGCTGGCAACCTCTGGCTGAGTAGACTGAGGTACAGCAGGTAGGGTGACTTGTTTGTAATTTTTTCCAATAACGACACGCTCACCAACCGCAAAACTTGAACCTGGGTTCCATTCGCGGAGTTGGGCAACTGACACCTCTCGGGTATCAGCAATCGAAAAAGCATCATCTCCTTTTCTTACCGTGTAATACTCGGGTTCTTCCTGGGTAATGGTGCGGGTTTGTCCAGTGAGATTAGCTGCAGGAGCGGCCATTCTTGCATTGGTGTTTCCATCTAGGCTCCTACTTGTCATTCTGGCATTTGGGTTTTGCTCAGCTGCAGCAGGGGTATCAAAACTTCCTTTGGGAGGAATAACCAACTTGTCCCCAGGATAAATAACGCTGGTGGTCATGTTATTGGCCATGCGAATTTCACCGGCTTCCATCCCGTACTTTTGGCTGATGGAATACAGGGTTTCCCCTTTTTTGACTTCGTGAGTTTTGGTGCCTACCGGTAAAACATTTACTGGCTCTTCCTTGACAATGCGTAGGTTGGAAATTTGTGCAAAAGACAAACTCCCAAGCAGCAGCATGCCAAGCGTTAGGGAAAAGGTTCGTTTCAGGGCTTTCATTTGAATAGGTTTTCTGTTTTCAAGAGAGGGAACGGTTTTCATGTTTCCACAATAACATCAGAAAAATAACGAAAAAGCTGATACCGATTTGCCGTTCGAGGAACGACTCTGCTACCATTCCGCTAAATATTAGACATATGAACGAAAACAACAGCAATGTAGTGTTTTTTCCAAGGTCAATTAACGGAAATACCAACACGCATAAAAGTACACAAATTCCTACAATTCCAAAACCGGCCAGGTATTCGAGATATTGACTATGTGGATTTTCCAACAACTGGTCGGCACTGGCACGCATTTCTTTACCTGCATAATAGACCCTCATTTCATCCTCTACGTCAGAAATGCCGACCCCAATCACAGGGTGTTTCGTGAAGATATCCCAGGCTCCTTGCCAAGCCAGTATTCTTAAGGACAGAGAAAGTTCATTAAGGGAATTATTGGTGTTCTGATATTGGTGCGCATCCCAATGGGTTACATTTACTCGGTAGTAAAAAGAAGGAATGGTATGATAAGCTACTATGGGAAGAGCTGTCAGCACAACCACCAGGCCAGTTGCCTTTAAAAATTGCCGTTCGCTAAGGATATAAAAGAATACCCCCCCACCCACGGCTGCATAAAATGCCACCAACCCTGTTCTCGAAGTGAGGATGTGAAGGAAAACGAGGTTAAGGAGGGTGATGCCCAATAACAAAGGACGCTCGTAGGGAAATAGTACTTCATTCTTTTTTCGCCATAGTAAAAACCCTGCGATGACAGCAAACGCTAGCATCAGCCCGAAATAGATGTGGTGGATACTTCCAATGATGTCAATTGAACTATTCTTTCGCACCCATTCTGTTTGTTCAGCAAAATCGATGAAGTAATACACCAAAGAGGTGCTTGCAATTAGGGTCACCATTGCAATAAAGCTCAATAGCACGGTTCGGTACTGCCAGGGTTTCATTTTGGGAAGAATGGCAATCGCAAACGCAAGCCCCACCATATTAGCTTTTATTCGAACATCAGAACCCCATTTCCCCATATTTTCTGTATAAAAAAAGGAAATGACTTGAAGTAGAAAAAGGGAACAGACGACAATTGCTGGTACCAACTGCCGGAAGGAAATCCGGAACTTATCAATAATCAACTGCCAGAGCGCAATGGCAGAAATTACCCCTGTGCCTATGCTCAGTAAAGCTTTTGACCAAGGCAAGGCTGTTGCCAGTACCAAACAAATGAAAAATGTCGCATTTTGCGGCGTCACCCAGGTAGGAAGTCGCTTCATTGCGGCCATATTACCAAAAAAACGGGCTTTCCCAAATGGGAAAACCCGTACCTGTTTCTAGATAATGTTTATAGTTTACAGTTTCTAGTTCGAAGGTTACAGTAGGTACGAGCGATCTCGTTTGACTGTAAACCGATAACTAATTACCGATTACTATCTCTTCACCACTTTCACAAATCGCTCTCCACGGAGGTTGACCATGTAAACCCCATTTGACCAATCACTTAGGTCTAGTTGAGTTTGAACCTGGCCATTCCTGACGGCGAAGGAGTACGCTGCCACCTGTCGTCCCTGGGCGTCAAAGACCTTTACGGGGAAGTTATTGCCCTTGAGACCCTTCGCTTCCAAAATCAGGAAGTTATTGGCTGGGTTAGGGTATAGCTGAACAGCTCCGCCATCTTGCAACTCGGTCAAACTACTGGTTCGCAGGTCAACTTCTTGAGTAGTGGTGTCACATCCACAATCATTGCACGCCACCAGCACAACTGTATACACATTTGTCTGTGCAAATACATGAGTCGGGCTAGGAAGCGTATTGGTGATGCCATCGCCAAAGTCCCATTGGTAGGTGTTGGCTCCAGTGGAAACCTGACTGAAGGCAACTGTCTGGCCCGTGATTTGGAAGTTGAAGGCCGCAGCAGGTACGTCTGTTACCTGAACGGTGCTCTGGCTGATGTCCTGGCCGGAGGCATTGGTCAGGTCAAGGGTCACCGTTTTGCTACCTGCACTGGTGTACACCACTTTATGTGGACCAACAGTATTGGCAGTTGCTGGAACTGCATCTACGCCAAAGTCCCACGCATAGGCTGCGTTTCCAAAGGTTGAGGACTGATCTGTGTAGGTGATCGTGTCTCCTGCACAAATGTCAGTTGCACTCTGGCTAAAGCCTGCAATAGGCGCGCGAAGGGCAACCCCCAGGTTGATGTTATCCAGGAACAAACGGTTGCCATAAGCATTCACATTGATGAAACGGATCTTGATTACCTTGCCGATGTAAGCTGATAAATCAATTGTATCTGTTTGCCAATCGGTTGAGGCAGTTGGTACAAACGCTCGTGTGGTAGAACTGGTGGTAGAAAGGTTCTGGCCACTTTCCTGGAAAATGGTTTGAGTGAATGTCTGTCCACAGTCCTCGCTGAGTTCTACCCTGAGTTCATCTGCATTGCCTGCTGCATATGCAGCATAAGCATACTCAAATGTCAATTCGGGATTAGTCACCTGAGATAAATCAATAGAAAAACTGGTCAGCCAATCTTCCTGTCCTGGGGCGTTATAATTGAAGTTGTCTACAAAAGCAGCAACTGTATTCGTGCCACCACTTCCGATAACAGTTAACGTATCCCAGGTTGATGCCTGGTCTGGGTTGGTAAGTACCCAGTTGACGGGCACTACTGTACCAGACTGGAAGTCTTCCTGTACAGGCGGGGCGGTGCCATTGCTGACCACGACCTGTGCATTTTTTACTACAAAATCATTTCCATTAGGACTGCTTACCGTCAACTGAACATTGTAGGTGCCATTTTGGGTAAATACCACCTGAGGGTTCTGATCAGTTGCACTGGTGTTATTAGCGTAGTTGAATGTGCTTGGAGTGATGCTCCACTGCCAAGAAGTAGGTGCATATTGGCTCTGGTCAATCAGGTCTACCAAATTACCTACGCAAGTAGTCCGAACACTGGTAGAAAGGTTAGCCACTGGCGCGAGGTTTTGATCGCGAATCCGAATGTCATCGATGGCCATGTCACTTTCAAAACCAGTTCCGGTAATCCCGCGGATACGGATACGAATGACGCTACCGTTCCAAGGACTCAGGTCAGCTGTAGCTAATACCCAGACATTGCCCTGATCGCCGGAAACAGGTGGGATGATGTCATTGATCCATCCAGATCCATCGTCAAGGTCCACGTGAAGTTCTCCCATATCGTCTCCCAACATATGGTAGCGGAAAGTGAGTTCTGGAGCCACGGCATTTTGAAGGTCCAGGCAGGTACTTACAAGGTGAGCTGCCTGCTGGTTACAACCGTTAGAAGCTTCCAGGTATAGGTACTTACCGAAGGTGGTTCCTGGGTTGAAGTCGAGATTTGGCCCAGTGCCATTTGAGGGAGTGCCTCCATTGTCTACCCGCCAATCAATGTCGTCCTGGTCGCCATTCGGTGAATTTTCCCATCCTCCACCAAGTCCACAGATGGTAGCTCCGCAGTTGTTGGTAGTTGCGCAGTTGTTGTAATTTTCCATGTTCTGGGAAACAGGAAGAGAAAGACCTGCTGTTGCTGAGATGTAACTTGTTTTGGTGATGGTGTCAGCACCAAACGCGTTAGTAGCCACCAGGGTGACCGTGTATGCACCAAGTCCGTTGAACTGAATCACTGGTTGAGGGCTTGTTGCGCTAGTACCATTCACAAACGCAAAAGTGGAAGGTTGTACCTGCCAATTAAAGGTAGTAGCATTTCTGGAAGTACTGGAAAATTCAGCTGTACCACCCAAGCATACGGTTTGGTTGTCTGAGCTAAAGTCCGCAGTTGGAGCAACTGCAGTCTCATACAGCTGAACATCGTCAATGGCAAGGTCACTTGCAAAGTCTCCACCGGTAATACCTCTGAACCGGATATTGATGGTTTGTCCAGCGTAGGGAGTGAGGTCAATTAGAGATTCGAACCACTGATTTCCCTGGTTTCCAGAAACAGGGGGTATTACATCTAATATCCAATCAGAACCGCTTCTCAGGTCCACATGGAGTTCGCCCATATCTGCGCCCAACATGTGGTACCAGAAGCTAAACTCTGGAGCCGTCATACCGCTAAGGTCAAAACAAGGCGAAAGTAGTTCGGCAGTTCGGAATGAACAACCTCCTGATGCCTCCAGGTAAAGGAAATTACCTGCTGCTGTACCTGGGTTGTGGTCTACACTAGGCCCTGTGCCTTGGGAGAACGTTCCCTGGTCATCCGTACGCCAATCGATGTCATCTACCACTTGGTTGACGTAGTTTCTCCATCCATCGGTTAGTAAACAGTTGTCTTGCTCACAGTTAGGGGCCACGTTACAGGTAGAAAAACCTTCAAAGTCTTGGGTGTATGGATAAGAAGTAACAACTGTGCTATTGTCGACCTGCAAAAGGGTACTTACAGTATCATTGTTTACATCTTGGTCTCCGGGGGCACCCACCCAGGCTTTCATGGTGTAAACACCCGGTGCTGGTACAGCAAACTTCAGCGGGAAGCTAAGTACGGAAGCTCCGCCTGTTCCCAGTACGCCTGGAATAGTATCGTTTATAACAGGTCCATTATTGAACTGATAAGCAACTGGCAGGTTGGTCAGGGAAAGGGTACCAAGGTTCAGCAAACTTATTTGGACTACCTGACTATCCTGACAGGATGGAATCAGGCTCCTGGGAGTTGGATCATCCAGGCTAATGAGGGCAGCATCCACTTGTGTGTTACAAGGTCCTGGAGCCAAGGTATTTTGAATCGCAACCGCGCGTCTGCCTCGCATGCCATTTGGGCCCACTGCACGAACGGTGTACCAGTTACTGCCACCGTTTGCTACCTGAAGGCTGTAAATGGTGTTGGAAGTGGTTGCGATGGAGTCCATGTACTCATTTCCTAACATCATAACATCGTACCCTGTCGCTCCTGAAACCGGGTCCCAGGTAAGGGTCGTAAAAGAAGGACAGACGCCTAATACCCTTATATTTTGTGGTACACCAACTATACTGAAGGTCCTGGAACTGGTCCCAACGGTGCTGCCTCTGCTGATGCGAACCAAGGCTTGGCCTGTAATGTCTGCAGGCACACTCCAATCATACAGGCGCTGATTTCCTGGTACTTGGTCATCGATTAATTTCCAGGTGGCTCCGTTGTCGGCTGAGTATTCAATTCTGAATACACGCGTATTTCCCACCGCATCCCAATGAAGACGCTCTACCTCTCCAGGTGCAAACCCTTCGCCTCCATATGGATAGATAACGGTCAAGTCTTCTGCAACAAATTCATATACTACATAATATTCCTGTGGACCTTGTGGAACGCTAGCTCCTGCGACATTGATCTGATAGGTGCCTGCCACTGGATTCTCAATGGTCACCTGCTCAACATTATTTAGGATGTCACGGCCACGTGTGGCGGGCAGATCAAGGGTAACAGGGTTGGGGGTTGGATCTAGTACCCAGGGTAGGTAAGGGGCTTGTCCAGGAGCGCGCACTTCCATGTCGAGGTTATTCACCAATGCACGGCTTACAGCAGGAGAAGCAGCTGGGTCAGCCCAATAAACCATGATTCTCAATTCTGCAAGGCCTGAAGGCACTTGAAGGGTTTGGCGATCCAAGGTTGCTTGGGTAATGGTATCTTTGATGTACCATTCATTCTCCAATACCTGGATAGCACGATATGCATTGATCCGGCCATATCCATACTTAAAGTCAGGACCAGGATTCCCAAGATCATCGCTGGTGTTCATCATAACAGCTTTAAGCAGGGCAGTAGGAGCATCCTTTTCTCCATTTAATTCTTTGTATGCTTGATATAGCTGAGTCATGGTGCCCGCCAGGCTAGGGGCTGCTGCAGAAGTACCCCCAAAAGAAGTATATCCGTTATTGGGGCCAGTAGACCCTTGTCCTTGGCCATGTGCTGCCATGTCCGGCTTAATACGGCCGTCATTTGCTGGGCCACGGCTACTTGAGTTCGCAAGTTGATCATCCGCAAACAAGTTGGCAGTGGCAATGACATTTTTGCCCATTTTATGCCCACCTGTGATGTTTCCCCACTGGTTGCCTGCTCCGTATCCGCAATTGTTGTTGTTGTTGTTTCCAGCAGAGAAAACGTGCATTAACGTAGGGTTTTGGAATACCTGACGGTCCACCGTTTGGGTAATGGTGGTATAGCCATTACAGCCATCACTGTAGGAGCTGTTGGTGATTTTCATGTCGAATAGCTGGTGCAGTAGCAGGGTGCTGTCCTGAAAGTTTGCTCGGTATTGCTGAACAAACATAAACGCCCCCGAAGCCATTCCATGGTAATAAGGGTCAAGGTTACCTGCACCCACAAAAATACCTGCAACGCCGTCTCCGTGTGTCCGGTTTGCTGCTGTATTGGGATTAGCCACAATTCTGAACCTGCCGGTGAAGTCAATGTGGGGGCCAACAGCTCCATCATCTCTTACAGAAATGGCCACGCCCGATCCATCATAGTTACGACCTCCAGAGTAAGCAGGCGAAAGCGTATTGGCACGTTGTAACCCACGTCCGCGAACATCCTCCGGTTCTCCAGTAGGGGATGGCAATTCCAGATTATAGAAAAATGGCAGGGAAGCCAAGTCATTGATTTCTTGCTCGTCTACCAATAGCGTTAATTGATGGTTGTAATCATAGGTATTGAGGACCTCATATCCCTTTTGATTCATCCAACTGCTAACTGAAGCCAGGGTCACATTGGGGTAGTACTGTACGATTACCTCAACTTTATCACCTCGTAACGCATGATCAGGCAATGGTCGATTAAGAAGTTGAGGATGCATTTTATCAGTTGCATCAAAAGGGAAGATAGCCCGTACCCCATAGTCATTCAGTTGTTGCAAAGGTAGCTTGTTGGGGATGTATGCCAGGAAAGCATTATTGGGCAGATAATCCATGAGAAGGATGCCTTCTCGTTTCATTTCTGCTTTTTGGGCAGCAGTGGGGACATCGTGGAACTGCAAGCCTTTAAAAAATCCATCTCCATATTGTTCACTGGAAGAAATCTGGGGAGAAAGGATGAAGGCTTCGGTATTTGGACTGACCGTTCGTTCTCCGGAACGGAGATACAAGCGATAGGCGTCCTGGGCCTGGACCTGCGAGAACAAAAAAAGTCCGCCGATCAGGCAAAAAAGTAGAGGGTGTAATCTCTGCATAAAGGGTTAATTAGAACGATGGTTTGGTATAGG
>JBCDIQ010000249.1:0-8735 GCA_039024295.1 Bacteroidota bacterium | reverse complement strand
ACCGGAGCTTGCGGGAAGCTCTTAATGAAAAGAAGGGGTAATCTCATGGATTGCCTTACATACCCCCTATTTCAGTCAGGACATTAAAATGATGTTCCTATTTTCCTGATTTTCAACGAACTAATATAATTCTTCCCATTTATAATCCCCTTGGGTCAACCTTGGTATTTGCTCATTTTCCAAGGAGAGATTGGTAATAAAGAACGTATATATAGATTATCATATATCATATAAGACGAACATGATATATTAAAAGCTCGCTATGAGCCTTTCAATTTCTATATCAACTTAACCATTTATAAGCATGGATCGATTGAAAAGTAAAGTGGCTATCGTGACGGGTGGTGCACAGGGTATTGGTAAGGCTACTGCCTTGAGATTTGCCCAAGAGGGCGCAATAGTCATTATCTGGGATGTGAACAAAGAAAAAGGAGAAGGCACTGCCAGTGAAATTGCCACCGCTACAGGAGCAACCGTTGAATTTAGCAAAGTAGACACCACTAAGCTGGATGAAGTGAAGGTAGCCGTAGGGTACCTACAGAAAAAATATGGCTCTGTTGACGTTTTAATTAACAATGCCGGTATTACCCGTGATTCAACTTTAATGAAAATGCAGCCAGAACAGTGGCAGCAAGTATTGGATGTAAACCTCACTGGGGTATTTAACTGTACCCAGGCAGTTGCCAGTGCAATGATAGAGCAAAAGTCTGGCTCTATCGTCAATGCCTCTTCCGTAGTAGGATTATACGGAAACTTTGGCCAGACCAATTATGTAGCCACCAAAGCAGGGGTAATTGGCATGACAAAAGTTTGGGCGCGCGAGCTCGGCCGTAAGGGGATTCGGGTAAATGCAGTAGCTCCTGGTTTTATCGCCACCGAAATGATTGAATCCATTCCAGAGAAAGTCATCAAAATGATTGAAGGAAAAACTCCGCTGGGAACATTTGGCAAGCCTGAAGATATCGCCAACACCTATGTGTTCCTGGCTTCCGATGAAGCGGCCTTCATTAATGGTGCAACCATCAGTGTAGATGGAGGCGTATCCATCTGATAACGATTAGTTTATAGTTTAGTTGCTATCTTGACTTGAGCCAACCGTCATCTGATTGGCGGTTGGCCATTTTTATTTCATATTTCTATCTCATCCTAATTCCATTCTATTTATGGCTAATGCCGTCATTCAATCTACCGGTATGTTTGTACCGGAGAAAGTGGTTCCTAATGCCTATTTCAATGAGTTACTAGGTACAGACGTAGATACCTGGCTCAAGGAAAATGTCGAAATATATGAACGTCATTGGTGTACCGAGGAGGAAGCGACAGCAGACTTGTGCGTAGGTGCGGCCAAGGTTGCACTTGAACGAGCAGGACTTACTGCTGAAGACCTCAACTTGATTATTATTGCGACAGACACACCCGAATTCATCTCCCCTTCTACTGCCTCGGTGGTTCAGGATCGATTGGGTGCTGTAAATGCAGGATCATTTGACCTGAATACGGCCTGTGCAGGCTTTGTAACTGCCCTGGATGTTGGCAGTAAATACATCAGGTCTGATGACCAGTATAAGCACGTACTTGTCATAGGGGCGTATGCCATGAGCAAGTACCTGAACCTACATGACAAAAAGACGGTAACCCTTTTTGCTGACGGAGCCGGTGCAGTAATTCTTTCGGCAAAAGAAGGGAACGAATCAGGATTCCTTGCATCCAAGCTCCAAACCCAGGGTCAATACAATGGCTGGATGGGAATCTACGGGGGTGGTACCCGTATACCTATAGGTGAAAAAAGCCTGCAAAACCAGGATCAATTGCTTAAATTCGTAAAGAAGTTTCCCCCGGAACTTAACCCTCAGATGTGGTCCGAAATGGTGAAGGAGTTGTGTGAAAGAATAGGGGCAAAGCCGGAGGATGTTGACCAGTTCTTTTTTACCCAAATAAATATCAACAGCATACGGGAAACCCTGGACATTTTAGGAATTCCCCACGAAAAGGCGCATACCGTCATGCACCATTATGGATACACCGGCTCAGCCTGTATACCTATGGCACTAGACGAAGCAGTCAGTCAGGGAAAAGTCAACAAGGGCGACCTTATCATGATGATTGGCTCTGGGGGTGGCCTTGCATTTGCAGGGGCAGCTTTCCGGTGGTAGCCACATCAGGGTAATTGCTGTAAAATATATCGTTCGGGCACCAGAAGTTCTGGTGCCCGTCATTGAATTTTCTAGCCCCATGAGCATATTCACCGATTGGCTCTCCCGCTGGGCGGAGTATTGCCCTGAAAAAGTTGCCATTTCAGAGTATGAAACCGGGAGAAGCCTAACTTACGGACAAGCCCAACACCTGAGTTCCCTGCTAGCCCATCACCTAACAGACGAACTTGGCCTCAAAAAAGGAGATCGAATAGCAGTTCTTGCTGAGAATTGCCTGGAATATGGCATCCTGTTATTCGTTGCACAAAAGACGGGGATTATCCTCGTTCCCTATAACTATCGCCTTTCCTCAGGAGAGGTGGCCTACCTGATTGAGGATTCACAGCCTAATTTGTTGGTGGTGGAGAATAAATTTTCACACCTCCTGGAAGGGGAAAAACAGCATGATCGTGCCCTGCACGTATGGAGCCTGGAATCTTTGCAGGTATGGCTGGATGATGCAGCAGATAATGAACCACTTGGTTTTCCTCCACGTGAACTCGAAGAAGACCATCCCGTTTTCATCCTATACACCTCTGGGACCACCGGATTTCCAAAGGGGGCCCTTTACACCCATAGGATGTTGGTATGGAACAGCTTGAATACTTCCTTGAGGCTGGATATCACATCAGAAGATCGTACCGTTAATTGTATGCCGCTGTTTCATACCGGCGGTTGGAATGTGCTGTTCACCCCATTCATGCACCATGGAGCTTACCTCTGTATGATGAAATCCTTTGATGCAGGCAAGGTATTGGAAGCACTCGAAAAGGACAGCATCAGCATTTTTATGGCGGTACCTACCATGCTGAACATGATGGCAGCTATCCCCGAATTTGAATCGGCAGATGTGTCCAGTGTACGATATTTCATCGTGGGGGGTGAAGCCATGCCCATTCCACTGATCGAGACCTGGGCACAAAAAGGAGTTCCTATTCGGCAAGGGTATGGGATGACTGAAGTTGGTCCTAACTTAATGTCTCTTCATCAAGATGACGCCATTCGAAAGAAAGGCTCAATAGGCAAGCCCAATTTTTATGTCCAAACCCGCTTGCTAAAGGAGGACGGCACCATCGGTGGACCCGGAGAATCGGGAGAACTGCTCCTCAAAGGGCCCATGGTTACTCCCGGCTACTGGCAAAACCCAGAGGCTACCAAAAAGACGTTTCATGAAGGCTGGTTCAAAACAGGCGATTTGCTCCGAATGGATGAAGAAGGCTTTTTCTATGTGATGGATCGTATCAAGAATATGTTCATTTCCGGAGGGGAAAACGTATATCCTGCTGAGGTGGAACGTATCTTAATTCAGCACCCAGATATTGAAGAAGTGGCCGTACTGCCAGTTGAGGACAGCAAATGGGGTGAAGTAGGAAAGGCTTGTATTGGCAGTCATGCTCCGATTAGCTTAGAAGTAGTACAATCATTTTGCGAAGGCAAACTAGCAAGGTTCAAAATTCCTAAATACATAGAGATAATGCCCGAATTACCTAAAAATGGAACAGGGAAAATTGACAGAAAGACATTAAAAGAATTGATTCATGGATAATGCCGAACATCGGCTGGCAGGGTCTACACGCGTACCCCACTAACTATGAAAGAACTTATCTATCCTTTTCCTGTCAAAAAAATGGCCCTGTCAGATGGGAATGATTTGGCCTATATTGATGAGGGTGATGGAGATGAAGTATTGCTGTTCGTTCATGGCCTGGGAAGTTACTTGCCGGCATGGCGAAAAAACATGTTGGTACTTCAGCACCTGCACCGCTGTATCGCCCTGGACCTACCGGGTTATGGAAAATCCACCAAAAGACTCCCAGAGGGCCTGCTCATCAGCTACTATGCCAGCACCATCATTGAGTTGATGGACCATCTGGAGCTGAACCATGTTACCTTGGTGGGGCACTCCATGGGGGGCCAAACCAGTATCCTCACTTCCCTGCAATACTCTAATCGGATTTCTAAGCTAATTCTAGCAGCACCAGCAGGCTTTGAAAAATTCAATTCCCGTGAGTCTGCCTTCATGCGGCAGGCATTTAATTCAAAGGCAGTGATGAAACTGCCAGCTAAGAAAATTGCCAAGAACATCCGGTACAATTTTCACAAATTCCCAGAAGATGCACAGTTCATGATAGCAGATCGCCTCATGATGCGCGCTTCAGAAGATTTTGAAGCCTACAGCGAGACCATTCCCCGCTGTATAGCAGGCATGCTGGATGAGCCTGTACACGACCGGCTTCATGAGCTTCGCCAGCCTACCCTAGTGGTATTCGGCCGGCAGGATAACCTGATTCCCAATAGGTTCCTTAAACTCAGCAATCCGCAGACTGTTGCCGAGGCCGGTGCTAAAAAAATACCTAAATGTCACCTGATCATGGTGAATTCTGCCGGACACTTTGTGATGTATGAACGGTCCAGGGTATTCAATCAGGCAGTTGTGGATTTCATGATGCACGGGATGCCGGATTGAGTAGGTTTTAGGCGATGGGCTTTAGGGTTTAGGTAATGGTGCTATTTCCTGAGCATTACCGGACAATTAGCGGCAGTGTCTGCTGACGGCCTTCTGTTTGAATCCTTACTTGATACAGCCCAGCCGGCAGGTGCCCAAAATCCATCGGGAGGTCTTGTAAGCCTGGTGCTAACACTGACTTATGGTAAATAATTTGCTGTCCAACCTGGTTGTAAGCCGTGATTCGGACAGGCGTTTTTTTAGGTAAATTAATTCGTAACATCAATTGACCCTCAGAAAGGGGATTGGGAAACAAACTGGCTTGAAAAACCCCCTTTGGCACAACTTCAACCACCTCTGACAGAGAGGTATTACCATTGAAGTCTGTTTGACGAATGCGGTAATAGGTTTTCCCAGCTATAGGATAAGGGTCTTGCCATGCGTAAGTAGTAGATTCATAAGTAGTACCACCCGCTGGCAGATTTGCCAACTCCTCAAACGCACTTCCATCAAAAGACCTTTCCACGGTGAAAAATTCATTGTTCCATTCACGCGCTAGGGACCACGAAATGTTTGTATGTCTGGGGTAGGCCTTCGCATCTACCGAAAGCCACTCTACGGGCAATACGCAGCCAGAAGAAGTAGTGCTTTGAGGAATAGTTGTAATTACTGCTACGGGGCCTGCATTCCCTCCCGTCGAGTTCTGGGCACCTCCTGCTCCGGCAAGACAGCCGGAACCTACATTGAGGCTATTTCCAGAAGGTCCTCCTGAAACGTTTGTGGTCACATTGACGGGAAGAATTGTCGAGGACTTAATGACCCCTCCACTTCCCCCTCCACCTGGCCCCATGCAATTGGCTGTATTTTGGTTATCTACATTTCCTCCATTTCCGCCCCTGGCTTGCACCGTCAGGTTATTGGTAAAGGTGGTTACTTCCAAGTGAATGGAACCTCCGCCTCCACCTCCACCAGCACCATCAAAGTTTGCCTGTATTCCATTATTTCCGTTTGCACTGATAATATCCCCGCTGTTATTGTCAATTTCATCTGCAATAATCAGGATAATTCCCCCTCCATTAGCTCCTCCCTCACCACCACCATTGTTTCCCTGTCCAGCTCCACCTCCACCGCCCATAAACAGCCGATTTGTGGTGTTCAGGTTCCACCCCCCTTGTCCGGCTTTATCTCCTGCACATTGTCCAAATCCAGCCCGTAATTGATGCCCCCCTGAACCACCACGCGTAGCATTACTTCCTCCGCCACCTCCAGCATTATGGTTGTTACCTCCCCCCCCACCATTTGCCTGCTTACCCCGTCCATAGTCCCGATTGGCAATATATGCCGCTATTCCTTCTCCCTTTTTGCCCCCATTATTGGCTGCCTGGGAGTAATAATAATCATCGTAGTTATTCAAAAAGAAACAATTTCCATGGTCCTCATATCCTCCTCCCCTGAATCCTTTTCCGTCCATTTCAATGGGTGCGTTGATTTCTAATACCCCATTAACTGCCAAAGCTAGCACCCCACCCGTGGTTCCGTTCCATGCTGTACCTGTTAAAGTTGCTGTTACGTCAGCTCCAGTGTTATAGACAGGAACCCGAATCAGCTGTAGCCCCGAACCGACGTTATAAACCGTGTTTGAGAACGTATTTTCCATTCTCAAGGTATTTCCATTGATCTCACAGATAGTAGAGAGTTCATACTGTCCAACACCATTATAGCTCGTCACCTCTCCAAAGGTGGAAGTATTTCCAGTTTGAATGGTTGCACCTTGCATCTGAATCAACAAAACCAGGTCTCCCAGGGCAAAGCCTACAGAACTATTGAGGGTCAATTCACTGGTTCCATAATTGATGGCAGTTACTTGAGCATATGTATTTATGGTACCAGAAATATTTGCTTGCCCGTATGTGTGTGTTACATAGAATAAAGGAAGGAAATAGAAAATAAGAAGTAGATGATGCTTCATGGCGGAATGATGATGAGCTGAGGGGGATAATCAAGTGAATGTAAATGAGTAGTCCCTGAATACTGGTTCAACGGACTACCCTAAAATAGGGTGGTAACAGGATAAAAACCTTAACACGTCCGAGTGAGTTTAAAAAACTACCAAAATCGTGCTACTTTTTCTCAATTAGGCAATTGAAGAGATTTTCTTCTAATTTACCCCAAAAAAATAAAATTGGTCAATCCCAGGAAAGCAAAACTGCTGGCAAATAGCCTGACATCGCGCAAAATGTACAACTTCAGCCAATTGTACACTTCCTATCATTATGCGCGCCTTAGTAAAAAGCCTGCCCACTGGGGTATGCCAGCAAAGATCGGATTTGAACCTACTACCAGTTGCAACCTGCGGTGCCCCATGTGCCCATCGGGGCTTAGGGATTTCAGCCGGCCCACTGGAATGGCCAAGACCGCCCTTTTACAAGATGTGGTGGACCAGCTACACAAGGACCTGGTATACCTGTTATTGTACTTTCAAGGAGAACCCTATCTGAATCCTGGTTTTTTAGAAATGGCCAACTATGCGGTTTCAAGAGGTGTTTTCACCGCTACCAGTACCAATGGCCATTACTTAACTGAAGAAAAAGCCCGTGCTACAGTCGAAAGTGGGATTTCAGAAGTCCTCATTTCCATTGATGGCAGCACCCAGGAAACCTACCAGGCTTACAGAGTTGGCGGCAAATTAGAACGAGTAAAAGAGGGTATTCGAAATCTGGTGAATTGGCGGGAAAAACTTAGGTCGCTCAGCCCGAACATCGTGATCCAGTTTTTGGTGGTTCGCCCTAATGAACATCAACTGGCAGATATGCAAGCACTCACTAAGGAGCTGAAGGTAGACCAGCTTGCGGTTAAAACAGCGCAAATTTACGAGTACGAAAAAGGCCACGAATTGATCCCCACGCTGGACCAGTACAGCCGTTATGCCAAACAAGCGGATGGAACCTATAAAATAAAAAATAAGCTGCTCAACCAGTGCTGGAAGCTGTGGCAAGGTGCAGAAATCACCTGGGATGGCAAGGTGCTGCCTTGTTGCTTTGACAAAGATGCAGCGCACGAAATGGGTTCCCTTGAAACCCAAAGTTTCCAGGATATTTGGCGCAGCAATGCTTACGGAGCCTTCCGGCAAAAGCTTCTTTTTTCAAGGCAGGAAATTGAAATGTGCCAAAATTGTACGGAAGGGACACAGGTCTGGGGATGAGAGTTGTCTATGAGGGGATAATTGCCACAATTTACACATCAGATCAAGGGCTAAACCTTAAGAAGGAATAGCCCTTTGAAATTAAATCATGACCTGAATTAACTCACGAGTAGTGGGTCCCTATGTTAATTTAGTTCAAGCACACTATGCTGAGCCTTTGGAAAAGGGGTATATAGATAATAGTTGAAAAGGATAGGGGGACTTAGGAAAGTGTCAAAAGTGCAATTATGATAAATACCTACAAATAGATCATAAAGGGAATTGCTGTCACTTTTCTTTGCGAAAAAAATGTGGGGGGCATAATGTACTTTAGTTGCCATTTGAGTAAGGATTTAGGATTAGGATGAAAATAAATGAGATTAACTAAAAGGATGTTGTGCTCAAAAGGGCGTATATCCAGAAATAAGTCTGACATTTCTGGCCTTCATGGAGTTGGCCTAACAATGGGTAATCATACTAACTAATTGATACCCGTACTGTGAAGTTCTATTACTATCCGTCCATCGTAACAGGAACAGCTTTAAAATAACCAGGAATTTTTCTCCTCTCGACTACCTACATAAATTGATAGTATAGCATGTAGCGTTGGTATTTACCACCTCCCTGAAAAGTTCGTCATCAATAATCCCGCTAGCGATACAAAAGCTAACTTGTTAGCACCAGAAAGTCGGTGTATGCAAGAATTATGTGTAAGGGATGAAAATGGGTGAGTAAGCAGAAACCAGCTTGAATATTACTAAGTTATCCACAATATCCAAAGGTCGGACTTTGGATATTTTAGAACGAAATCAGGATACCCCAAATATTGAACTATAAGCAAGTCAACAATCAAACAATATTTAATATGAAAATATATTGATAAGGATGTTATTTCATTTAATATTTTATAATCTTT
>JBCDIQ010000248.1:0-8736 GCA_039024295.1 Bacteroidota bacterium | reverse complement strand
GCTTTTTCATTTAGGACCATTTAAGAGGAGGTACTTAAAAAATAAGCAGTTTCTTTAATGCCTTTCGATTACCTGTGTTGAACTTGACCAAGTAAAATCCTTTTGGGGCCTGGCTTAAGTCCATTAAGTATTCTTCGGATTGACTTGAAAGTCCTAAAATAATCCGCGATTGCTTGTATCAAATACCTCAATGAAAATCTCTTCCCTTATCTCCCCAAATCTCACATAAAATGTTCCTTCATTTGGATTTGGGAAGATGGTAACATCATTAGCAAAGTATGGGTCCTCAATGCTGACGCTAATCAGTAATTCAAAAATTTGCGGTTTGGCCTGAATAGGTCTCATTGGTTCCAGGTTTTCACGTTCATGGAATTTCGAGAGGTGTTGACTGAACAAATTTACAGGATAGTCAATTTCTTGGTTGCAATCAGTTCTCCTGACCTGAACCTTAAAAAGTACGTGCCCTTTGGTAAATCACTCAAGTCTATATCTAGTTGTTGTCCAGGTATATCAATCGGGCTACTTTTAATAATTCGACCTCGAATATTAATTACTTCCAGGATAAGATCCTGGTAGATTTTGCCAAATGTAACATTGAGTCTCCCGTCACCAGGGTTGGGGAAAATGGAAATATTCTCACCAAAAAGCTGGCTTTTCAGGTTGCCAATTGGACCTGTTGTCTCAAAAAACGCCTGAGCAGTTCCGCATTTGTTTGTCACTGTTACAACCACGGTCGGTGCAAACATTGGCGAAAAAGTATGGGTTGGGTTAGGCAATGTGCTGGTACTCCCATCCCCAAAATCCCACAAATAAGAAAGGTTTCCCCCTTTGGAGGAGTCGCCAAAAGATACAGTTTGGCCAGTCTGGGTAATAATGTAAGGATAAGCGATAGGTTGCGTAAGAATCGTGACAATCACCGTATCTGCACCTGTACAACCATTGGTGTCAGTCACCTGCACATGGTAAGTACCGCTTTGGGTGACGGTTATCTGCTGGGAGGTTGAGCTATCGTTCCATAAATAGCTCTGACCAGGGTTGCCTGCATCTAAGGTGTAAGAATTGCAAACGACTGTATCAAGCCCCAGGTCTACGACTACTCCAGAGCTTGCCGCTACCATCATATGAGAGGAGGGGATAGCCAGAGAGCTATTCCAAAGCAAACAATACATACATATTGCTATACTGGTCCAGCTTATTATTTTTCTGATTATAAACAAAATAGCGAGGTGTTAATTAGTCCCAACTAGTCCTTACCTTATACACGAATATAGAAAAACCAAAACGAATTTCAAGCTTTTTAAAAGATAAAATAGGTGGGCAAACCGTTATTTACTTTTTAAGCTGATTTGAGCAATTCAATGCAAAGCCGCTCTTAGTGGCAATCCCTGTAGAATCTCGGCTTCGGCAGCAATCAGTTCCTTTAGCCGCTTATAAATTGAGACCTCATCGTAGTAATGGAACAAAAGCTTTACAAAAATATTCCCATGCTTCGCTTCCGAAGTCCACAATCGTTTGTAAAATCGTTTGGTCTCAGCTTCCTCTTCGGGCAATGCCTCCTCCACCATGCGAAAACGTTCTGCGCCCCTACATTCCACAACAGAAGCAATGAGCATCCGGTCAATGAACCGCTCTTCGCGTCCAGTTCGGGCAAGTTTGATCAAGTCCTTGATGTAGAGGTCTTGTTTCATCTCCTTTGTCAGGGGAACGCCTCTTGTTTCCATCAGCTTATACACATCCTGAAAATGCTCCAATTCCTCCACAGCCGTTTCAATCATGTGCGGAATGATCTCCAGGCGGTCGGGATACTTAGCCACGAAGCTCATGGCCATACTGGAAGCTTTTCGTTCACAATCTGCATGGTCCTGTAAAAAGGAATCAAAATCATCCATTACCGTGTCCACCCACTCTTGTGAACTATCGCATGCCAGATCAAGAGAATACTTCATGTGGCAAAGATAAGGAAATACCTGTTTAGGTATAAGACATTAGGTTTTAGGTATTAGGGGGAGGTTTTTGTGACGAGATAGGCTACTTTTTGATGAATTTTCGCTCATGCTGTTGCCCGTTGGGACAAATAATCCTCACGATATAAGGGCCTGGTAGCAGAGAAGCTACGGATAAGGTTCCCTCTTTCCCGGAAACTGTGATTTGATCTTTTGTCATGACCCGTCCCATAACATCATATATTTCAATGGTCTGGGTTTCCTGAAGTGCATGTTGCCAGTGAAGCATCAAATTATCACCTACGGGGTTAGGGTAAATGGATGGATCTGCCGCCTGCGCTTCCAGGAATACGGTTCGTATGTCTGAATACGCAAACTGCCCATCAATATCTACCTGCTTGAGGCGGTAGTAATTATTCCCCGCCAGTGGAGCAAAATCAGTAAACTCATAGTAATTGGGCTGTTGAGCGTAGCCAGCACCTGCTACGCTACCAATCACTTGAAATTCAGATTGCTCCCAAGCCTTTTCTATGACAAACTCCTGGTTTCCGGTTTCAGTGAGTGTGCCCCAGTTTAGCTGGACATGCTGCTCTGATGTTAGGAAAACGTCGAACTGTCCATATTCCACCGGAAGGGTTTCGTCCACCACAATTTGTTCGGTGGTATAGGGAATTAAGGTGCCACAACTGCCCCAAAACACCGCCTGCTGATCCAGCCAATTGTCCTCCAGTAAAAAATGGTCCCCCCCTCTCTGGTCAAAGGTAACCTGCATGATCAATACTTTCTGGCCCAGTTTTCCTGGAATGGACACAGGAGAAAGGGCTCCTCCTGCATGGGTATACATCCATTTTTGGGTAAACCTGCCCATTTCATGGTAAAGGGTATCAGGTAGAACAAGAGAGGCCTCCCACTGGGCACCCCACCAATCAGTTGCAGCTGCTTTGATGGAATTTGGCTTAAGTTTCGCATTTTCTGCAAAACGAACCCCCAAGGTGAGTCCTTGAATTTCAAGGTCGCTGTTACCTTCTGCCTGCGCAAAAATGTGGAGGGTTGTAGTTCCAGCTGTTGCGGATACTGCTCCATAGTACAGTCGAATGGCTGGTATTTGCTGGGCAAAAATCTGCCCCAATGAAGCTACAATCAGAAGGCCGAATAGAAATATATTTTTCATCAGTAAAGGCGTTGGGGGCGTAGACTATTTGGGCATATGCCGTTGAAGAAGGGGCTTGCAATTCAACTGCAACAAGTCTTGTGGCCCAGTGGCACCATCCAAGCTGATGTCAGAAGGCCGATACCCTTGCTGCAACAACTCCTGAAGGATGATGGCTTCATCCAGGGCGTTTATAAACCCATCCTGGTTGACATCCCCCTGGTGGAGGGCACGCCTGCCATTGGGCATCAGAAAGGCCGCAGGAGTAGCTATCCCAGAATCCTGGTACAAGGGAGCCGCTGGGTCGGTAAAGTCAAAACTAATCAGGGAATGAGTGGCTTTAAGGGGAATGCCTGACATAAGGGGGAGGTGATTTCGATGCCAGATCGCAACAAACACCGCTTGGCTGGCTTGAAACCCTAAAGACAGGGGATAAGTTCCGTCTGGAGCCACGATACGACCATCTGCTAACAGAACAGCTGCCTGTCGATGGAGGATGAGCCTCGGGTCAGCAGAGTCTCTGAGTTCTATGAGCACCCAATCGATTGCATTTCCAAGATTGGACACAAGTCGTTCACTCCCCGCATATCCCAAGGGGGGGCCAAACGGCTGAGCGGTTGGTAAAGTGGAGGCAGATTGCATATCCAACCCATTGTCCTGGGCAGCACCCTCAAGCAGTGCTTGGGCCTCCAGCCTGAGCGGCGTATTGGAGCAGTCCAGGTTGACATTAAAGTCTCCTAAACCTGAGATTTTATGTCTCGACCCCTTGGTAGATTGTACAAAGAACCAACCTGAAAGCCCAAAATCTCCTGTTTTGTCATTGGCACCTTGCCCGAGCTGGAACCCAAATAATCGGTTGACAGGGTTATGGGACACCAAAAGGGTATCCCCTTCAAATACACCGCCCGGAACTCCGAAGAACCTACTGATGGTCGAATCTACTTCCCAAAATAACCAGTCTGGATGGTTTTGAACGGCTTCGGGGATTTGTTTACCCTTAAAGTCTCGTTTGAGGGCTTGCCATTCTGGCCAGGTTCTTTCGTGCTTGATCCATACTTCTGCATCCCACAAAAATCCTGGATTTCTGTTGTCTTCGATTCTGCCGGTAAGGCGAGCTGTGCCGTCGTTAAACTGGGTAAAACGGCCAGAATTGTTGACAAAGAAATAGGTAAACCCTATTCCGGCGTTAAAGAAAACTGGCCGGCCATTGGGTGGGAATGGCAGCATCTCACATACCTGAACGGTCTGTTTCACCGTGGCTGTTACCGGTACACGGGGGGAACCACAGGCATCGCCCTGAAAGTAGACCCAATTGTAAAAAAAGTAATAGACCAAGGGGTTTGGAGTGCCATTTTCGGTGATAGATAGCACCTGATTCAAATCAGTGTAAGGAAACTGTCCGCCAGATAAATTTCGAAATAAGCCTCCTACCGTGGTCCCCTGGGCATCCATCCGATAACTGCCAGGACCCAGTGCTACATTTAACGTTACCTCTGTGAGTACATTCGGGGTTGACACAAATCTGGTCGCAGTCTGAATAACCGTCCCGGTATTGTCCAAAATACGAACCGTAACTTCTCCTGTGCTGGAGGGAAGTACTTTTACACTTTCCAGGGTCAGCGAGCTTGCAACTCGGAAGTCCAGTCCCTGGGAAAAATCACTGATGAAGCCACCCAGTGAAAACGTGGGTACAGGTTCTCCTACCCTGCCTGCAAGTCCATTGCGGGTTTCTGCGAAATAAGTTTGGGACTGGAAGAGTACGGGTGTTCTGAAGGTATCACCGCTGGCAATAGGTTGGGTATCCAGCTCATTTTCATACCAGAAAATTTTCGTTCCAGAACCCTTAACCCGCAGCAACATGCTACCACTGTCTACTACGGATGCGGAGATAACCTCTGTAATCGTGGGAACAGCGTCAAATGCCACAAATCTTCTGATGGTGTCATTTTCAGGAACAGGGTCACGATTCAGCCGGGTAAAGCCAATAAGTTCGAAAATGCCACCATCTGAAGTATCAAAACTTCCTAGGGTAATTTCTGCACATTCTCCTGGGCCAAGAGGACCTTTGAATGTTTTTCTGAGGGCTTTTTTACCAATTCGCACCCGGACAGGAATATTGGGAAGGGCTTTGATGCTGTTGTTGCAAAAGGTAACCACGACAGGCGTTTCAGTATCTCCGCAACCATCTTGTGGCTGGTTAATGGCCACGATTCTGACATCGCGTTCAGAAGGGTCTAGCACACTGATTCCATCCAGGGCAATATCTCCCAGAAATCCTGGCCCCACCTCCCCTTCAAAGCAGATGTCAACCAACTGATTTTTAAAAGGAGAAAGGTCTAGGTTAACCGACCGCCATGGATCAGTGGCCGATTGTTGTTGCCCTCCTGAAAGCTGAAAAATGGTATCAATACGGGAACCGTCAGATACTGTAACCCTAAGCGACCCTATCGATGACCCAAACATGTGATAAAAGAAGCCTAGCTGAGGGTTGGCACTGGAGGATAGGTCCAAGCAGGGTAAGCATAGCTTCGCCACATCTCCAGGGGCTTGTGGAGAGGAGGACTCAAGGAAAATGTAGTTGCCAGAACCACTAACATCGGTTAATGGACCTGTATCTGGGGTATTTTCCGTACCAGATATTTCTACCTGCCAGTCACCTTGGTCATCGGCCGTATTTTGAAGCAACAGTGGAAAATCGATATCTCCCCTTCCTAACGGGTCAAAATTCTCTTCAAAAGGATAATCATCAAATGCCTGATCGGTAAGGGTTCGGGTTATGCTGTCATTTCCAAGTGCCTGATCGATTGGTAGCTCAGTAAAAACTTGTAGGGTGGCAGGACTAAGGAGTGCCGTGGGTTGTGAAAATTGGAAAGTAGCAGTTCCATCTGGAGGTAAAGGCCCCAGAAAGGTGTCTCGAACTATCGGTTCCCCCGGTAATTGATAAGCAAGGGGAATGACAGATTGGGATAACCGTCCAAAATTGGTGATAACGACCTCGACCGGTGAGGGAGAAGTCAACCCGCAGTCACTTTGAGGAGAAAGCAGATCGGTGATTCCCACATCATTATCCTGAGGATCAGTTACCACAATTTCATCAATGGCAACATCCCCTGTGAAGGAGGTACCCCGAATAGCTGTAAAACAGATGATGACAGACTCTCCGATATAATCAGTTAGGCTAAGCCTGATCGGCACAAACGGATCGGTTTCATCCTGTTGGATTTCCTGGTCAATTTCATATAGGGTCTCAGTGGTATCATTGGTAAGAACTTCTACTTTGAACGTTCCAATAGCTGCACCATGCGCATGAAGCTGGAACCTTACTTCGGGATTTTGGGCACCCGTTAGGTCAACACATGGTGTGCAGAAACTGCCTTGATCTCCAGGGAGGGCAGGCTGGGAAGCCTCAAAATACAGGTAGCTACCGTTGCCACTTGCATCATTGGAAGGACCGGTAGCAGCAGTCAGGGTAAATGTATTATTGGTTCGCCAACGAACATCGCCAACATTTGAAAAAGGAGGAAGGTTGAAGGTATTGTTGGCAAGTCCATCAAAGTCAATCGAAATGGGGAGGGCAGGACCTTCCGGGTTGGCCAGCACGGTTTTAAAGCTGGTATCATTACCAGGAACCTGATCTTGTGTAAAGGAAGTAAAAGCTGCTACCTGATATTCACCTGGCTGTGACAAGTCTGACCGCCGGGAAAAGGTGAAAGTTAGCTCCTGTCCAGAGCCAAGGGCAGGCCCCTGATACAGTTCATTAGAAACTTCATTTACGGGTCCGCTTATGGCATACCCAAGCGGAATGTTGGTGATGGGATTACTCCCAAAATTTCTCACGACCACTGCAACCGCTTCTTGGTTGGTAAGCGAGCAACCCGTCCTGGGGAGGAGAATATCCACAATCCCTACATCGTCCCCGGGGGAAGCATTCACCGTAAGTCCATAATCTTCTGTCTCCCCAAAATCATACCTTCCACAAGAGTTAATGGCAGCAGGCAGGCCCACTTCGCGGCAAACGATTCGCAACCTTGTGGTGCCAATGGCTGCGTTTACCGGTACAGTAAAAGATATCCTGCTGGTATCTGGAACCTGTCCGAAAGAAAAAGGACCACCTGTTCCAATTGTTTCTCCAGGATCGGTAAAGTCTTCATCTCCATTCCAATCGATGAACACCTGAAAAGATTTTTCAAACTGCTGCCTGCCAAAGGTGCCAAGCAAAACCCGCAGTTCATAGCTGCTCCCCCTGGAGACATCAGCAATTTGATTGGTAAAATCACTGTAGGTGCCTGCTGTAAACGAAGTGTTATTGCGTATTTCGAGCAGGTCACCCTGCAAAACCACCCCATCAATACGAGAGTCAGTGCTGTTGTTTGCTCCTGAAACACAATATTGACTGAGGGCTAGGTTCGAAAAAGAACAGCCAAGGCATAGGAATAGCACAAGTTGGAATCTCCAACCATTTGGTGAAAAAATGAGGCTCATGGATGTACGGGCAGAGAACGGGTGAAATGGTTACGTTAGCGTAAAAGCTGACAGGGCAGGAGGAGTAAGAAAGGAATAGGTGTTGTGCTCGAAGCTAATAAATTCCGTGTGAGGATGAAAGGTTTTAGAAGGAATCGTAATTTATTGTGGGAAAAAAATGAAAAATTACCCCTTTTAACCCCTCCATACCGAGCAAATTAGCGTAAGTCTACTGATATGACAAATGAAGTACATGTATATGCGCCTGCCAGTGTTGCCAATATCGGCTGTGGATTTGATACATTAGGGTTGGCCATCCATCGGCCTGGTGATGAAATCATCGCTCGGTTTTCGACGACTCCTGGATTAAAAATTACCCATATTACTGGAGATGGTGGTAGGCTTCCGTTAGAAGTTGAGAAAAATACTGCAACGGTAGCTGCACAGGCCCTGATTGATCATTTAGGGGTGGTGCAAGGCATTGAGCTGGAAATTCACAAAGGCCTTCCTATAGGTAGCGGCCTGGGCTCCAGCGCTTCGTCTGCTGTTGCAGGTGCCATGGCAGTAAATGAACTGGTAGGGAGACCACTAGAAAAGTCCCAGTTGCTTCCATGTGCTCTAAAAGGTGAGGCCCTTGCCAGTGGCGGGGCCATTCATGCAGACAATGTAGCTCCCTGCCTTATGGGGGGAATCGTATTGGTGAGGAGCAACAAAGACCTGGATACAGTTTCTATTGCTCCCCCTCATGATTTGTATGTAGCAGTGGTATTGCCTTCCATTGAAATTCTGACTGTGGAAGCTCGTTCGGTATTGCGTCAGGAAATCCCCATGAAAGACGCCATTGTCCAATGGGGCAATTTGGGGGGGATGGTAGCAGGTCTCATGCAGGAAGATTATTCCCTGATCAGCCGGTCATTGCAAGATGTAATTGCAGAGCCGTATCGGTCGTCCTTGATTCCTGGCTTCTACACGGCTAAGCAGGCAGCTCTAAACGCAGGAGCCTTGGGATGTAGCATCTCTGGCGCAGGGCCAGCACTCTTTGCGCTTTGTGAGGGGGATGTAACCGCGTTTAAGGTGGGGATAGCCATGCAATTTGTATTTAAGGACTTGAATATCCCATGTGAAAGATACATCTCAACGGTGAATACCCAGGGGGCAGTCAGGTTAAAATGAGGTAATTTT
>JBCDIQ010000247.1:0-8738 GCA_039024295.1 Bacteroidota bacterium | reverse complement strand
CCCGTGTTCATACACCAGAATATCTCCATCAAAGTCACCAAAGACGGATTCCGGCCTTACGTCATTGTCAAAATCACCTGTTATGGACCTAGGCGCGGTTGAGCCAATGTAGTTGGGGCTGATGTCCTCCAAAATAGCCGCCTGGGTAAAATTGGCTCCCCCTCCTTCAAAGACAAAATAGTCTTCGAAATCCTTCATCACCAGTTCCTCCTGACCGTCTGCATCAGTGTCTGAAAAATTGGCTGAATACAGCTCATTACCAAGGTTGCTGTAGATCACATTTTTTGGAAAAACAAATGGGGTCTCCTGCTCCAAAATATAGGTGGAGTCATTGACTGAGCAAAGCAACTCCAGCAGGCCGTCCCCATCTGTATCCGTAATGTCCTTGGGAATCAGAACCGGGCTGATGGTAATAGAGTCAACTGCCTGAAAAAAGATTCCATTGAATTCATAAAACTTCAGCCTGCCGAATTCGAGCTGATCTCCATATTCGCTCACAACCACATCGGCAAGTCCATTTTTGTTGATATCGAAGTTTCCGGGTAAAAACCTGCCCATCGGCAGGGTAGGAGCAATCCTGCGAAAGCCCGCACGATTGACAAACTTGCTTTCAAACACGACCGTGTCCACCCGGCTGTCAGCAGTTAGGCCAGCCAGATTCGTGGCGCGGATAAACAGCTCATAGGTTCCAGAAGGAACCCGGTCACTTCCCAGGAGAAATTCTCCATTTCGGGTGGTGCGATCAAAAGTAATGGTGCGGAATGGGCCATTGCTGCCAAGGGGACGATAATTCAACACATGGGTTCCCTGGTCATTGTCTCGGAAAATCACCAAAAGCTTTCGCTGTTCATTGTCCCATGCGGGTGCCGCTAGCCGCAGGTCCACCTCCGGTGGGCTTTTATCGCGGATGAACCGAATGCGGTCTTCAGAAGTAAAACCGTTGGTTCTGTCAACCCTCACCCTGAGGGTATATTCTCCTTCGGGGATGCCTGTTAAATCCCACATCCCCAAGGTGTCATTTTTAAGTTGCCTTCTTTGTTCCACCGAAATGGGCAGCCAAGGGTTGACATCTTCCAAGCCTTCTTGGTATTCGATGTGGTACTGTTCAAATTCTGGGTCTAATATTGTTCCGAGCAGGTAAACTGTATCTCTTGGGCTGCCTGTATCATTTTCGGGGGTGACAATCTGCACCTGGGCAGCTCCTACACTTTGCAGGGCCTTGACCATATTCAGGCGACCAGCGCCGGTGAAATGGTCCCAGCCCGGATCCGAAACATCATCTGTAGAGGTGGTAAGGATACCGCGCATTTGTTGAGGCGTAAAATTGCCTCGGTAACTCATCAGCAAGGCTGCAGTGCCTGCTACCATAGGTGCGGCTGCACTGGTTCCGCTGTATCGTCCAAATGCCGTTACTTCCCCATTTGTAGCTGTATCCAGGATGGTGGGGCACAGAATCCCGCTACCCGGTGCACTTAGGTCTACCGTTACCCCATATGAACTCAGCGGCCACAAAAATTCCCTGCCAGTAGCCGGATCATAAGAAGTAGCTGAAACAGAAATTACCTCGTTGAAACCTGAGGGATAATGGAGTTCATCTCCGGTCCCATTGCCTGCTGAAGAGACCATGATTACGCCTCGGCTGTAGGCATATTTGATTGCCTCATGCATGATTTTGGAGGGATAGATGTCTCCAAAGCTGAAATTCAGGATTCGAATGTCGTTATCAGCAGCATAAATGATGGCACGGGCGATGTCATCATCCTCTCCGCTGCCATTCGCTGCGAAAGCACGTAGCACCACCAGCTTACACGCAGGGGCAACTCCGGTACCACCAAATCCATTGTCTGCCTTGGCGTGAATGATCCCTGAAACGATGGTGCCGTGGCTGTTATCATCAGTTGGATCAGGATCGGCCTCCAGGTAATCACCGCCAAAAGGGCTTCTGGGCTGATCCGTGAAATCATATCCGACCACGTCATCCACATACCCATTTCCATCATTGTCAATTCCGTCAAAGTCACCTGTACGGCCGTTTTGGGTCTCGGTGTTCGACCAGGGTTCAAAGGTACCATTGCCGTTGTGGTCCTCAGGTAGGTTGATGGCGATTTGTCCCTCATATTCCGGATGGTTGAAATCAAGGCCTGTATCAATCACCCCCACTTTTACATTTGCACTGCCACGGGTCATGTCCCACGCATCGAAGGTCCGGATGTAGGGATGGTGCCATTGAGCAGCAACGGAGTCATCATTGGGAGGCGTTCCGGTGAGTGCGTGTACCTTTCGGGTAAAGTTTTCTTCGACAAACTCAAACACCCCAGTATTCCTTAAGCTCGAAAGGATCGCGCTGGTATTTTCTCCCACAAACTGGAGGGTGAATATCCTGGATAAATCAGGATCAGCCTGTTTGAACGTTCCTGCTTCCTGGGCCCGGCGCGTTTGTTCGAGTTGCCTCAACACGGCATATCGTTGGACAAGTGGCGCATCTGGAAGTGGATTCTGAAGAAATCCCTGCCAGGCTGTTTCACCCGGATTGAGCTTGACATTTACTTCAACCTGTGCAACCGCAAGGTTCCCCCCCAACAGACAGACCAACACCGCAAGTAAAAATTGACAAGAACGCGATTTCGTATGCAACAACAACTTCATAGGACCTTTCACAATATGAGGGGAAAGATAACAGATTGACGTTGATTTGACAGGACCTAAATTTATCTCTTGTTGGGAAAGGGGGATTTTTGTTTTAAATTATTGTTGAAAACCAGAATTCTATGGCCATCCCCACTTCCGGATATCCCTCCTCCCAAACGGTCATTTACCCCGAATCTGACGGTAAGCCCATGGCAGATAACACCCGACAGACACGGTGGATCATTGCTTTTTACAACAACCTCAGAGCTATCCTTCGTGACCGCGTTGCCTTTGTGGCAGCGGATATTTTTTGGTATCCCGTAGAGGGGAATCCTAAAATTGTGGTGGCACCTGATGTTTTGGTTGCGCTGGGCAGGCCTGATGGCGATAGAGGTTCATACAAACAATGGGAAGAGGAAGGTCAGCCGCCAGATGTGGTGATTGAGGTGTTATCGCTATCGAATCATTATGTTGAAATGATCAACAAACTCGACTTCTATAATTCCTATGGCGTTCAAGAGTACCTAGTAATAGATCCAGACAGAGAGGTCTTTGTAGGGTATGTTCGGAAAAATGGCTTGCTGACTAAGGATGGCAGTGATGAAGGATGGACAAGTCCGCTGCTGCAATTCAGCATCAGGAAGCAAGACCATGAGCTAGTAGCTTTCAAACCTGATAGTAAGCCTTTCAAGACATTTGAAGAACTAGAGGCGGAAGCTGAAGATGCCCAGCAGCGATATCTCTCTGCCCAACAAGAAATTGAACGGCTCAAAGCTGCTTTGAAGGATAAAGACAATAAAGGCTAATCTTTTGTAAAGGTCGAAGGTTCAGAAGCTCTGTCTCACAAAACCAAGTAAACGATGGCTTATTCCTGTACTGCCAGCGATAGCAACTTTAAGGTATGGAAACGACTTTAGTATTCATTTCCACGGGATATGCCAGTATTTGAGACAAGGGACACTTATCAGCCACCCGAAGCAAGCGGCTAATCTGCTCTTCACTGAGATCGTTATTTTCATAAGAAATATTCTTCTGGATAGAAAAATGCTTTTTCCCGTCCAGAAGCTCTTCTGTCAGCTCGACCCCCACCTCAATCTTACCTACTTCCCATCCCTTGTGCTGGGTGTACATTCGAAGGGTGGTGCCAATGCAAGCGGAAAGTGCTCCTAGCAGGTAATTTCTCGGTTGAGGGTATTCCCCTTGTCCACCCTGCTCAGCAGGTTCGTCAACGAAGTAAGCATGATTAGGGGTTTTGACTTCTCCGAGAAAGTTAGGCTCCAGGGAGGTGAAATGTGCAGTATTTTGCTGTTCCATGAGTTCGGTTGGTTATCGTTCTAGGTTTTCACGGTCCCAGTTGCCGGTATTGGCTGCCGCTTCATACGTGGTTTGTAAAAACTTCATGAGGGTGCCTTCCGGATCAGCAGCATTGCGAACTGCGTCATAGGGCAGGAAGAACTCGCCCATTTCGGAGCTCCAAAAAGCCTCGGCAGGTTCTACGAGCTGCTTGCCAAATTCCTCTGGCGTAGGGTAGGCATAGGCATAAAACACCGGCTGAGGAAAATCATCTCCCCCTGGCCAAAAGCCGCAGCTACTTACCTCTTGGGAGTATGCTTCCTGCATGACATCGGCGGGCATATTAGGAGCCTGACCATGGTGCAGGGGTGCTTTTCTGCCTGAAAAACGAGTCAAAGCGATGTCAAAGGCTCCCCAGAAAAAGTGTACCGGGCTGCATTTGCCGATGAAATCGGAGCGGAACTCAAGGAATACATTGTGGATGTTAACCGCAGCTTGCCAAAAATCCACCATTTTCTGCTTGTCGTAGGAGGCATCCTGTTCATTTTCCTCAAAAGGAATAGCCTCTGCAACTTCATTGGGAGCAGGATGGATGTCAACGTTGACGCCAAGTTTACCAAGCTTCTGGAATAACTCTTTGTAGAAGTCTGCCACTGACCTGGAATAGAGGTCCATGGTTTCGTCGGGAGCAAACGTAGAGGAGATGACCAATTTATGGTTTTCAAAATCAAATTCGATTTCAAAAATCCCATTTTTATAAGGAATACTTCTCGTGGTAAGGCCTCGAGCAGTAATGTAAAGAGAGGTATGCCAGGAATGATTTTGCCAAGGCATGCTCACCATACGAATTTTACCCACGATCTGGGTCCACATATGGACGGTCTTGAGGGTATCTTTCCAGCTATCATAGGCCAATTCCGGCCAGGGGCCGCTGCAGGTAGTAACATGGGTAGCTTGCATGGGGTAAGTTGGTTAGGAAAGGGTGTCTTGGTGGGATAAAGCGGAGGTGACTTCGTTGTAGAGCAAGCCGCTGCCGCCACCATAGTGTTGAATGACTTGTAGGTTTGGTAAATTTTCAGCAGCATATTGTCGAATATGTTGCTCATCTGAAGGGGAAATGCCACCTCCTAGCAGAATCAAATCTGCAGCGTGTTCCTGGAGCAATTGAAGGAAAGCAGCTAGGTCTGTGCTGCCTTTTCCTTCCCATCCTTCCTGCTTATTTATCAAACGCAGGACAGTTTCCAGTATTTCGGGATGTTTTCCATATACATGAATGCGAACAGGGTTCATATTTTCTCAGCAATTTCAGATAGTTCTTTTCTGCTCCGGGTAGCCAGTTCGCGTGAGCGGAGGGGCTCTTCCAACGCTTCAGGTTCACCCCGATATCCCAAGGCAATGACAGCAACCGGTTTCACATCTTCTCCAAGGTTGAGCAACTCATTTACTTTTTCTGGATAAAATCCGGCCATGAAGTGGGCGAATATCCCTTTATCCATTGCCTGGAGGGTGAGTTGGGAATTGGCCATGCCCAGGTCGTGCGCAGCCCAGGGATTGGGGTTTCCGTTTGCTCCAAAAGTTTGACGGGCGAGGCTCACCACCAAAACAGAAGCATTTTTTGCCCAGCCCTGGTTGCCTTCCCTTAGGGTACCCCAAATGTTTTCAAATCCTTCTGTTCCCCGGAAGGCGTACACATATTTCCAGGGCTGCTCATTGTTGCAGCTGGCTGCCCAGCGAGCAGCTTCCAGTAATTCTGTCATTTGGGCTTCGTCGATCATTTGATCGCTGAATGAGCGAGGGCTCCATCGCTTTTCAATGAGAGGATGGAGATCAGCTTCGGTATCAGGTGTTTTTGCGGTTAAGATCTGCATAATAAATAGTAAAAGGAGGAGAGTATTTCCCCCCTCCTGTCGAAAGTATGTGATAATTTAATTCAAGTTCATGGGCACGTCCATCAGCAGTACCCGTGCGTTGCTATCCGCTTTGATGGTAAGGGTATCTGTGTCCCAAACCCCGAATCCATCGCGCTTGTTCAGGCTTTGGCCGTTGATGGTGACATCCCCATCTATCACAAAAGCATATACCCCATTCTGTGCAGATTTGATGTCATAAGAGGTCTCCGTACCTGCCTCAAGCTGACCCAGGTTGAACCATGCATTTTGGTGCACCCACACACCATCATCCTGAGGATTGGGGGAAAGAATCTGTTGGAAATTATTGTCCATCTTTCCGGTATCCAAGGTGATTTGGTCATAGCGAGGCTCAACGTTCTTTTTGTTGGGGAACATCCAGATCTGCAAGAACTTGACCTGCTTGTCCGCATTTTTGTTGTACTCGCTATGAAAAATGCCGGTTCCTGCACTCATCACTTGCACGTCACCTTGACGAATGACGGCATTGTTGCCCATGCTGTCTTTGTGCTCCAGGTCCCCCTCTAGTGGAATGGAAATGATTTCCATGTTGTCATGAGGGTGCGTTCCGAAGCCGCGGCCTTCTGCTACTACGTCATCATTCAGTACACGAAGGACACCAAAATGCATCCGCTCGGGGTTGTAGTAGTTGGCAAAGCTGAAAGAATGGTGGGAATTAAGCCAGCCATGATCAGCATGTCCGCGTGTGTTGGCTTTGTGCAATACAGTTTTCATCGTTTTGACTTCTTGGTTTGGTAAATGGTTAAACCCAACTTGAGCCATGAGTTTGTCGTAGGTGCTGCTGGTTTGAGACTTTGCCAGTGCACTTCCTGAAAGGGCAGCGGCAGTGCCCAGGGCAGCTTTCTTCAAGAATTGTTTTCTGTTCATGTTTTGCTCATTAGGTTGATACAAAGGTAATCCTTACCTCCCCTCTCAGGAATATGAAAATCCCGGCACTGCTTATGAAAATCCGGGATTATGCGGATTCCCTGAAATTTGAAGGGGAAAATCCCACCTGTTTTTTGAAAAACTGGCTGAAATTTGCCGGTTCGGAAAAGCCCAGCTCGTAGGCGATTTCCTTGTTCGTAAGGTCTGAAAACCTGATCATCCGCTTGGCCGCCACCAACAAGCAGCTCTTGATGTGGTCTTTGGCTGATTTACCTGTAAGAGATTTTACAGAGGAATTCAAATAGTCTGGGGTGATGTGGAGCGCATCAGCATACTCACTTACCTTATGCCATTGGTGGATATGTTCATTGATCAGGCTTTTAAACTCCCGCAGCAACGTCACGGATGCATGGACCTGCTGGGTATGCTGTTCCTGGTTGAGGGTGCAGGAGTTGTTGCATTGAATCAAAAATAGCTTCAGCAAGGCACCTACTGCCTGGTATTTGAACTTCCGGTCAGAATGAACATAGGAGGCAATTTCCTCGGCCAGTCCTTTTAGGTAAGCAATTTCCTCTTCCGGTAAATGGAGGGGCGGGGTGAACCCATAATCTTGGAACAGGTGTAAGTCCTCAATGAAGCTTACCTCAATGCCATTTTCGACCAAAAACTGGGGTGAAAAGGTCATGACAATTCCCACCGATCGCGCATGCTCGATGATTTGGTGGACTTGTCCCGGACTGACGAAAAATACCTGATTTCCTTCTAAGGGGAAAGATTGAAAATCAATGATATGCTCTCCCTTGGCCTCAAACGTCAAAATAAGGGTGTAGTAATCATGACGATGGGGTTCATCCGGCTTTCCACCGGTTTTATCATAAATATCCTCCATCCGCTTGATGTCAAACGAAAGTCCGTGTTGTTGAGGATGAATATGCTCGTAAGCTTTTATCGGTTGCATGACTTGTGCTTTCTTCTACCTGGATAACCAAAAACGCTCCATTTTGTCTTGAAGATTTTTTCATCCGTGAGGGGATGACTTTTTTAGCTGCAAAGGAGTCGTTTATTTCAAAAGTATCCCATAAAAATGAACCTGATTTACATCTTAGGAGGCAAACCACATATACCCATGATTAATAAACAGGTTTTTGCCCTGCTATTCCTAGGAATCTTGATCTCAAGCTGTCACAAGGTGCCGAGTGAGGACGCGGCATCTGACACCAACAGTTCAAAGGAGCTACAAGAAAATGGGACCGTCGATTCATTATCAACTGACGGGAATGTCGTTAATTCTACTCCAATTAAGGTCGACACCCTTAGCATCATGGTTGTTCCATGTGCAAATGGCTACGTTTATGAAACAAAAAACTATGACCTCGATCTAATAATTGAACGAGAACTAAAAAAGCTGGATGGAATATATGTTAAGCCATTCCCCTACAAAACCCTTATGGGAGTGGCTTATCAGGGAGTCTTTGATAAAAGGTATTGCCTCCCGATCATAGAAAAGGTAGAGGTGGATTTTTTGATATTGAACCGATTTGCGAATGAATTCGACGAATTTACCCTGCCCAAAAAGGATTTGGGATATGAAGTAAGGATCGTCAATACACGGACCTTGGAACAGATAAATTCCATCCGGGCAGATAATTTGAAGCAGTATGAGCTGATCGACGCACATATTGTAGCCAATATCCATCGGCTAAAATCAGACATAGAGACGTTAAAGTGATGTTGTTTTTAGGGAATCATAAGCGGAACGATTCAGCAAACATTTACCCCAAGCCCGACTTCTTCCAATTGTTCAACTTCCTTACCTGCATTTTGCCAGACGATAAAACCAGATTAACTTAATCGAATGAATTCAGATGTGCGCGGGAGGTATTCCGCAGGCATTCCGCCCAAAATTATCAATGACCCAGTTCATGGATTTATCGAGATTCCCCGGGGGTTAATCCTCAGCCTGATTGATCATCCGGTTTTTCAGCGACTCCGGCGCATCAAGCAGTTGGGCCTCACCTCATT
>JBCDIQ010000246.1:0-8762 GCA_039024295.1 Bacteroidota bacterium | reverse complement strand
CATCTTTTGTAAACTATTGCGTATCTTCGATTGTAAATTTTTTATCATTCATAATCGGTTAGTTAGGTGAAGTAGGATTCCTCTAATTTAGCCGATTATGTTTGGTTTTAAACCCACAAAACAAAAGTGTACGGTAGTGAATATATATACCCATCCTTTACACGAAATATAATACAATATACATCATAAATAGATGTATTCTTAACTTTTTTAATACGTTATCCTCAATACTCAAGAGGGATGCCTAACAAAAATGTGTTCAGATTCTTTTGTCTCAAATTCACTCCCAGACTCTTTGATTACCCTTTCATTATTTACCTCCGATAATTGTAAACCCGCCCAAGAAAAAATTTCTAAGATATCTTTATACGATTCTTGATTCTTATCCAGCTCTATTAGAACTGATTTTAGCTGTGGAGTTGCAAGCGTCTTTTTAGCACCTTTTATTATAGGATATTCTAGGCCGTCAACATCTAATTTTATATGATGGGGTAATGGAGGTTCAAACGCTTCAACAAAATCATCAACACTGTAACTCAACATAGCTTGTTGGAAAGCAATTTTTTTTGATCTTCCTCTTACGACCATTTCGTCGATCCGATCCCCAAATAGGTGCAATGCTGATCCTGTCTCGGTGCTTGACATATTCAGGGAGTTCAGCTCTGTGTGCTCACTGAAGGCTATGCAATATGCACTAATGAGGGTATCAAAACGATTTAACTCAATATTTTGTGTTAGATTGATGTAGTTAACTGATGCAGGCTCAAATGCAAGTACATTTACCCCCCGCCTAGCAGCATAGAGACTAAAAGTCCCAATATTTGCACCAATATCCCACAATGTTTCACCTTCTGTGATGCTATCCAACCAAGATATGGTATCAGGCTCACGGGTAAACAATGTTTTAACATGGTGCAGAGGGATTTCTCCAGGGCAGCTAAATAGAATATTACCCTTACTGGTTGAGACCTTTTTCAAGGGAACTAACTCTCTAGCCAAATATGTATTGACAATGTCTCGCTGTTTTTCTCCAAGTGCTACTGTTGGAATCTTATTCCAAAATTTAGAGAAATCAACGATGTTTCTGAGTACCTTTTGGCGGAAAGATGAGTTCATATAAGATTATATCAATATTTCACCGTTTGTTTTGGTTTTCCATGAAAACAGGCATCAAGAAAGAAACAATTGAGCTTTTTTACAACCGTACAATTATTAACTAGACGATTACACATTCTTCGGGTTAACCAACCATACCTTTCCTATTAGTGATAAAAGTTTTGTGATATTTCCCTTCTAGTTCTCAAAATAATTTCTCATCCCATAGAGTGACTTTTCGCATCAGTCTCACCTGCTTCAATTTCCGTATATTGCCAGGTGAAAACACAGACCTTCAATGATCCGTTCTCTTAGCAGGACATTTATTTTACCATTGATCTAAAGCACATGCTTAATAAAGTCACAGACCTCTCCAAATCAGCCATTTACCTAAATTTTTACCGATTAAAGGACGCCCTCAATAAAAGTGAAAGCCCTAAGGAGGAAACCATTAGGGGGTATATCCAGGAAGTAAAGGAAAAAGGCTATGTGGTCATTGAAAATTATTACAGCCGTGAGCAGTGTGAGCGCGTTACTGCTGAGATAGATCGCCTGATTGAGGCATATAAAGATAAAATTTGGGTGGATGAGTTTGAGGCTGACCACCGTATATACGGAGCTAACCGCATTTCAGACATCGTTCGGGAATACCACGAAGACCCTTTCCTTCGGGACATGGTAAAAAGCTTCCACGAAAGTGAATGTGAGTACTACTTTACCCTTGCTGGGCGTATTGAAGCAAGTGGCCAAAACCTGGGATCAGGGGGCGGATGGCACCGTGACAGTGTGCACATGAAGCAATTCAAATCGCTGATGTATTTGACGGATGTGGATGAAGAGCACGGCCCATTTCAGTACCTACGTGGCACCCAGCACGAACAATCCATTTACAACACCATTCAGAAGTCTGGTATCCAATTTGGCCAGAACCGCCTAAGTCAGGAAAATGTAGACCGGATCATGGCTACAGGAGATTATCAATTAGATACCCTAACTGGTAAAGCCGGGAGTTTGGTGCTTGTGGATACTTTTGGCATCCACAGAGGCATGCCTATCCAGAAAGGAGTTCGCTATGCACTCACGAATTATTTCTACGCCAAGCATTTATTTTCCGACCTGCTCCGGGATAAATTCTCAAAGCTCCTGGTAGCCTAGCAGTTGTCGGTGTTCAGTTATCGGTTTTCAGTAGTATTTCCCAGGAAAACTACCTGAAAACTGATAACCGTGAACCGTAAACTTCCTTCTAATACCAGACCGAAGTATCCTTATCATAGGGCATCAGTCCGATGTTGGCAAGCAGTTCTTCGGCCATGGCAATGGTTTCAGCCGAATGCTCTTCTGAAGTGAGTTCAGTAAGTCCTTCCTTTACTGCTTCCAACGCAGTGGGAGGCTGTATCATGCAAAGTGCACAAAACAATCTTTTGGTCCGCTCAGGCTTGTAGAACCAACTGTTAGCCTGCTTGGGTTGGCATTCGTTGCGGGAAAAAGCTGAAGGATAGTCTTTGACGATGGTCAACAGATTTTCAATGGCTTGGTCCTGGTTCCCATTCAGCGACAAGTAGCGCGCCTGATGGTACAAGGCCATGGCTTTAATCCCAGGGTCTTCTGCGGATTTCATGGCATTCCCACTGAATTGGAACATAAATTCATTGTACTCCACCCCATTACGGTCTGGCGAAAGCATGTCGATGTACGCCAAATGGCCCAGCTTAAAGCAGGCCTGATCTTCCGTGGGAAATTCTTCGTAGTTGTGCACATTCAAGATGCGCAGGGCAAATTCCTCTGCTTTGGGCAGGTTGTTTTTGCGCTTGAAGTACCGCATCATTCGGTACAAGGTGGAGGCAGAAGGGGTAATACGCTGCCACGCCTTAGAGTTCATGTCAGAGTGGGTTAGCGTAAACCATGCCAGCACGTATCCTTTTCCGACGCCTGCCGCCTCTACCTGACTCCAGGTTTCGTCGAGTTGGATACCTGTGGCCTCCGTTTCCCAATTTACATATCCAATAATGGGTGATTCCAGAGAAGGAGATTCCCTGAGTTCTACCTGATCCCCAGCGATGAGGACCTCTTCCATCTGGGCTTGTAGGATTCCCAACCCAGCCCACAACATCATTCCAAGCAAAACAATTGACTTCCTCATAACAGCATTCATTTGTTGTAGGAGGATAACGTCGGAAATCTCAATTTCTTACGCGGAAAGTACTTCAATTCCTGTCTCAGGAACCCGTTAACTTCTCATTTTGCTTGTGGCGGTCCTTATCTCGACGGGTTTTCTTTTCCAGGTTACGTTTCATGGCAGCTTCCAGGTCAATTCCCGTTTGATTGGCCAGACAAATTACGACGAACATCACATCCGCCAATTCATCCCCTAAGTCTTTACCTCGATCAGATGCTTTAAATGACTGATCTCCATACTGACGAGAAATAATTCGGGCCACCTCCCCTACTTCTTCGGTAAGGATGGCCATGTTCGTGAGTTCGGAAAAATAGCGAACGCCAAAATCATTGATCCACTGATCGACGGTTTCCTGGGCTTCTTTTATGGTCATGGTAAAATCTTGATGGTTAGGTATTCAGTCTTCAGTTTACGGTTCACAGTAATTAGGATATAAATGCATCATACTGCAAACCGACTACTGATAACTGGTAACTTCCTCAACTTTGGCCATACATCTTGAGGACGGTTTCACGGAGCTGCTTCCCAGCAGGCGTGGTCAGGAAGTGAATGGTATCCGCAATTTCTTCTGGCTTAACCCATTTGGAGAAATCCGCATCGGGCATGGAATCGCGGTTGGGAGGGGTATCCAAGATGCTAGGAACAATTACGCTACACGCCACCCCTGATGCAGCACTGTCGGCGTTGACGAATTCTGCCAAATTAAAAATGAGCGATTTGCTTAGGGCGTACGCCAGGGTGGACTTGCCGGCAGAAGGGTTGAGGGCGGGTTTGGCACCGATTAGTACGATTCTACCACCTTCAGGCTGCTGTGACATCTTTGCATGAAGGGCCTTGGTCATAAAAAATGCAGACTCGAAATTCAGGCGATACATTTTTTCCAGGTCTTTCCCCGTGGTATCTGCAATTCCTCCCATGGCAAATCCGCCTACGAGTAGAGCTGCAAGGTCAATGGGTTTATAAAGGTTCTCGACAAAATCTGCTACTGCCGCCTCATCCAGTACATTCAACACGTGGCACTCAAAACCTTCTTCCGAATCAAATTCCGTCATGTCTTCTTGTGCACGTCGGGTGGTGACCACATTGAATTTATGGGACAGGAAATGTTGAACGACAGCACGGCCCATGTTGCCGGCAGCACCTGTAATTAGGACAGTTTGAGACATAAGTATGGATAAAATGAAGGGGTAAAAAATGAATTTCTGCAAGCTAGCATACACCCATAAACTGGGCAAGAAAACCTGCATTCACTACTGATTCCGCAGTAAAATGTTCCCTTTCTACGGTAATCAACGTAGGAAAATCTGGTAATTCCCCTATGTTGAAGAGGAGGTAAATGGACGATTCTTGTGGTGAAAACCGAATGTTTTACCTCAATTCTTACACCATGAGACTAACCGTCTATCTTTCTTTCCTCCTATTGCTGCTGGGCACCTGGCATACGTCCAGCGCAGCAAACGTATTTTGGACCAATGCCAGTGGTGGCAATTGGTCAACTGCAACAAACTGGAGTACCGGCAGTGTCCCATCAGCAACAGATGATGTTTTCATTGACCTGAATGGCACCTACACCGTTACCCTGGATGTGACCACAAGCATCAACAGCTTGACACTTGGAGGCTCCTCCGGGAAACAAGTCCTGTTTCTAAATGCACGCGACCTCTCTATTGCCGCAGCAAGCTCCGTGGAAAAGCATGGCGAACTCATCATGAATGATGCTGAGTTACAAGGGACCGGGAGCTTGGTGAACAAAGGCGAATTTGAAGTCCGGTACCGAAATGTCCTGGGTATTCCTGTAACCAATGACAGCCTGCTGGAAGTCAACAACCATTCCAATAGCTCTACAGCTGCTTTTACGAATAATTCTGGTGCCATAGTAAAGATTGTCATTAGAAATAATGGCTATGCACAGATTGCTTATGGAAGCGGTATGACCAATAATGGGCTAGTTGAATTGTACAATGTAGGCTTCACTAGCTCTAATCGGTATTCTAACCTCAATGCCTCAGCAAACGTGGTCAACAATGGCCGTATCCATGTTTATGGAAATCAGGGCACCCGTGGCCTGTACTTCCCCTTGATCAACAATGGAGTTGTAGACATTGAATACAATACCACCCTGCAAGCCACCTTGCCTCACCAGAACAATGGCGACATCAACATTTCTCAAAACAGAACGCTGACTGTCGATGGGAACGGCGTGTTCAACCACAACAACGGCGCAGATGTAGCTGGACTTGGAAAACTGTATTTCTATACTGCTTCGGCGCACTTTGTGCCTCGTCAATTACCCCCCGTGGTGATAGAGTTTTTTCAGAGTACCTTCTCATGTGCAGATACTGTGACCAACTCCAAGCGCGTTCGCATTGGACTACAAAACGTTGTTTCTGCCAACCTCATCAACGGGGATACAGTCGAAATTATTAGCTACGGCACCAACTGGACTGGGGGATTTCACAACCCTACAGGAAAAGTGCTTGAAATGCCGATCAAAAACAACGGCTATTCTCAGCTAACCTTTACTAACGGACTCGTCAATGATGGCCTGATCAAGATGTTCAATGTGGGAGCGACTAGCTCAAGCCGCTATTCCAGGCTCAATGCTTCAGCCAATGTGGTCAACAATGGCAGAATCCACGTGTTTGGCACCTACGGCACAAGAGGCCTGAATTTCCCTTTGATCAACAATGGCGTAGTAGACATTGAATACACCACCACCTTGCAGGCCAACTCGCCGCACCAGAACAATGGCGACATCAATATTTCCCAAAACAGAACGCTGACAGTCGATGGAAATGGCGTGTTCAACCACAACAATGGCGCAGATGTAACGGGCCTGGGAAAACTGTATTTCTATACTGCTTCGGCGCACTTTGTGCCTCGTCAATTACCCCCCGTGGTGATAGAGTTTTTTCAGAGTACCTTCTCATGTGCAGATACTGTGACCAACTCCAAGCGGGTTCTTATTGGACTACAAAACACCGTTTCTGCCAACCTTATCAACGGAGATACAGTCGAAATCATCAGCTATGGCACCAACTGGACAGGTGGGTTTTACAACCCTGCAGGAAAAGTGCTTGAGATGCCGATCAAAAACAATGGCTATGCTCAGCTTACCTTTGCAAATGGCCTCGTCAATGATGGCCTGATCAAGATGTTCAATGTGGGAGCGACTAGCTCAAGTCGTTATTCCAGGCTCAATGCCTCAGCCAATGTGGTCAACAATGGCAGAATCCATGTGTTTGGCACCTATGGCACAAGAGGCCTGAATTTCCCCTTGATTAACAATGGCGTGGTTGACATTGAATACAACACCACCTTGCAAGCCAACTTGCCGCACCAGAACAATGGCGACATTAACATTTCCCAAAACAGAACGCTGACCGTTGATGGAAGTGGCGTATTCAACCACAACAATGGCGCAGATGTAGCAGGTCTGGGAAAACTGTATTTCTATACCGCCTCGGCGCACTTTGTCCCCAGCCAGTTGCCTCCCGTGGTGATGGAGTTTTACCAAAGTACATTTTCCTGTAACGACACCGTATCGAGTACTAAGCGTATCCGAATTGGTTACCTCAACACCATTTCAGCCAACCTCATCAATGGAGATACCGTCGAGGTCATCAGCTACGGCACCAACTGGACAGGGGGATTTACCAATCCTGAGGGAACAGTTTTGGAATTGATCAATAAAAATAATGCATGGATTTCCATCACCTTTGCCAACGCCTTCACCAATAAAGGCAAAGTGGAGCAATACCAAATAGGCAGTTTGAGCAGTAGTAGATACAACCGACTTTTCTGGAGTGCCGATACCATGAAAAATGAGGGTACCTGGTATGTGGGAGGTACCCAAGGAACAAGAGGTATCAGTGGCACCTTCCTCAACAATGGTACGCTGGAACTTGAATACACACTTGGTCACGCGGGTGACTTCGTACAAACTGCTGGAGGGGATTTTATGCCTCATATCATCACCAGTTCTCGTTTTGGACGTTTGGTCACCACGGGTACAGCAAAACTAAAAGGAACCCTGGACATTCAGCGGGAACCCTCCTATGTGCCTGCGCTGGGAGGTCGGTTTAGTATCCTGCCACACAATGCACGAGTAGACACTTTTTTCACCGTATTGAACCGTCAAATCAGTGGCAACAACGCATTCGATGTAAAGTATGAAGCAACAGAAGTTGTACTTCAGGCGGGAGTGGATCCCTGCGCAGGCGTGGCCTCTCCCTCAATTACTGCCAATAACAGCGTAGTTTGTTACCTGGACAGTGTACAACTGACAGCTACGTCCGGGTTCAATACCTACGAATGGTACCGCGATGGAGCGAGCTTGAACGTCACGAATGCTACGTATCAGGCAAAGCAGCAGGGATTTTATTCCGTACAGGTAACGGATGTCAACGGCTGTGTCCTCAACTCCCCCACTATGCCAATTGGGTTTAGCCAGGCAACGGTTAATATTCTTGGGGGTGACACCATTCAGGTATGCCAGGGAACGCCTTCGACACTTTTTGCCGGGATTGGTTATTCAAGCTACACTTGGAGCAATGGCGAAAGTACTTCTGCCATTCAGGTCAGCAATGCCGGGACTTATTCTCTTATCGTACAAAACAGCTTCGGTTGTTTTGCCTATGACACGGTGTACGCGCGCGTTGATCCTTCTCCCAGTGCAACCATTAGTGTAGTGGGCAATACGGGCCTTTGTATAGGAGAAACTGTAACCCTGAATGCAGGTACAGCAGATAGCTACCTGTGGAGTACCGGAGAGACCAGCCAGAGCATCACCGTTGGAAATGCAGGAAATTATTCCGTAACTGTGTCCAATACTTTTGGATGTCAAGACCTGGCCACCCCAGTGACCGTTACTGTGACCGATCCCCTCAATGGATTCGGTATCTCCCAAGCCATTAATTACCTGCCCGCATCGACTGTAAACTTTTCCTCCTCCACCAATGGAACCATCAATACGTATGCCTGGGACTTTGGAGATGGAAATACTTCTACAGTAGCAAGTCCTGCGCATTCCTACACCCAGCCCGGATTTTACGATGTGGAATTAATCGTTGAAGACGCCTCCGGCTGTAGTGACACCTTGTCAAAAACCAGCTTTGTGGAAGTTTGGCAAGTATTCCCGAACACCAGCCGCCCAACTGGTAGGACCCAAACCGTTACGGGTTCCTCCTTCTATGCACCTAACAGTGGATGTGTGGCAGTAGAAAGCGGCAATCCATCCGGTGGCGGCAGTGTGTTGTTCACCACCAATGGCGGGACTACCTGGACGACTTCCAACCCCAATACCACTAGCACCCTTACCCAGGTGTATTATGTTGGAGGCTCTACCTTCATCTCCGGTAGCAATGGCTTGCTATGTGTATCTACCAATAACGGTCAGACGTGGACCCCATTCAACACAGGCGTTAATATTACCTTCTGGCGAATATGGTTTGGCGGAGTGGGCTCCGGCTGGGCAGTAGGTGGAAATGGT
>JBCDIQ010000245.1:0-8774 GCA_039024295.1 Bacteroidota bacterium | reverse complement strand
ATTGAAGTTAAATGAAAAATCTAATGGACAGAAACGATATTCTTATTAAGCTCAGAAAAGAAAAACTATCTATTAAAAAGAAAATAGAAGAGCTGGAAATTCAAATTCCTAGAAATCAGCCCCAATCCCCACTTCCTGACCTGGATGAATTGGCAGAAACGGTAGAATTTGAAGAAATTCGAGAAAAATAACTTTGAGGTATGCGCCCTTTTTGGCTTGCAGCCTGCTTGCTGTTGATCAGTCCTCTGCCATCTCTTGGACAGGAAATCCCTGAGCCCAGAGGTACTTATGCCTTAGAAGGAGCCTACTTGAAAGAAGATATTTTTCCCTATGTGTGGCTGAGGTTTGGAATGGACTTACACGGGATAGGGATAAAGACCTCAGCGGTTGTCTCAGAAGATAAGTTTGTTATGGTTTGGAAACCGTCTTTTCGAGGGAATCGCCGTCGGTTGGTATCCTGTTTCGATTCTAAGGCGAAACTGCTATGGGAAAGTGAGCTAAATATCTCAAATAACGAAAACCTGATCTACATCTTTGCACAAGATGGTATGGTGAATTTGCTTTCGTATCGGTTTGATCCTCAAACCCGTGCGCATCAGATTCTTGCGCATCGATATGAAGCACAGGAAGGGGAATACATTTCTTCTCAAACCTTGTTCATGGTTATTGGAGACCGAGTAGAGCCTGTAGGGTTTAATTTTTCGCCTGATGGACAGCAAATATTGCTATACGTCTTTGAAAATCAGGTAAAACGTCCTTCCATTACCCAGCTAACCCAATTCCCCTTAGGAGAATGGAACCTGGGACAAAAAATCACGAACGTTTCCCACCTGAGGTTTGTGAGGCTTTCACGAAATTTTGATACCCTTCAATCTGCCACATTTCCGATTGATGTATGGTTGAGGGAAAAGTCTTACGCCCTTGATTGTCAGTTAGACAATGCCGGGAATATTTATGTGCCGGTCTTCAAACGACCAGAGGCCTTGAGAATTGTTCAGTTTGACGCTTCCCTAAACGAGTCGAGGGAAATGGTTTTTCAGCCCTATCCCGACCCATTCAATGACCCTCCTTATGACGCCAGGTTGGTACCTGAGGTAGGCAACAATGGGAGTATATTTGCCGTCACTGCCAAGCGGGTAAAAAACCGCGGGAAAAAGGAAATAGAAAGCCTTCAGGTAATCGAATTTGACTTTGACCACATGAGGCTGGATCAAAAACGATATGTTGAGATCACTTCTGGTTTTCGGGTAAAGGTTGCCAAGGAGCGAGAGGCTGTAAAACTTAGGCCCAATGTACCATTTGATCATTATGAGATTCGGGAGGTTATCGAGCTTCCCGATCAATCGCTTTGGGTTGTCACGCAACGGTACCTGAAAAATCGCCAGCTTGAATACATCAATGGGGTACAGGCTGCCACTTCATTTGATACCCGGCATGAAGATATCATCCTGTACGAGTTTTCTCCGGAAGGCAAAGTTCAGAAGGCGATCATTATTCCGGTGATTCAGCGGGCTGAAAACCTTCGGGAGAGGATGACCCGCAATTACCAGCTGAACGTCTTTCCAGACCGGATGCGCATAGACATGATCACCCGTGAAGCACCCTCCGGGAAACCCTATAAAGCTCCCATGCTGTACAAACGTTCCATTAACCTGAAAGATGGAACCTTTACCGGGCCATATCCGATTTATGATGGAAGGAGGAGGGATCAGTACCATGTCCCGACTTATACCGCCTGGTTGAATGAATCCATAGCTGCCCTCCTGCTGCTGGATGGGGAAGGCGAGGCTATTCCCAAAGTGGTCACGGTTCCATTGGATAGGAAGTAGTAAAATGGGGGATAAAAGGTTCGCTGTACGAACCCCCTATCATTATGCTGCTCCTCGAATTCCACATAAGGGGTATCGCCCCAACATTGGGGAGGTATAGGTGTGATTATCAGTGAATAACACCTCGCAGGTTTCCAAGACCTGCGAAGTGTTTGTAGGGGCTATTCTTTTCTACCAGAAAAACGCAAACCCTGTCAAGATTCAAAACCTTGACAGGGTTGTGGTTGAACGGCCGCAATCTTATCTAGCATGGAACGCACTTCTACCGGATGGTTCAAACCAACGCGATCTCCTCGTGTCGCAATCCTTTCTAAAATGGAACGCACTTCTACGCTAACAAAGATCATGTCCGGTGATCCAACTGCTGGTCGCAATCCTTTCTAAAATGGAACGCACTTCTACCCTAACTATGGGTTAACTAATTGATATTCTGCGGATAACGACGGTTTTATTTAACAGCAATACGGCCATATTGTGCATCGGGTCCAATTTACTTCAATCTATGAACAATGTATGGGTACGACCGATAAGATAATCCACGTCAAAGACCTTTTGACCAAATGTACACATTTTACTGGCTGGATATAAGGCCAATGGCGATAAAATAACAGAACCCCGCGGACCTTGGAGGTTGCTGCTAAATTGCTCCAGCCAGGCAGCCATATCTACTTCTACCGCGGGCAACTGGTCCCACGAAAACCGAATCTGGCCCAGCCCAATGCAACCAAACACGGAGTCTCCGAGAGAGGACTCCGTGTTTTATTCAGCAATTCCCCATGTTGAAGAAAAAATAAGCTTTACCCCTGGGCCTAGGGCTTACCCTTAGCCACTGGCAGGATATTGTGCTCCTCTCATGAGCGGTAGGAGAATGTAGCTGTAGAATCGGTAGGCAAGGTGGAGGTATCTGGTATCCTAACAGCTACCCAAAGTCGATCTGAAGCTGGCGTATGTGGGTGAGGACCACCACTTAGTTGAGGTGCCGCTTCACCGAAGCTTGTGTTCCAGAGGAATGATTGCTACCAAGGTGTCACCCCTTCCAGGGGTGCTTAACCATGGATCGGTGGATGGTAAAATGCCTTCAAGGCGAAGGCGTGGAACCTCTGTAGCACAAGCCTTCGCAAGGGACAAAAGCCCCAGCGGGGCGAAACCTCTCGAAGAACCACGGCATAGAAGAATCCATTTATGTATAAGAATGGACTGATGTTTCAGGCTCGAGGTCAAGGCTTCATCGATCATTTACGTAATAAGTAGTCACATGGGGAATTGCTGCCCTCGACCTTGTGGAGGGATCTATAAGGCTGATTTTCAGTCAAAAACACCTCGCAGGTTTCGAAAACCTGCGAGGTGTTTTTGACTATTCTTTTCCACCAGAAAAACACAACCCTGTCAAGGTTCAACACCTTGACAGGGTTGTGATTGCACGGTCGCAATCCTAGTTAGAAGGGATTAACTAAATCCTGAATTTTAGTGAATAACAAGTTTATCTGTGTACGACTTATTTTCTGATGAAAAGCGGATAAAATACACGCCTGGCGCCAATCCTTGAACGGAGACCTCTTTTACCTCCGCCAAAAGCTCAAGGTCTTTCACCACCCGTCCATTCATCTCTGTAACCTGAATAGATAGTGGACGCCCGGTTTCATTCTCTAGGGTGACAACATCATGAGCAGGAGAAGGGTAAAAAGAAACCTGTCTGCCGAGTTCGTTTTTATCAATACTGGTTACCAAACTTGATTGAGCCATGTAAGTAGTCTGAGAGAGTAGCAAATTTCCACTGGTGTATGTAACAGTGGTATTGGCTATAAAATTACTATTAAAGGCATCATACCATACAGTTATCGTATCGACATAAGTAAAAAAAGGCGTGCCCATAAATCTATCTTCGTAATTATAGATAGCAGAAACTTTGAGCACATTATCTATGGTTCCGTAAGGCAGAATGAGATCACCATACCCATCTGCCTGGATTACAACGGTTCCTGAGCGATCAAAACGCTGCATAGTTTGTAGGTTATCCACTGTGCCTCCAAACGTTTCATTGAACACATCATTGAACGTCATGGGGAATTCCAGAAATTCGCGCTTGTCTGAGAAAATAACCCTTGCAGCCCCGGCAGCAACTTGGCCTTCTAAGGTCAATGCCGATGCAGTGCTATTGTAATAGGTTTCTCCTCCTGATCCGTCTGTTTCTACCAAGTTGGCATTGGGGAAATTGGTGCCATCCATAGAATTGGCAAGACTAACGTAAGAATTGTTGCCTGTAGATGAGGTCGAAACTTGAGAAAAATCCCACGTCTGGTTGGCACCGGTTTTCCTTGCATCAGCAGGGAGGGCGGTAGAAAAAATATAATCAAAAGAATCTCCGATTTGGGGAACATTTGCAGCACTGGTCAGGGTGATTTGTGCTTCTAAGGGTGAAAGGAAGAGGAGAATGAGGGCTAGAAAAAGGTAGGTTTTTTTCATGGTGTAAAATGGTTCCAGTAATACTAATGATCTGTGGATTACAGTAACCTTAAATCTCTCTTGTTTTGATGTGAAAGAATAATGGTTTTCTACAAAAATTGGGGTAGACCTAAGGATTGCTGATGCCCCCTGACGTGTCTTTGCCAATTATTTCACCTAAAAAAGCCCACCCCTTTGGGGCAGGCTTTATCTAATCAATCTGCTAAGAACGATTTAAGTACAAAAGGACTTTTCTAGTTCGAAGAACTGCCCTTTCATAACCCTACTGGACGACGATCTTCTGAACAGAACGGCCATTTAACGTCTCTAGGCTGAAAATGTACACGCCAGGCGTGAGACCTTCTGTAGAGAAGTTTACTTTCTTGGTTCCAACAGTCTGCATACCCAATGGCATACGAAGAACTGATTGTCCCATTGCATTCATAAGTTGAAGGTTGACAGCCTGATTCTCCTCAATTTCGAATTCTACCACGCCATTACCATTTACCGGATTAGGATAAATGAGGAATGAAGGTGCGCCGGTAGTAAACTCCTCTGAGATAGAGGTGATTAACTGAAGCGGGAAGGTGTTACCGTTGGCCTCAGCTACCCACAGCTCGAAAGCAGGTCCTTGGGTGGCATCGAGGAAACCGCTTGCGAAGATCACCAACGCGCTGTCCTCAAATGCAGCTAAGGGGGCATCGTAGTTGAACAAGATATTGGTGTTGTCATCGAAAGGGGTAATCTGAACGGTGGTATTGCCAGCAGCAATTGACAAATAATCATCAAAGTCTGAGAAGGCAATGTTGTCAACTATTGGAGGGGTAGCCTGACCTGCCAGTACATCTACGGAATCTACATCAGTCGCTCCGTGAAAGACGCGAAAATCGACGTTTCCTGTAGCGGAGGATACCTGGCGAGCATCATCTGTTACGTACAAACTAAATCCAATGTCACGACCACTTGGGTTGGCAGTGAAGTTCATCGGATCCAGTACGCCAGCTGCAACTACTGTGTAATTCTCACCTGTTGCCAGGGTTGGGTCGAAGGTTGCAAGGCCTTGGGTAGAGCCAGTGCTATTCTTTCCAGCAACGTTAATGGTCAAGGGTACATTAGAAGGCAAGGTGGTAAATCCAGTAGCACGACGGAACGGTACGTTGTCTAACTTGACAGAGTCAATGATCCATGAGATGTAGATATCTACAGTATCAGCACCAGGGTCAGCTGAGTTATGGATGATTTGAGCATCAGCATTGCCAATCAGGTTGAAAGGCACAATATTTCCATCAGGCAGGGCAGCAAACAGCCCAAAGCTAGCTGAGCCGCGAGTGTTATTAGAAGGATCCAGGAATCCGGAGGCAAATACAACAGCAGCACCACCACCTAGTCCAGAAAGGTCTTCATAGAAGCCTGCTACAGGGTTGGTGCTGTCAGCACTTGCAGCTACTTCCAAGACATACTCTGCCGGAGCAATGGTGACATATCCGGTGTTTGTACCAAATGCAAGGTCGTTGACCAGAGCTGGGGTAGTGCCATTGGCAAATACGTCCACATCCGGTGCATCAGTTGCCCCGTGGATGACAGCTACAGCAATCTCATTGGTGTTACCGCTGGCCTGCTGTGCCATAGGGATGACTTTCAGGTCAAATTGGATGGCAAGGCCACCATTAGCAGCAAGGTCAAACTGAGTGGTATCAAGTACACCTGTTGCAACTGCAACATACCCAATACTGTCCATCAAGGTAACAGGAAAAGTAGCTAAGATATCTTGTGCACCGTTACCTGTGGTATTAGAAGTACCTGGAGCAATTCCGATAAGGTAGGGAATGTTAGATTGGAGGGTATCAAATGATGTTGCAGTCCGAAAGTCAACATCGTCATATGTCAGCATGCTGTCAACGTAGATATCTACGGTTGAAGCTGCGTCATCCGCACTGTTATGAATCACCTGCAGGTACGCTTCATTGATCTGTGGAAGACGAATGAATGGACCTCCATTGGGAAGTACGGCAAACAAGCCAAATGGCTCAGAGCCACCCGTGTTATTGGCTGGATTCAAAAATCCAGATGCAAGCACTACGCCTGCGCCGCCTCCAAGACCATTGAGGTCTGCGTAGAAGGATGCCAGAATATTGGTGCTGTCCGCGCTTGCGGCTACGCCCAGTACATAGGCCGTTGGTGCAAGGCTGACATAGCCAGTCGGCTGACCATAAGGCAAGTCATTCAAGAGGGCAGGTGTTGCGCCATCAGCAAATACATCCACATCTGGGGCATCAGTGGCTCCGTGAATAACCGCAAGATCTACCGTGTTAGCTGATACGCCTGCCTGACGTGCAGGAGCAATAACCTTCAAATCAAACGCGATGGCTTGTCCGCCATTAGCAGCACGGTCAAATTGAGTCGTATCCAATACACCCGTAGCTACTGCTACGTAGGCGATGCTATCCATTAAGGTGAAAGGGAAAGTTGCAAGAATGTCCTGAGCACCGTTTCCGGTGGAGTTAGAGGTGCCAGGAGCAATCCCAACTTCAAAAGGGACATTTGATTGAACGGTGTCGAAAGAGGTAGCAGTCTGATATGCAACATCATCATATGCGAGCATGCTGTCAATGTAGATGTCTACTACGCTTGCAGCAAGGTCTGCAGAGTTATGGATGATTTGTACATAGGATTCTGTAACCTGTGGCAGACGTACAAAAGGACCTCCAGTAGGCAGTACAGCAAACAGGCCAAAAGGCTCAGTACCACCTGGATTGTTCGCAGGGTTCAGGAAACCAGAAGCTAATACAACTCCTGCACCTCCGCCAAGGCTGCTGAGGTCAGCGTAAAAAGAAGCTAACACGGTTAGGCTGTCAGCACTGGCAGCTACGCCCAATACGTAATCTGTAGCTGGAATGGTAACATAGCCTGTTGGCTGACCGTAAGGAAGATCATTCAAAAGGGCAGGAGTTGTACCATCGGCAAATACGTCTACATCCGGGGCATCAGTTGCACCGTGGATGACTGCCAGGTCAATGTCGGTACCTGAAACACCTGCCTGACGTGCAGGAGCAATCACCTTCAGGTCAAATTCGATGGCAAGGCCTCCATTTGCAGTCCGGTCAAATTGTAGGGTATCCAGGACACCTGTAGCAGCAACCACATATGAAGTGTTGCTCATCAGGTTAAAAGGAAATTCTGCAATGATATCATTGGCACCGTTACCGGTGGTATTGGAAGTTCCAGGGGCAATACCCACGCCAAAAGGTACATTGGAAGGAACTGTATCAAATGCGGTGGCAGTTTGATAAGCTACATCATCATAAGCCAATACGCTGTCAATGTAGATGTCAACTACAGCGGCTGCCTGATCTGCTGAATTATGGATAATCTGAACAGCAGCTTCCCCAATTCTGGGAAACTCAACAACAGTTCCATTGCTCAATGCTGCAAAAAGGCCAAAGGGTGCTACCCCGGCAGGGTTAGTGGAAGGGTCGAGGAAACCAGAGGCAAATACCACGGCGGAGCCTCCGCCCAGCCCGGTCAAATCTGCATAAAAACTTGCTACAGGGTTGGTGCTATCTGAACTTGCTGCTACATCCAGGATTACTGCCTGAGGAAGTAAGCTGAGGTAACCCGTTGGGGTGCTGTAGGCAAGGTCATCAATGATGGCATTGGTAACGCCCCGGGCGAATACATCCACATCGGGAGCATCAGTTGCACCATGTATAGCAGCAACATCTACAAAAACGGGTGAAGTACCGGTGCTTCGGGCAGGGGCAATGATGTCTAATCCGAATTGGATCGCAAGGCCTCCGTTGGCAGCTCGGTTAAAGTTAGTTGTGTCAACAACCCCATTCGCCATTACCACATAGTTGGTAAGCGGGACAAGGGGAGGCAAAGAAAAACCTGCAACAGAGTCGTTGATGCCATTTCCGGTGGTGTTACTGTTGCCGGGAGCGATAGTTACCTGGAGGGCTAGGTTTGCAATGACAGAATCAAATCCAGTGGCAGTACGATAAGCTACATCATCGTATTCGAGGATGCCGTTGACGTAGACGTCAACCGTATCGGCGGCTGGGTCTCCTGAGTTGTGAATGATCTGGACGGCGGCTCGCTGTGCGAAGCTGTTGTAGCCGACCAACATCATCACCAGGAGGAGTGTGTTGGTAATAAAGTTTGAACGCATCATCAAGATTTAAGGGTTATACTCGGTTTCATAACCGAAATAACTCCCCGTTCGGTTGTGGAAAACCTGTTACAGAAAAACGTAATTCTAGAAGCGTATTTATGCGTAGCGTAATTTTTAAATAATTGATTATTAACTATTTATTTTTGTGTTTCTAGCTTAATTCTGGGAGACATACAAAATTTGTCATTTGTTTAGGGGAAACAACCCGCTGAAAAGGGCAAGGAATGTCGCCTACCTAACGCTTATTAGCTAATTTATATGTATGTTTAATGACCCAAAATCATTCTTGACATCATGAACCATATGTTGAAACGTTTTTACACGATTTTTTT
>JBCDIQ010000244.1:0-8872 GCA_039024295.1 Bacteroidota bacterium | reverse complement strand
ATACTTTTCCATCGATGAAAAGTATCCAAAAATCTACCCCAAACAATGCTTCCTCCCGCACATCTATCGCCGCCCCCGCTGTTTGGGGAGGCCAACGCGCATGTTTTTCTGCGAATAATTGGGCAGGGACGGTCAACCAATCCTGCTTCTTCTTGTCATCTCAACAGCAGTACCGCATCAGCAGTATCTCCACTACTTATGACAACTTTTTCAGTATCTTGGTTATCAATACGTTATATATTGTGTGTGTAGGGTAATGGTAAGAAAATAGGGATGTCTGACTTTTTCATCGATAAAAAGTCGGCAAAAATCTACCCCAAACAAATGCTATCTCCCGCCACCCATCGCCACCCCCGCTGTTTGGGGAGGCCAACGCGCATCCTTTTCTGCGAAATTCTGGGCAGGAATGGTGAAACTGGCGTGATTAACCGGTCTTGCTTCTCATTGTCATTTTTTCAGCAGTAGCGCCCCAGCGGTATCCTTACTCGAGGTGATAAAACGGTGTTTCGAATCTAAGTGAATCGTCTTCAATCCCCCTACCCAGCCTATGAAGCACAGGCCCATCCTAAATATCCGGTTCCAGCACCATACACTTCCGCATTACCTCATTTCCCCTAAGTACCTTGAGGCAAATTTTGGCATTCGCTTTCCGATTGAGAAAACCATGTAGCAGGCTCAGGTCCTCAACATCTTTGGCATCTATTCCACTGATCTCGATAATTTGGTCCCCCGCTAAAATCCCCGTTTCATCTGCAGGAGATTCTGGGCGAACATAGGAAACAAAGTACTGATCAAATCTGGCACCTCTCGCCTCCAGCTCAATGCCGCTCAAATTAAATTCGAAGGGCTTACGAAAACTGCTGTTCTTCTTCAGGTACATTTTACGGTGCGGGTAATCCAACACCATCACAAAACGAGAAAGGATTTCAGAACCGATGGTGGCATACAGACCTCTTTGACTCACAATCTGACAGACAGACAGGCTATCAGGAAATCCTGCGACAGGGTATTCAAAGGTATAATTTCCCAGCTCCAACTGGGGAACCCGGCCCAGGTCACCATATATTTCTCCGCTGAGCCCTTTTCCAATAAATGCCCGGATGGTTTTATCCGGGAGAGGAAACTGCTGGTAGTAAATCGATAGTGCTTGGCTGGCGCCGGTGTCAATCAGCCAGGGAAGCAAATGTTTTTGGCCATCAGAGGCCGTCAAATGGGCATTGACATAAGGTTTTGATCGGTGAAACCGGAGCCGGAACTTTTGCCATTTTCTGGAACTTCCCTTCAGCTTGAATGCTTCCGGTCGGTACAGCTTGATATATTCCTGCTGATAGTTGATCTCTACCACAAAGTTTTTCAAGAAGTCATATCCAATAAGGCCTACCACCGGTCGGCCAAACATGCTGGAATAGGAAACCATATTGGGCGGCATGATGATCATTCTGAGGTCTTCTCCCACCACCCCTGGGAGTTCTATTTTAATGCCTTCTGCCAGGCCAGCTTCGATAGGAGCTCCAGTGCCCAGGCCGCGCACCCTAATGGGTTTTAGGCTATCCAGTTGCATCAATCCCAATACCATTGGCTCTATCAATAGACTGGTTCGTACACCTGTGTCCATGATAAAATTCAGTTCCAATGAATTATTTATGCGTACTGGAACCAGGATCAGGTTGTGTGAAATGTGAACAGGTATTTTGACAGAATTTACTTTTTCAGGCAGGTGAAACCCATAAGGGCGAGTCTGTGAATAGGCTGGAATACTCACCAGGAATAACCAACAGGTCCACACACAAATGGGAATCAACTTTCGACTCATAGACATAACATACGGAAAAATCCGACGTTGGGCCTCAGCTTTTGTGAAATTGAAGCTGGACCAAACCTGAACCAGCTTTCATTTTTTTCGTATATTTGACTCGTCTAATTGACCAACAAACAGGTTTTCTCATGGATGAGCAAATGATTGCAGTTACCGACCGTGCCCACGAACACATTCGCGAACTACGCACACGCGAAGGATTTGATGAATCCTACGGACTTCGTGTAAGTGTGGAAGGCGGCGGATGCTCCGGGCTGGCATACAAATTGGACTTTGACAAGGCCGAACAGCCAGGAGATCAGGTGGTAGAAGACCAAGGGTTGAAGATTTATGTCAACATGAAAAGTCTGCTCTACCTCATTGGTACCGAGCTAGATTACACAGACGGCCTGAAGGGCGAAGGATTCCATTTTAAGAATCCCAATGCTTCTCGTACCTGTGCGTGTGGGGAGAGTTTTTCGGTCTAAGTAACTTCCGCCCAATACTTCTTCACCAAATGTGGCTCATATCCCTTTTGAGTCAGGTATCGATACAGTTTGGCGTATCGGCGGACTGAAGCACCGTCTGATAGTTGCTTGAGTTTTTTCTGAGCCAAATCTTCCAGCGTTTTTTGGTAATCGAAGTGAGGAATCTCCTGCCGGAATGCGCTTTCGATCAGGTCATCGCTAATTCCTTTTTGTCGGAGCTCCTGACGTATTTTCATGCGCCCCCATTTTTTAACCCGGAACTTCCCCCCGGCAAAAGCAGCAGCGAACCTGCCTTCATCCCAGAAACGTTCTACCTCCAGACGATCCAGAATGGTGGAAATCTGCTCATCCGTGGCCTCCCACTCAGCCAACTTTCCTACAATTTCCTGCCGGCAGCGTTCCTGGTAGGCGCAGTAGCTCATGGCTTTTGTAAGTAATTGTTGTAAGGTCAGTTCTTCCATGTGAATGAGGTCACCTGTTAGTAACAGGTTCGAAATAATACAAATCTATTTCATTGGTAATCAGGAAATCAGAATTTAGGTTCATGGACAGATTTCTGGCGACAAGTTGATTATTTGGCAAGAATGAAGTATCATTGGATGATTCATTAACACATTCGTACAAGTTAACCAAAACCATGGCGAAAATCACTGACATCGAAGGTATCGGCCCTGCAAATGCCGAGAAACTAGGTGCTGCTGGCATCAAGACTGTGGAAGCACTGCTAAAGAAAGGCAAAGACCCTAAAGGTCGGAAAGAAATTGAACAGACAACAGGTATTGCCCACAAAACGCTTTTGAACTGGGTGAATATGGCTGATCTTTTCCGTATCAAGGGCGTAAGCTCACAATATTCCGAGCTTCTGGAAGCTGCTGGGGTAGATACAGTCAAAGAGTTACGCAACAGAAACGCAACAAATCTTCACGCCAAGATGCAAGAGGTGAATGCTGAGAAAAAGCTTGTTCGCCAAACGCCTGCGCTCAGTCAGGTTGAGAGTTTTGTAGAGCAAGCCAAGAGCTTAGATCCAATGGTTATCTACTAGGTAATACCAGATTCAACAACAAAAGATTTTAGGTCATCCTTCCTGGGATGGCCTTTTTTTTATGAATACCGTATATTTGCATGATTGCGTTTATATATGTAAACCGATTTAATTATTGATACCCCAACTGAAAGTTCTTAGGTCATGGCCCTTCACAATAAAGTCAACGGTGAACTGCTCAAGCAACAAATGTGCGAAAGCACAGAGGAAAGGCTGACATTGTCCTTTTACCAGTACGCCAAGATTGATGATCCCCATGCCTTCCGCAACGAACTATACCGCCAATGGGAGCCCCTTGGAGTTATGGGACGAACATACATAGCCAAGGAAGGCATCAACGGCCAGATCAGTATGCCTGCCGCCAATTTTGAGATATTTAAGGAAAGGCTGTACAGCATTTCTTTTCTGAATGGGGTAAGACTTAACATTGCAGTCGACGATGATGGGAAGTCCTTCTTTAAACTCAAGATCAAGGTCCGTGACAAAATTGTGGCAGATGGACTAGATGATGATTCTTTTGACGTGACCAATGGGGGCCAGCACCTCAGTGCCGAGGCGTTCAACGAACTGACCAGTCGGGAAGATACCGTGGTGGTAGATATGCGAAATCACTATGAAAGTGAAGTGGGCCATTTTGAAGGTGCTGTCACCCCTGATGTCGATACCTTTCGTGATTCTCTGCCAATTGTTGAGGATATCCTTCGTCCGCATGAGGACAAGAACATTGTGATGTATTGTACCGGAGGTATCCGGTGTGAAAAGGCCAGTGCCTGGTTCAAGCATAAAGGCTTTGAAAAGGTGTACCAGCTTGATGGGGGCATCATTCAGTATGCTCGGGAGGTAAAAGCAAAAGGCCTTGAAAATAAATTTCATGGCAAAAATTTCGTCTTTGACGAACGCCTTGGGGAGCGCATCAGCGATGAAGTGATTGCCCATTGTCATCAATGCGGAGCACCCTGTGACACCCACGTGAACTGTGCCAATGTAACCTGCAACCTGTTGTTCATCCAGTGTGATGCATGCGCAGCCAAATATGATGGGTGCTGCTCAACGGATTGCCAGGATTTCATTCACCTGCCAATAGAGAAGCAAATCGCCCTGCGGAAAGGGAAGGATTCCGGTGTTCGTATTTTCTCAAAAGGACGATTTAAGAGTTCGGTTTAGGTATCATTGTGTTCGCCTACCATTCTGCCATCCTTGCCATCAAGGGGATGAGCTTTCGCTTCATCTGCCCAGGAGAACAAGCAAATTGGTTACAAATTACGGCGAAGGCCAGTTGCTTGCCCGACCGGGTTTTGACGTAGCCAACATAACTTCTGACTCCGCCAATATACCCACTCTTGGCCCGGATACGTCCCTCTGCTGCCGTGCCTGCAGCCATTCCTTTCAGGGTCCCACTTTTACCCATAATGGGAAGGGAGTTTTTATAAGCTTCTCCATAAGTACTTTTGTGAACCAGGCTGAGCATTTGGGTAAACTGCCGGGGTGAAACGGCATTGTTGGAAGATAAGCCACTACCGTCCCTTAAGTAGGCATGCTTGAGGCTGAGTCCTTTGGATGCCCAGAAATCCTCCAATACATCCAGCCCGGATTGGGTATCTCCTGCTTTGCCTCCATGGAGGGCGATTTGCTTGAGCAAGGCTTCGGCAAACAGGTTGATACTTTCGTGATTGGTTTCACGGATTAGATCAATCAGAGGAGCAGACTGGTGTAGGTACAAGACCTTGGCAGAGGAGGCGTTGGAGCATCTTTTCACCGCCGGAGGACTCTCCAAAGATATGCCACAAGTCTTTAGGGCATCGGCCAGTTGCTGAGCGGTAAATAAAGCGGGATCAGGAATTGCTCCTTTTATGGAAAAAAGGGAAGTCTTACGATAAGGAATGGTGCCCCTGAGGTACCGAAGGGAAGTGTAAGGCACCCCAAAGATATAGGCCTGGTCCCCTGACCTTGCAGAGCCTGTTGTCAACTCATTTTCAAATACCAACCCAGGAACAGGGGGATCAGTGCGCACAACCGTTGTTGGGGCTCCCACTTTGTTGCCGGGTTTGAGGTCTAGCCGATAGGTATTTTCCATAAAATTGACACCCGCGGCTCCGGCTCCATAATAATTGCCGATGTCCTCGAATCCCCATTTGCGAGGGGTAATGAGCGTACTGAACTTACCGATGTCCGCATATACCCCTCCGGTAATCCGTTTGATGCCAGCTTGCTTAACAGATTGTGTCCATGCTTCCAGTAGAGCAGTGGCCCCATCCTCAGGCCTTAGCCTCGCGCTTCCCAGACTTGGATCTCCACTGCCCACTAGCCAGATATCTCCTTTTAAGGTACCGTTAGCTTGAAGGGTGCCGGTGGATACCAGCTTCGTCTCAAATCGAAAGCCTTCTCCCAATCTCCACAAAGCTGTGGCAGTGGTCAGGGCTTTCATGCTGGAGGCTGTTACCAGACATTTCTGGGACTCATGTTGAGCAATTTCCTGCCCTGTGGCCAGGTCCACCACGCTCACACCCCAATTAGCAGATTTCAGGACAGGGTCAGCCTTCAGGTTGGCAATCGCCTGCTTGATCTGAGTTTGGGCAACCAATGTTCCTGGGAGAAAAAAGATGCATGTTACTAAAAAAGCGACGCTTAATCCTTTCATCTTACAAAGACTTGCAAAGATTTTGGATAAATGATTCGGCCTTTTGGCTTGCTTGGGGGTTATTTTTTCGCGTTAGGTAGGTCCCGCCAGGAGTGAGGAAGGTAGCCATTAGTTGCCGGGTTCCTGTCTTGGTTTTACCCATGAAAAAATTGACCTCATATCGGGTTTTGTCTGACCCTGGAATTCGAAACTTGCGGTATTGCATGCGTCCTGCTTCCAGTTGATACTTATAGCCCATTCTCTCAAAATAAGTGATTACATGCTGCTGAACGGTGGGGGTTGAAGCAGTTATATTTATGGCAAATGCAGGAACATAGTCTGAAGGTTGTTCTGTTGCTTGCGGAGCAGGGATATTTTCAGCTGCTGATTGGTTGAGCTGGTTGCTGAGTTGGGCAATTTCCAGTTCTTGCTGTGCCACTTGCTGCTGAAGGAAGGCTCTCTGAGCTTCCAATGTTTCCATTTGTGCCTCTTTTTCTGCGATTACCAGGGAATAAATCTTATACAGGCTATCGCATTCTGCTGTGACAGCACTGACATCTGGCCACGCCAGAAATGCAGGATCATTGGTGATCAGGCTGTCCTCATCCATGTCAGACAGCACAGGCACTTCGAACTCTGGCGTTGGCAATGGACGGGCTATCCTTGGCGGCACATATTTTCCTGCATCAAATACCCGGAAGTTCACGCCGAATTGAATGGCATGCAGGCGATCATTGCCTTCCTGCTTTCCGAGTAAGGCAATGTTATCCAGGTAATCTGTACCTACCAGCCGATAGGTGTAGGCGAGATTCAACCCCAGCCTCGATCCCAAGTTTACGTCTAGTCCAGCAGTCAGTGGAAGCTGATAAGAGATGGCAGGATAGTCCCTTTCTGATGGTGCCCGGGTGGACCTGCGACGAATCAAGGGGTTGCCGTCCTCTCCTCGTGGAGAAAAGGTCATGCCTCCAATACTGATCCCAAGGAAGGGTTTAAACATCGCATACCTTCGAATCAGGTTAATGTGAAAGCCTACATCCCCATATACAATCACGGTTTCGGAAAATGTATTGGGTTGGATGAGGGTGTCACTGCCTCCAATCGCTACCGGAGCAGGGGGAAGATCAGGATTCTGGCTAACAAACTGTGCATATCCGAGGTTAAGCTTAGGAAGCAACCTTTTGGCTGCATCAGCACGTAGGTTCAGGTTGAACCCAGGGTAGAAAGTGAAAAAATCACTCTCTGCTATTCCGGCAGATGAATAATTTAGGTCTCCGTAAAAACCTGTCCCCGTGATGGCCATCCCGAGGATAACGTCTTTCTGTGGATTTTTTTGGCCCCAGGTGTTGAGGATAATCAACCCAAAAGAAATAAACAGCAAGATAGTTCGAAATACGTGCATGAAAGCCAGATAGTTGAGGGTGTAAGTCGAGCATAAAAAACGAGTGGTATCCTTTGAGACTTCGATGTTAATTCGATCAAAGATATATTTCACCGTGATAAACCGGAAGACCTTACATACCAGATTTTGACACCCAGGATTTTTATTGATTGAAAAACCGTTTATCAGTATATTACGTTACAAATAGTACACCAATAGAAGAGAGCCATATGAACCGGGTACAATTTTTTTTATTAGCCACGCTTATCCTGGCCCTTGCCAGTTGCAACAATGACCCGGTGTTCCCGTTGGAACCAGAAATTCAATACCTCGATATACAGCCACGAGAAGTACGACATCTTCAGGATCCTTTTACCATTTCTATCTCATTTACTGATGGAGATGGGGACATTGGCGGCGACAATGTAGATGGTTCTCCCCTGATTATTCGGGACGATAGGGTGCTTGACCCTGCTTATGCCCATCTGCCAGACTCTCTCTTTTTCTATGACAACTACAGTTTCGACGACCTGAGCAGTGATGCGCAGAATCCGTCCATTAAAGGAAACATTTTTGTCGAAATTCCTCAGGCGGTAAATGTTGAAGGCCGTCGCAGAGAAGAGTTTACCTTTTCCGTTATTTTGGTCGATCGGGCAGGTAACAAAAGCAATGAAATAACCACCGATCCTTTGGTGGTATTCCGGTAGAATCACTACCCTCTGGTACCGGTTTTATTCATTATTCTCATGGATAAATCATTCCCTTTCCTTAAAAGGGAAACACTTCCATGGCTTCATAGGTAATACTTGTAGTCACCTTAAGATATTTAACCTATGAAATCGCAATCCCTCTTCGTAATCGTCCTGTTAGCTTCTTTTGCCTTCATGGCCTGTAACCCCGCTGCCGAATCACTGGAAGCTACTAAGGCTATCCAAACTGATTGGGCAGGTGCTACCACCCAAGTGGGAGAATTTGCCACCAAAGCAGCCAATGAATACGCCAACTGGGAGGCTATGTACAAAGGTATGTACGTAAATGAAGATGCACAGGAACCCATGCCTGAAGCCCTGCAAGCAAAGTTAGACTCCCTAAAAAGTGTGTGTAAAGGCCATGGAGAAAGCTATCAGTCTCTTCAAAATGACGTTACGGCTTTTACCGAAAAATGGGGAACCAATGGCAAAAAGCTTAATTCACTCGTAGCCACCCTGGAAAAAGGAAATGTTCCCTCGGATATCGATCAGTTGGTAACTGGCTTTGAGGCCAACATCAAAGATGGAGCAACCCAACTGGGCATGTGGGAAGAGAAATTGACCGCCACCAAAGAGGCGTGTTTTGAAACCTGCCAGACCTATGCGCGCCTTGCCGATACCCCAAACCCTGCAATCAAGTAAGTAGGAATCTCTTTATTTGAGCTGTAAGTCCTGACCAAGGTTATTTCAATGCTTGTTCAAGGAGGCAGAGATTAAATGCGTAAAATTTTCCATTGGTCTCCTAACAAATCCCTATTTTTGCTGTTCAAATAGTAATATCTTCATATCTTGAAGAACTAATT
>JBCDIQ010000243.1:0-8944 GCA_039024295.1 Bacteroidota bacterium | reverse complement strand
GGGCCGCACCATTCTGCCCAAAAATCTACAAGTACAGGTTTATCTGAATTGAGAACCACTTCCTCGAAGTTGGCATCAGTAATTTCGATCGCTTTTCCCATTGTCTGATGAGTTTGAATATAAAATGTTGTGTTGTACGAATGAATAAGCAACAAAGTTAACAAATTGTTGAAGCAAGCACCTTAGGCTTCATTAAAACCCTTACAAACGGGCTTACCTTCAGCTTACAGTACAAATATAACAGGTCTTGGAGCTAAAAATCTATCTTACAGCCGACATTTGGCCATTATCCATTGTGATCACGGTACACCCGGAATATTCGCTCCAAAATCCGCATTCTCAAGAAACGAGGCAATATTCCCATAAAAACAACAATAAACTGGTTCACTTTCCCGGGTACAATGACTGCTTTTCCCTTTTGCATGGCAGGAATGGCTATTTCGGCTACCTGTTCCGGGAACATCATAATGAGCTTTGCACGGGTACCATGGGAATCGATGCGCCTTAAGCCTTCTTCATTGGTCACCACAGGACCCGGGCAAAGGACACTTACCTTCAGGGGGCTATTTGCTACCCGGAGTTCTTCTCTCAAGGCAAGAGAGAATCCATAAACAAACATTTTGCTGCCTGTGTAAACGGCCTTGTAAGGCAAGGGCAACGTGGCTTCCAGGCTACTCATGTTTAGTAGGCGTCCTGCAGGCTGCGCTTTAAGCATGGGCAATAAGTAGTGGGTCAAAGACACCATGGCCTGATTGTTCAGCTGCTGAATCGCATGGTATTTCTCAAGCTCTAAATACTCAAAACGGCCACCTGCCCCTACTCCGGCGTTATTTATCAGCCAATCGACGACAAATCCATTCTTCCGTATCCAATTCCATACTTTTTCAGGTCCTTTGGCTTTACACAAGTCCACGCCCAGAGCAAAGACTGAAATTTGCGGGTAGTCCTGTTGCAGTTGCTGTTGAGCTGCCTCCAATTCCGGCCCGGGCAGGGCGACCAGGAGTACAGATTTTCCAATTTGCGCACAATAGGTGGCCAATGCTTTGCCAATACCCATGCTTGCACCAGTGATCAGTGCATAGGGCTTCAAACTTTCAGCAGGAGGGTTCAAATTGATTTTTGGGCAAAGGTATAGGTTCCTCCGTCACAATTCAATTAAGCCTTGCTTCCTCCCCAGGGCTTTACCTTACGACGGCCGCGCATTCCCCTCACCGCAATGGGAATCCAGCCAAAAATGGGAATAAAGTAGGCAATGACAATGGGGTTTTTGAACACAATCTGCCAGAATTTGAACCAGCCACGGGTAATCCGGGTGGGCAGCTCCCCTTCTTTGGCGTACCTGCGGTCATACTCGGTAAACAAAGCAGGCCATCCAACCGGAATGGTATAGGGAAGCTGACGCCAGTTTTTCAGCAGCAAGGGAAGCAGTTCCTTTAAATTGAAGGGCGATTGACCGTATTGACGAACGGCCTCATCCAATTCTTGCTGCATGCCCGCCTGGATTTCATCTCTGATTCTGGTGATTTCCTCCAGAGTGATTTCGTCCCAGGGAATATCGGTCATGTCGCAGGGCTTATACCGTTTCCCACGAACGTAGGTCAGTTTTGCAGGCAGGGCGGCATAGTAAATCCAGGGCTGAAAGATCATCGCGAAGGTCAGAAAGCCAATCGGCATAAAGGGAATACCTAGCTTTTCCCATTGACGATCAAACCATTTCCAGCTATAAGAATAGGGGTTGATGTATTCTCCATTGATACAAAACATCCCCACAATGTCTGTTTTATATTTCAAGGCCATTCGGATCATGGAGGTAGAGAACGTCTGGAGCTGGTATTTTCGGTTGAATCCTTTCCCGATGCCTGGCACCCCTTCTGGGTAGATCAACACATCGTATTCGTGCTGATTCATCATGGTTTCGAAGTTCAGGGAGGTAGCATCGATTGCCCCAACGCGTTTCCACATGTTTTCCAGCAAAAAGGGATTCATCAAGGTAGAAGCAGATAGCATCGGGGCAGCCAGGGCACGAAATACGTTTCGTGGGTCAAAATCAAACTTTTCCAGGAGTCCACATCCAAACATAATGGCGTCCCAAGGAAAAGACATGCCGGAGTGATTCATCGCAAAAATCATCGGTACTTCCTCATTTCGACGCTCGGGCATAGCCTCAAACCCCACATAAACCGGGCGAAAATAAATGCGCAAAAACTCCAGCACCTCAGCCACCAGACTCCGTGTAAACCGCTCATCAAAGTGAGAAGTGATCACCTTCATGTTTTCCTGAATCGCAGCCTCAAGCTGTTCAGGCGTCATGTCCCGTGGATGCTTCGGTACGGCTACAGAAGTAGAAACGGTAGAGGAGTTTGTCAACATGCAAATGGCTTTCCTTCAAATTACGCAAATTGGAGGAAAAAACCAGCACTCCCAAAACCCCTACCGAACAAACACCCACTCTGTTTCAGTAGATAAGTCTTCCCGGAAGGAATAATTGGCTTCACGAAAATGCTTGAGGTCCTCAGGCTGGGTTATTCGGTTGAGAATGGCAAAGTTGCTCATCATGCCGCGGGCTTGTTTGGCAAATAACGCTATGATTTTCAGGGAGTCTCCTTTCTGCTCTTTGAAAACAGGGGTGATGATGGGGTGTCCCAATGCCTCTTTCTTGACGGCCTTGAAGTATTCATTGGAGGCAAGATTGATCAGGACCGGAACCTCATGACCATCTAACATGCTTTTGAGTTGGTGGGCAATTCGCTCTCCCCAAAACTTGTATAAGTCCTTGCCCCGCTCATTTGACATCCGAGTTCCCATTTCCAGGCGGTAGGGCTGCATCAAATCGAGGGGCTTTAAAAGCCCATAAAGCCCGGAAAGAATCGCCAAATGCTGCTGAGCAAATTCAAAATCATCCGCTTTGTAGGCATCCAAATCAAACCCGGTGTACACATCACCTTTGAACGCGAGCAATGCCTGTCGGGCATTATTTAAAGAAAAAGGCGTAGAGAACTGCTGGTATCGGTCGAAATTCAAGGTAGCCAGTTTGGGACTCAGCTTCATTAATTTTCCAATCTCCTCTTCTGAGTAGCCAGCAAGTTGTTGGGCCAGTATTTTAGACTCTTCAAGTAATACCGGCTGTGAATGGGCTTCTGTTTTCAGCGGAGACGCGTAATCGAGCGTTTTAGAAGGAGAAAGAATAAGCAGCATGTGACTGTTTTCAGTTATCGGTGATCAGTTTTTCCCACTTTGCGGGATTTCGTCCCGATTCTCGGGACTCAACGGTTTTTAGGGCAATAAAAACTTTTGCCTGATTCAAACATTGGTAATCATATCAAATGGGTCATCATACTTGAATTGATACCCCAATACCTTTCTAACTTTTTCACTGTTAATTCGTTTACCTGAAATGCCATTTTCTGGTAAAAATTGAGGCGGTACAAAGCCTTGGACAGCGGCGGCATGGTGATAAAAATCCTTTCTTACAGGATGTTCCCGCGCAACAGCATTGAATGCCTCCCCCCATTTTTTCTGCTCAATAATTGCTTCCAATATGTTCACACAATCATCCTGATGAATCAGGTTGACTGGTTTATTACCTCCTTTGAGATTTGTCTTCCCAGCCAGGAATCGTCCGGGTTTTCGGTTATACCCCAATAATCCGCCAAATCGGACAATGGTAATGGAAGGAAAAGCCTCCTGCAGCATTTGTTCCACCTTTACCAAGGCTTTTCCAGAGGAAGAGGTGGGCGTTAGTGGACTTTGCTCGGTGATTTCTCCATCTGGGTCGCCATAGACTGACGTTGAACTGATGAATAAGATTCGCTTGAGAATAGGTGTTTGGCTGATTTGCTTCAGCAAGCGTTCTATGGCGAGCGGATAATGGGTTTCAACCTCCCCCTGCTTGACCGGTGGGGTGTTGAGCAGCAACACATCCGACTCCACAAAGTCCGCTATTGGCCCCTCAATCACATGAGAATGCAACCGAATCAGAGCTGGTTCGATGCCCAGACGCTGTAAACCTGGTAATTTTTCTGTGGTGGTGGTAGAGCCTTTAACCTTGATCCCTTTTTGTCTCATCTTCTGAGCGAAGGGAAGTCCTAACCATCCACAGCCCAGTACAGAACAACTTGTAAACCTTTCCCCCATTTTTTCGAAATCGCTGCTAGTCTTGAACTTTGAGTTTCATCATGATCGGAAAATGATCACTGAACCCTTCTTTAACGAATTCCCCCCTGAAAATTGCTCGGCGAGGTGCTTCGCGAGACCTGCCAAAACCTACTTGTATCCATTGAGGCCGATACACCTGAGCGGATTCCATCACATAGGTAAGGGGGTTATCGGCTTTGGTGAGGTCCTCAGACACGATGAACTGGTCGAACAGGTTCCATTTTCCTTTGTAAGTGAGGGTCCCATATTCTTCGGGCTTATGCAGGTAAAACATGGGGTTGTAAAACCCATCATCCCGAAGCTTAGGATAGGTTTTCCACGCCCCTAAAGCCCAGGTAATACTTTTGTCGTCTGGATCGTCATTAAAATCTCCCATCAATACCATGTTTACCCGGTTTCGGTGCTCTCGATGAATAGAGTCTGACAATACTTTCAGGCTTCGGGCCGCACTCAAGCGGCGCTCCTCTGTTTCTTCCTGCCCGCCCCTTCTTGATGGCCAATGGTTCACCGCAAAATATACCCGATAAGCGCCTTTGGTCATTCCTTCTACCACCAGAATGTCCCGGGTACGGTAGCCTGGTTCTTTGGGAAATCTGGGACGGACCGTTTTGTGCCGTACATACTGAAAGGCCTCTGGATTATACAGAAGTGCCACATCAATTCCTCTTGGGTCGCGGGATTCAGCATGTACAATTTGGTACTTTTTTCGCCGAATTAGCTCCTGGTCTACCAGATCTTCTAGTACTTTTCTATTTTCCACCTCGGCAAGCCCAATGATGTCGGCATCCATGCTTTCGATTACCTTGGCAATATTTTCAAGCTTGATTCCGTATTTTTTGTTAGTCCAATTGTATTTACCATCCGGCGTAAAATCTTCATCAGCTGTCAAAGGATCATCTTCAGTGTCAAAGAGGTTCTCGACATTGTAAAAGGAAACAGAAATATTTTTCTGGATGGGCTCTGGTCCCATTATACGCTGGTTCCCATCACCTTGCTGGTCTCCAAAACCCGCACAGGCCCCAAAAAAAATCATCAGTAATGAACATCCTGTTATCAGGATTCGGAAAGGAGAGAACATATTAATTTTGTGAGATCGCGCGCAGTTTGGACAGGGGAAGGTCATTTCGGCTGAGGATTTCTTTAGCAAGGTTCATGTAATTGATGGCACCTTTACTTCGAACATCCAATGCCAAGGCCGGCATCCCGTAACTAGGCGATTCACTGAGCTTGATATTCCTGTGAATGATCGTGTTAAACACCCGGTTAGGGAAGTGCTGGGTCACATCAGCCACAACTCCATTGGCGAGGTTCAGGCGCTTATCATACATCGTCAGCAAAACGCCCTCAATTTCCAACTGCGGATTGATAGAAGATTGCACAATTTTGATGGTGTTGAGCAATTTTCCCAATCCTTCCAGTGCAAAGTATTCACATTGAACAGGAATAATGACAGAGTCTGAGGCTGCCAAAGAGTTGATGGTTACCAACCCCAGAGACGGTGAACAATCCAACACGATAAAATCATAATCATCCCGCAATTTATCGAGTACCTGCTTCATGAGGTAGTTGCGGTTTGACATGTTGATCATTTCCACTTCTGCTCCTACCAGGTCAATATGGGAGGGCAATAAATACAAGAACGGAAACTCGGTTTCCTGAACAATGGTGCGCACATCAATTTCTTCGTCAATGATGCAGTCGTAGATACTGGACTTGATCTCGTTGGGATCAAACCCCAAGCCGCTAGAGGCATTTGCCTGAGGATCGGTATCTACTACCAGGGTTTTGTATTCCAATACAGCGAGGCTAGCGGCCAAATTGATGGCTGTGGTGGTTTTTCCGACACCACCTTTTTGATTTGCAAGACAAATGACTTTTGCCATAATGGTAAATAAACCTTGGGATATATTAATTTGTGACACAAATATACAACCTAGTTGCGTATCCTACTCCACACGGCAAGACGAATATTGTGCATAAGTATGTTTTCCACAATCTTTTTGTGGATAAGCTGTGAACAACCTCCAACAGAATCTTCTGATAGGACGGTATTCCGCATGAATTTACCAGAAGGGCTTACAACGCTTGATCCGGCATATGCCCGGGACCAGCGCTCTACCTGGATGTGTACCCAATTATTTGATGGGCTTGTGCGGCTGGACAGCTCCCTAACCCCTCAGCCAGCCCTGGCAAAAAAATGGGAGATCGCAGAAGACGGCCTCACCTATACCTTTCACCTACGAACCAATGCATGGTTTCACAAAGACCCCGTATTTTCAACTAAAACCCGGCGGCTGACCGCAGAAGATGTGGTGTATAGTTTTTCCAGAATACTGGATCCACAAACTGCCAGCACAGGCGCATGGGTATTTGACGGCAGAATTGAGGGGGCAGGAGAATTCAGAAATGGAACTGCCAACAAGGTAACAGGCTTTCAGGCGTTGGATGATTCTACTTTTCAACTAACCCTAGCCAAGCCTTTTCCAGCCATTTTGGGGCTTCTTGCCATGCCATATGGCTTTGTGGTGCCAAAAGAAGCAGTTGATGCATACGGAAAAGATTTCGCCAAGCGACCGATTGGTTCAGGCCCCTTCCAGTTGTACCGATGGGACATCAATCGCCACCTGATTCTCCATAAAAACCCTACTTACTATGAGATGGATGAGCAGGGCAATCCCCTACCCTACCTGGATGCCGTTTCAGTCAGCTTTATTCCAAGCAGACTCTCGGCATTTGTCGAATTTTTGCAGGGTAAACTGGATTTCATCAATGGGCTAGATCCCTCCTACAAAGATGAGCTTTTGCGTCCAGATGGCTCCATTCAACCCGCTTACCAGGGAAAATTCCAGATCCAACGGGCACCTCAGCTCAATACAGAATACCTTGGTATCATGGTGGATTCCGAAAATGAGCAGGCCAAGGGGAATCCTTTCCTAGACGTGCGGGTGCGAAAGGCGTTGAATTACGCCATTGACCGTAAAAAAATGGTCAATTACATCCTCAACGGAATGGGGTATCCAGGGGAAGCGGGGTTTGTCCCTTACGGCATGCCGGGATATGATCCTGAAGCGGTTCAGGGGTATACGTATCGGCCTGAATTGGCTCAACAGCTACTTAAAGAAGCTGGATTTCCCAACGGCAAGGGCCTGCCGGAGATCGCCCTTAACTCTACGCCAGCCTACTCTGCTATTTCAGAATACCTGCAAAAGGCCTGGCAGCAGGTAGGTATTCAAGTCAATATCCAGAACCAGGATGGAGGGAGCCTGAGAAGTGCCATTTATGGAGGCAAGGTCAATTTCTGGCGAGCAAGCTGGATTGCAGATTATCCTGAAGGGGAAAATTACCTGGGGCTTTTTTCAACCGCCAGGCACAGCCCGAATGGCCCCAATACCACCCACTTTACCGACCCCAGGGTGGACAGCCTCCTTCTACTAAGTCAATCTTTGGTTTCGGATTCGCTGAGGTGGCAAGCCTACCAGCAAATTGATAATTGGGTAATGGAACAGGCACCCGTTGTGGTTTTGTTTTACGACCGTAGTTTACGGTTGCTTCAGAATAATATCAAGGGTCTGGAGGGCAACCCTATGAACCATTTGCATTTGAGGAAGGTGAGGAAACTGTAAATGGGATGTTTTAAATTCTATCTTATCATTGTTTAAATTCCGAACATTTATTATTTTAGGGGGAAAATAATCAACTAAGGCAAGTTTTGTGAAAATCAGGATGAGCAACGAACCCTGTACCGCCCTTATCCTAACGGCGTATTTATCTCCGGTCGGAGACCGGAGGTACATGTTATACAGGATGATGAGGGTTGACCTATAAAATCCCCAACCATCAAACATCACATATCCTAACTTGGAAAACTATAACCGGAATGAAATCAGAACTTTCCCCAAAAATACTAGGTGAAAGAATAGCACTTGTGAGGAAGCAAAAAAGTCTCTCCCAAGAGGAACTTGCTAAAGTTATTCAAGTCTCTCGACCCGTCATTACGCAGATAGAAGGCGGAAAACGTCAATTGACAGCTCTGGAACTCAAAAAGCTAGCATTTGCATTAGAGCTTTCATCAGATGATTTGCTTTCTGACGACTTTTCTGAACAATCTAGGTTAGCGGAACCTCCTCTTGAGTATGTCTCCCGAAAAGCTGAAAGGATTTCGTCTCCTCAATTTAACCACCATAAATGTCAGCAAATTCTCCTCTATCTGTTAAAAGCAGGTTCTGGGAATCCTCACTTGGTGAAACCCTTAATTGGCCTTCTTCTGTATTTCATCGATTTCAATTACTACGAACTGTATGAGGAACAGCTAACAGGGTCAACCTATCGGAAGCTATCACATGGTCCAACCCCAGAGGAATTACCTGCTCTCCTTCAGCAGATGACATCAAGCAAGTTACTTTACAAGGCAAAAGGCAAAGATTCTCTTGACCATCTGGATCGTTACTTCCCCCTTGAAAATCCCGATCTAACTCAGTTAAGGGCAAGTGAAACCCACATGATAGAGCAGGTGTTAGAACAGTTTAGCTCTACCACACCTGAAATTCTTCGAACATATGCCCAAAAAGATCTCCCCTGGATTGCTACCCCTTTTGGGGAAGTAATCAATTACGAGTTGACCTTTTACAGAGAAATTCCTTATTCGGTACGCTTATATTCATCAGAGCTTTCCGCTTTATGAAATTTGAGGAACTACAGCTCTTCAAAAAGGATGTCAAAAGGCTACAAAAAAAGTACAGGAGCTTACCGGAAGACCTTGAGGTAGTCAAACAGGTTCTGTCTGTTAAGG
>JBCDIQ010000242.1:0-8972 GCA_039024295.1 Bacteroidota bacterium | reverse complement strand
TCTGAATTGTGGGAATGTTGTTCAAGAGCTTAGAAAATATATTCCTGAGTATGAAAAGTCTGAGCGATACCTTAAAAGGAATAGTATTTACAAGATTTTAATTAATGAGGGTAATCCTCAAATGGCGATCAATTCTTCAATTCGACTCTGCGAAGAAAGGGTATCGAAGCAAAATCCTATGTCGCCTTATTGTCAGTTCCATCAACTTCATTCAGAATTGAAGAGAACATAATCAATTGAATCATATAAAAAGGCTAGGTCACAGGTTAGATTTTATGCTCACAAAGTCATCCCCAAGTATTCTTGGGAGTAACTTGCAGCCGTTTGATTAAAGGCAACCTTAATCAAAATGGGGCGTAAACATTCTTTTTATTCTCATGAAACATTTGTAGTGACGCCGAGGATGGTATAAAGTCCAATCACAAAAAGTACATTCACAGTCAAGGTTGATCAACGTTCATTGAGGAAATATGCGCATGCAACAACCCAAAAGTCGCAACCCAATTTTTCTTTATGACAAAAATTAATGTAAAAAGCTTATTCATCTCATCAGCTGCTGTTTGGATCGTAAGCTACCTTACTTTAACCGCCTCCTATGCCATGCCGTTGATGAAGGACCCGGTCCTGCAGGGAAGCTGGCTATTGTCTATCATATTGATTCCTTTTTCCTTTCTGGGTGCACATTTATACTACAGAAAAGGACATAAAACCAATGGGTTTTTATTGGGGGCCATGATGTTCCTGGTGTATCTCTTGCTGGACGTTCTGGTAACAGTTCCAACCTTAATCGGGCCCTTCGATGCCAATGCATATATGGCTTTCTTTGCCAATTTCAACTACTGGTTTTTGGGATTAGAATTAATCGCCATTGTGGCCGTGTTCTGGCAATTTAAGGTGGGGCTCTTCGAAAATGAAGACCCCAATTTCCAAAATCTGTAACACAACCTATTTTCGATATCATTCAGGGAATTCCTTTTGGGAGTTCCCTTATTTTTTGAAAAAACTGCGAGAATGCGTAGCTTTTTTCATGCCTCATATCCTCCGCAACAAAGACCTCGAAGTTCACATCGAGCTACCAAATGAAGGGTATATCGGTACTCGCTTTGACTGGACCGGCAAAGTCACCCAAGTCCTCTACAAAGGGAATAGCATATGCGGACAGGAGATCCTTTTTTCTCCAAAAGCTCAACAGTTGGGAAAAGGCCTGTACAATGAGTTCGGGATTGAGGCACCAATCGGGTTTGAGGAGTGCGAAATAGGAGACTGGTGTCACAAAATTGGAGTGGGCCTGATCAAAAAGGAAAGTGAGCTGTATGACATCCACCGTTATTATGAGGTCCAGCCATGCGAATTCCGGGTACATATTAATGCTGAAGGGGTCCGTCTCATTTGCCAATCCGCTAGCTATAATGGTTATGCCTACCGACTAGAGAAGCACATCAGCCTATCCTCGAATAACCTAGTGGTGAAGTATCGCCTGATCAACCAAGGAGAAAAGGCTATCCAAACCACTGAATACAGCCATAACTTCATATGCATTAATTCCGCTAAAATGGACCAGGAGTATGTGCTAAGGTTTCCTTTTGATATCCAACCAGAGAAGTTTGAGGAGTATATCAACCCGGGAAAAGCAGTAAAAATTGAGGCCCAGCATCTCACTTTTCATCAGACACCTGAGGAAGCCTTTTTCATTCGAAACATGGCTGGCACTCAGCCAGTAATTGCCCATTGGCAGTTGGAACATCATTCGAGTAAAATAGGCATTTCAGAGACAGGAAATTTCCCCACCTCTCTGGTGAATCTGTGGGGAATGGGGTATGTTATCTGCCCAGAGCTGTTTGCGAATATTGCTGTTGAACCAGGACAAGGGAAGATTTGGTCCAGGAAATATTACATATATGAACTGATGGAATCGAATTCAGGTTATCATCCGACCTAAAAATGTTCATGCAAGAAATCCCTCATATTTCCTTCCACGGTTCCGACCGGCTTGAGGCAGAAGGATTCGAGCTGCTAAGCCTGCAATCTCTTTTTGCCAGAAGGGAGACCTCCCTCAACCATAACCCCCATCAACCGCACAGGATTACCTTTAATATTTTGATGGTCATTACCTCGGGGGAAGCCCGGCATTTTGTTGATTTCACCACCTATAAATTACTTCCGGGAAACTGCCTGCAACTGTTTAGCCATCAGGTTCACGCGTTTGATTCGAGTCCTCGTGTGAAAGGCTATCTGATCTTATTTACAGATGCCTTCCTGTATAAAAATCTTCATCCGGATGTACACACCTACCTCATGCAAAATGTCAAATATCGACGAGCAAGGGTGGCATTTCACGCGCCCGAACTTCAGGTGGAATTACTACAGCGGTTACAGCAGCTTTCGACCAAAGGAATCTTTAGAAAAAGTGAAATCGGGGCGATCCTGACCTCCTTCTATGCCCGGCTATTTTCAGACGAGCCTGCTCATGTGCAAGTCAACAATCAAAAGTATCAGGCACATTTCCTTAGGTTCAACCGGTTAATTGAGGATTATTACCGTGAATCCCGTAGTGCCAACTTTTTTGCTGAAAAGATGGGAATTACCTATAAGCACCTGAACGAGATTTGTCAGAAATGCACCTCCCTTCCAGCCAAGCGCTACATTGACGAGTGGGTGGTACTGGAAGCAAAACGCATGCTCGTCTCTACCAGCCTATCCATCAAGGAAATAGCCTACGAATTAGGATTTGACGAACCCACTAATTTCCAGAAATACCTCAAGCGGCACCTCACGTGCACGGCCAGGGAATTCAGGGACCAATACGCATAGGTTCGACTTTTACCCTTATTCCGCTTACTCATACCTCCCTACTTCCTGGTTTGGTAGCGTTATTTGCCACAAACATTTAACCTCATACACCATGGGCCAAAAACTTCAAAATGCTATCAACCTGTATATGGAAGGAATTCGTGATGGCAATGCACGGGAAGCCGTTGAAAAATATACCGGAGACCGATACACCCAACACAGTACGGGAGTCAAAGATGGGAAGGAAGGATTCATCGAGTTCTTTGAACCCTTTCTCCAGCGAAATCCCAAAAGAGATATTCAGATTATTCGCAGCCTCGAGGATGGCAACCATGTGTTTCTTCAAGCCTACCAAAGCCTGAATGATGGAGAAGCGCAATGGGTTACCACCGATTTTTTCGATACGGATGAAAACGACAAAATCATTGAGCACTGGGACGTGATCGCAGCTTATTCAGATGCCAATCCTTCTGGACACACTTCAATTGACGGTCCAACGGAAGTTTCAGACCTTGACAAAACAGAAGAAAACAAAGAGCTGGTCCGCAACCTTCTTCAGAATGCTTTGATGCGCGGCGGAAACCCTGCAAACATCCCAAATTATATTTCTTCAGAAACCTATATTCAGCATAACAAGGAAGTAGCTGACGGACTGGAGAACTTTATGGCATTGGCCAATGATCCGAATCGCCCCTTGAATTATAAAGAAATCGTGCTGCTGGTGGGCCAGGGAAATTTTGTGGCAACCTTGTGCAGGGCGAATTGGAATGACGGAACCATCAACCAGGATTACGCCCAAACGGATATTTTCAGAATTGAAAATGGCAAGATCGTAGAACATTGGGACAATGTGGAACCCGTTCCTGAGCATGATGTGAATGGCGGGAAGTTCTAGGACTTAACCATCTTTTTTTACCTAACCCTGTCAAGTTTCGAAACCTAGACAGGGTTTTTTCAGTAATATTTATGTAAAGCAAACTTGACATAAAGACACCCAAGCTTTACATTTTTTGCATAAAAACTACTGTTATGGACACCAAATTTCCCCTTCTGCCTCAGTATTTTAAAAAAATCGGCCTTGGCCTTATGGTACTGGGGGTTGCTATACCTGCGGCTTTAAATAGCTTCGATCTCATCATGTTTGAGAAAGGAACCCTCAAAACGATTGTTCTGGAGGTTATTTTGGTGTGCATGTTGATTATCGCATTGGCGAAAGAAAAGGTTGAAGACGAGTTTGTAACAAAAATCAGGATGCAAGCATTTGCTGTTGCATTTATCTCAGGTGTTGCCTACGTGGTTATTTGGCCGTTTATAAACCTGCTCTTAGAGGGTGAATTTTTCTTAACCATAGATGCATTCAATGCCCTGACATTTATGTTGTTCATATATCTGATCAATTTTTACAACCAAAAAAGTGATGCCGAGCTTTAGCCATTACCCGTATTGAGCCAAACCTCTCATTTCTAGTGGACATAACGTATCCCCCATGAGAACCCAATTCCGAATCATTCTGCTTCCCAGGTATTTCCGAATCATCGGCATTATCGTGCTGGTAATTGGGTTGGTGCCTCCAATCGCATTGAAAAAACTCGAAATCATACACATCGAGCAAGAAGTAACCAGAACGTATGTGGAAGTCTTAATCCTAGCATGCCTCATCATGATCGCTTTCACCAAAGACAAAGTCGAGGATGAACTCACCACAAGAACCCGGCTGGAATCTTTTTACCTGGCATTTTTCATGGGAATGGGGACCACCATTTTAGAGCCTTTTATCAAATTGATGACGAGTGGCAACTTCACAATTGAAACCAGCACTTTTGGCGTTTTATTCAATATGATGATCTTTTATTTCCTGGGATTTTTCTTGTTGAATAGAGAGCCATAGTCGAGAATATCCCAAGTTTTATAGCCTTACTTTTGCTTTAAAATAATTCCCCCTTCATGCGTACCAATTTCAGATTCCCTCTACTCCCCAGATACTTCCGAATTGTCGGGCTTGTGATCGTGATCGTAGGAATTGCCGTTCCTCTTATGTTAGTAGAAACGGAAATCATTACGATTGATAAACAAATACTGCAAACAAGCCAGAAGATTTTTATTCTGATCGCTGTCATGTTGATTATCTTCACAAAAAATAAAGTTGAAGATGAAATGACTGCTAAAATCAGGCTGGAAGCATTTTATATGGCTTTTCTCTTCGGCGTAGCATTTATTGTGGGAGAGCCTTTCATAAACCTCCTCATAAAGGGAAATTTCATCATTGAGACGGGTTCATTTCAGCTTTTGGTCACCATGATGGTTTTCTATTTGGTTAATTTTCTGTTCTTCTACAACAAAGTAGTTTGAAAAACACCCTCAAGGTACATCGCGCCATGCACAACCTGACCCAAGAGGCCCTTGCAGAAAAAATCGGGGTCTCTCGACAGACGATTAACTCTATCGAGAAAAATCGGTATGTGCCTTCTACCATATTGGCACTGAAGCTAGCGGAGGTGTTTCAAACAGATGTCCATAAGCTGTTTGAGTTGGAGGAAGAGGACTGAAAATCCTATTTTCAAAACGGCTTCACCATCTCAGCCGTAGCCAAGTCCACTGGCAGTGACTCCTTAACCGCATCTACAATCTTACTGGATATATTTCTCAACATTCGCGTTTTCAGGAAATTTTTGTGCGTAACCAATCCTATCTCTCTCGTGGGTACAGGCTCCATGATTGGATACAGACGCTCAATTTTAATCTGAGGATTATTGGCAATCGCCAGCCGGGGCAACAGGGTAACGCCTCTGTTGAGCTTTACCATTTCTATCAGGGTAAAAATCGAGCCACAGCTGTAGGTCAGGTTTCCGTTAATTTTCTGCTGCTGTCGCAGCTCGCATATTTTCCCTACCTGATTCCTTAGGCAATGGCCCTCCTCTAATAACCATAGCCGATCTAGATCAATGTCGGATACCGAACAGAAATCTGAGTCTAGGGTATTCCCACAATCGTATAGCAGAAAATCCTCCTGGTACAACGGGTATTCCACCAAGTCTTTATGCTCCAAAGGGGTAGACACAATACCAATGTCGATGTCTCCAGCCAGAATCTCTTCCACTACCCGCTCGGTGGTGATTTCATGGATGCTGAAATTAACCTGGGGATAGTTCAGGGACAGTTCATCTAAGATCAAGGGGAATAAATAGGGTGCTACGGTAGGGATAGCGGCAATACTGACTTGGCCGGATTCTACTCCTTTAACCTGATTGATGCCTTCGTCCAGCAATTGAAACTCTCTATTGATGCTCTTCAATTGCCGGATTACCTGTTCTCCTTTTGGGGTTACTGTGATCGGCTTTGTCTTCCGGTTGAACAAGACTACGCCGGTTTGTTGCTCAAACTTTGCCACCATCGCACTTAAGGTCGATTGGGTCACATGACATTCCTCAGCAGCCTTGCTAAAGCTCTTTAATTTTTCCAGGGAAAGGATGTACTCGATCTGACTCCTTGTCATTGATTTTTTCGATAATTATATAAAAAAATTCGTTTTTATCTATGGAAAGATGCAGCTAAATTTGTTTAAAAGCTAGAAACAGAACCGTTAGATTGTTGAATGAAATTCATCCAAACAATCAGACTTGTCAGAACTTTTACTTTGTGATGTAACGTTAATTCCAAGACAAAACAAGCGATTTCACGACCACAAAACCTCATTCATTATGAAAGAAAACCACAAAGGTGCTCAAGTAGGAGCTAGCCAAACCAGTTGGAACACCAACAGCGGATGTCCTTTCCATGGCGGCGCAGTAAAGAAAAGTGCAGGAGCTGGATCAGCCAACCGTGACTGGTGGCCAAACCAATTGAAGCTTAACATCCTTCGTCAGCATTCTGCCCTGTCCAATCCTATGGGAGAGGAATTTGATTATGCTGAAGAATTCAAAACACTGGACCTGGCAGCAGTGAAGCAAGATATTGTTGATGTGATGACCAATTCCCAGGATTGGTGGCCTGCTGACTACGGACACTATGGCCCATTTTTCATTCGTATGGCATGGCACAGTGCCGGTACCTACCGTATTTCTGATGGCCGTGGTGGTGGTGGAGCAGGAACCCAGCGTTTTGCCCCGCTCAATAGCTGGCCTGACAACACCAACCTGGACAAGGCTCGCCTGTTACTTTGGCCCATCAAGCAAAAGTATGGCAAGAAATTATCTTGGGCGGATATCATGATTCTGGCAGGTAACTGCGCGTTGGAGTCTATGGGCTTCAAGACGTTTGGATTTGGCGGTGGACGTGCAGACGTATGGGAGCCAGAGGAAGACGTTTACTGGGGCCCAGAAGCCGAATGGCTAGGCGACAAGCGCTACACCGGAGATCGCGAGTTGGAAAACCCATTAGCTGCTGTACAAATGGGATTGATTTATGTAAACCCAGAAGGTCCTAATGGTAAGCCTGACCCTGTAGCTGCTGCGCACGACATCCGTGAAACTTTCGGCCGTATGGCAATGAACGATGAGGAAACAGTTGCCTTGATCGCTGGTGGTCACACTTTCGGTAAAACCCACGGTGCTGCTGACCCAACCAAATATGTAGGCGTCGAGCCTGCGGGTGCTACCATCGCTGAGATGAGCACCGGATGGAAAAATACCTACGGTACTGGAAATGCAGGTGATACCATCACCAGTGGACTGGAAGGTGCCTGGACCAAAACGCCTACCAAGTGGAGCAATGATTATTTCGAGCACCTCTTTGAATATGAGTGGGAGCTTACCAAAAGTCCTGCCGGTGCATACCAATGGAAGCCAATGGGCACCATGGGAGCCGGAACTGTGCCTGACGCACACGATCCAAACGTGAAGCATGCGCCGATGATGCTGACCACTGACCTTGCCCTGCGCATGGACCCAGCTTACGAAAAGGTTTCTCGTCGTTTTTATGAGAACCCACATGAGTTTGCTGATGCCTTTGCACGTGCCTGGTTCAAGCTTACCCACCGTGACATGGGACCTAAGTCTCGTTACCTGGGGCCAGAAGTACCTGCCGAAGAGTTGATCTGGCAAGATCCGGTTCCGGCCCCTACTCATGAATTGATCAATGAGCAGGACATCGCTGACCTCAAAGCAAAAATTGCAGGTTCTGGCATTTCTGTAGCTGATATGGTATCTACCGCGTGGGCTTCTGCCTCTACCTTCCGCAACTCTGACAAGCGCGGCGGAGCAAATGGTGCGCGCATTCGTTTAGCCCCTCAGAAGGATTGGGCAGTGAACCGTCCAGCTGAGTTGGCCAAGGTGTTGGAAACCCTGGAAGGCATACAGCAGGAATTCAACAGCGCACAGTCTGGCGACAAACAGGTTTCCATAGCAGACCTGATAGTATTGGCAGGCGGTGTGGGCGTTGAGCATGCTGCAAAAGCAGCCGGATATGACATCAACGTGCCGTTTACGCCTGGTCGTGGTGATGCTACCCAAGAGCAAACAGACGTAGAGTCATTTGCTGTGCTGGAGCCAGCTTCTGATGGTTTCCGTAACTACCACGATCCTCAGCATGTAGCTTCAGCGGAAGAAATGCTGATCGACAAGGCGCAGCTCATGACTTTGACTGCTCCAGAAATGACAGCCCTGGTTGGCGGGATGCGTGCAATCGGCACCAACTACGACGGTTCTCATCATGGGGTGTTCACCGACCGTCCTGGCGCGTTGACCAATGACTTCTTCGTGAATCTGTTGGACATGGGTACCACCTGGAGTGCTACTTCTGAAACAGACGATTTCTTCAAAGGGCGCAACCGCGTAACCGGAGAAGTTAAGTGGACCGGTAGCCGGGTTGATTTGATCTTTGGATCAAACACTGAGCTTCGTGGCCTGGCAGAGGTGTACGGCTGTGGCGATGGCGAAGAGCTCTTTGTGAAAGACTTCGTAAGAGCTTGGGTCAAGGCAATGAACCTGGATCGTTTTTAGTCTCCATCTTAGATTCACCTGATTAAACAGAAGGCGGCTCGATGGGTCGCCTTTTTTGGTTGAAAATGGTAATTGCGTCAGTACGTTGACGCAATTCACGTTTATTCCGTCAATCAACTGACGAAATTTTCATTTTTTCATCTCTACTAAGCGGGCACATTGATCTGAAATACCAATTTCCACAATTGAACCACTATTAAACTTCAGGAAATCTTGCTCAATGCCATCGCTAAAGACAATTCCATT
>JBCDIQ010000241.1:0-8986 GCA_039024295.1 Bacteroidota bacterium | reverse complement strand
GGAAAATCTACCTTGCTCAATATTCTGGGAATTCTGGACAGCTATGATCAAGGAAACTACCACCTTGACGGCACCCTGATCAAAAATCTGAGCGAAACCCAGGCTGCAGTTTACCGGAACAAATTTTTGGGATTTGTATTTCAGTCCTTCAACCTGATTTCCTTCAAAAACGCGATGGAAAATGTGGCCCTTCCCCTGTATTATCAAAAAGTGGGACGGAGGAAGCGTAACAAGCAAGCCATGGAATACCTGGATAAAGTAGGCTTACGAGAGTGGGCTGAACATATGCCGAATGAACTTTCTGGTGGACAAAAACAACGGGTAGCTATTGCCCGTGCCTTGATTGCCCAGCCACAGGTGATCCTCGCAGATGAGCCAACTGGAGCCTTAGATACCAAGACATCCTATGAGGTAATGGATGTGCTCAAAGACATCAACCAACAAGGGATTACAGTTATCATTGTTACCCACGAACAAGACATTGCTGAAATGACCCAGCGAATCATCCGGTTGCGTGATGGCATCATAGAATCTTCTTAAGGCCACTTTAAACCTGAAAACCGTTGAGCGAAGCGAAATCCCGCGAAGCGGGGAAAACTGATACCTGAGAACCTACACTTATGTTTGACTGGGATAAATGGCAAGAAATATTTTCCACCATCAGGCGCAACAAATTGCGGACCTTCCTGACGGCATTTTCCGTTGCGTGGGGAATATTTATGCTGATCCTTTTATTGGGGATGGGAAAGGGGCTGGAAAACTATGTAATCTACCAGTTCCGTGACGATGCGATCAATAGCATATGGGTATCCTCGGGTGAGACCTCTATTCCCTACCAAGGGATGCAACCCGGCAGGGATATCCAGCTAAGGAACCGTGACCTCGAAGATATCAAACGCGATATCGCAGGGGTAGAACACACAACCGCGCGCTTCAGCATCCCGAGTAATACGGTCATAAGCTTTGGCAAAGAAAATGGCAGGTTCAATGTACGGTCCGTTCATCCTGGACACCAGCACATCGAAAATACGATTATTCAGCAAGGGCGCTACCTCAACCAAAGAGACATTGACGAGAACAGGAAGGTGGTGGTAATTGGGCATTTGATTGCCCAATCCCTGTTTAAAGGAGTGCCTCCGCTGGGGAAGTACCTGGATGTCGGGGGAATCCCTTTTCGGGTGGTGGGCATATTCATCGATGAAGGCGGACCCGGAGAGAACGAAACCCTCTATCTGCCAATTAGTACTGCACAACGAGCATTTGGCGGGCAAGACAGGATTAATCGATTGATGTTTACCACAGGTGATGCGCCGATAGAGGAGACAGAAAAGATGGCTGACCAGGTACGATTATTTCTAGCACAGCGCCATAACTTTTCTCCTTCGGACCCAAGAGCTATCGATGTTAACAATAATGCAGCTGAGTTTAAACGATTTGCAGATTTACTTCAGGGCATCAGCATCTTTGTGCTGGTCATTGGCATAGGTACCCTCATGGTGGGTATGGTAGGTGTGGGAAACATCATGGTCATTGTGGTGAAGGAGCGCACCCGTGAGATAGGTGTCCGAAAGTCGCTGGGAGCAACGCCGTGGTCCATCATCAGCTTGATCATTCAGGAATCAATTTTCATCACAGCAGCTGCCGGGTATGTTGGCTTAGTAATCGGTGTAGGATTCCTAGAGCTGATCAATTACGTGCTGACCAATTTTGTCCCAGACCTCAGTTACATGGACCCAACGGTGAATCTTCCTACGGCCATTTATGCAACCCTATTACTGGTGGTAATAGGCATTTTTGCTGGCCTGATCCCTGCGCGGCGGGCAGCGTCTATTAATCCCATTGAAGCCCTGAGAGATGAGTAGAAGTTCACAGTTATCGGTTATCAGTTTTCGGCAAGCAAAACGTGAAGTTTACCCGAATGAGATAACCTTTTTTATACCACTGAAAATAGTGTACAGTTCACGGGTATCAGTTTTCAGAAAGCAAAACGTGAAGTTCACCCGAATGAGATAAACTATTTTTATATCACTGAATACCGAACACTGAAAACTGACCACTGAAACCTAATACCTAATACCTACCTCCTCTATGTTCGACCTCGACCAATGGCAAGAAATATATGCTTCACTTACAAAGAACAAGTGGAGAACATTCCTGACTGCCCTTGGGGTGTTTTGGGCCATTTTTATGCTTATCCTGATGCTTTCCTCGGCTAATGGCCTCAATGGAGGCGTGAGGGAAGAGTTTGGGGCACTTACGACCAACCGGATTGCCATCTGGACCCGTTCAACTACCATGGCCCACATGGGACTGCCTATCGGCAGGTACTTTAACCTACGCTCAGGAGATGTAGAGGCACTGCGAAAGGAAGTTTCCACCATTGATCTGGTGGTTCCACGAAATCAACTAGGTGGCTGGAACGACGGTAATAATGTGACACGAGGTACCAAGGCAGGTGGTTTCCAGGTAATGGGAGATTGTCCGGAATACCAATACATCGACCAGCCGAAGATGCTCGCTGGGCGTTTCATCAATCAACTGGACATGGAAGGACAGCGCAAGACCTGTGTGATTGGTACCCGGGTACGCACTGTACTATTTGAACCAGGGGAAGATCCAATTGGAGAATACATCACCATCAATACCATTCCCTTTCAGGTGGTGGGTGTCTTTGGACCAAAGCAAGATGGCGACCGTGCCTTACGCGCTACTCAGACCATCTATATTCCATTTACCACTTTCCAGAGGGCCTTCAATTACGGAGATCGGATTGGTTGGCTTTCCCTTATGGCTAAACCCGGCTTGTCGGCCTCGGCTGTGGAACAGGAAGCAGTGTCTGTTTTAGCCCGTCTGCATAAAATTCATCCTCAGGATAGAAGGGCATTTGGCAGGTGGAATGCAGAAAAGGAATTTGAGCAAATCCAGGGGGTGTTCACCGTATTTGACTTGGTAATCTTATTTGTAGGAATTGGTACCCTGCTGGCTGGCGTCATCGGGGTAAGTAACATTATGCTCATTATTGTAAAAGAGCGTACGCGGGAGTTTGGAATACGGCGAGCCATGGGGGCCACCCCTTGGTCAGTTATCCGGCAGGTAATCACCGAATCAATCGTCCTGACCTCAATTGCGGGCTACCTTGGCCTGGTAGCCGCAGTTGCGTTGAATGCTTTTTACAACTCTGGTTTATGGATAGATTTCCTGAACCAATTTGGGTTGCTCCTAGATTTCTCTGTAGATGATGTCGGCATGTTCCAACGCCCTGGAATTGAATTAGAGGTAGCACTCCGGGCATTGGGCATTTTAATATTTTTTGGTGCGCTGGCAGGGATTTTACCTGCCTACCGGGCAGTTCAGGTGAGCCCAGTGGACGCCCTTCGCGCCGAATGATTTTTCGAGTTTTCAGTTCACAGCTTTCAGCTTACAGAAATACTAAGAATGATCTCTTACATGTGCAGTTAATTCCATTAAATCTAATGACTGTCAACTGATAACCGACTACCGATAACCTTTGTAAAAACCACAACCGAATATTTATCCCATGAAGAAGGTCTTTCCAATTATCATCGTTGTCGTCCTGTTGGCACTTTTCGCAGGGACGCTGTATTTTCTTTATGGCAAATCTCAGGAAGTTCCCATAAGGTTTGCCACTGAAAAGCCTTTCAAAACAACCATTATCAAAAAAACGGTGGCCACTGGAAAGGTAATCCCTCGGAAGGAGGTAGAAATCAAGCCACAGGTATCCGGTATCATCGACAAGTTATACGTGGAGCCAGGTCAGAAGGTAAAAACCGGAGACTTGATTGCTCGGGTGAAGATTATCCCGAACATGGTAAGCCTGAACAATGCAGAAAACCGGGTACAGGTTGCAGATTTGAACCTGAAAAATTCAAAGATCGACTACGATCGTAACAAGCAGTTGTTGGAAGACGGCGTAATTGCTGCTGCTGCCTTCCAACAGTTTGAGCTGGCGTACAACAATGCCCGGCAGGAACAAAAAGCAGCCCGCGATAACCTGGAGATTATACGCAAAGGAGCAGCCTCCAGCACAGGGAAATCTGCCAATAATACATTGGTTCGCGCCACCATTGCGGGCATGGTCCTGGATGTGCCTGTTGAGGCTGGGAATTCTGTGATTGAAGCAAATACCTTTAATGAAGGGACCACCATAGCTTCAATAGCTGACATGGAAGACCTCATTTTTGAGGGAAAAATTGATGAGTCAGAAGTAGGTAAAATTCGTCCAGGCATGGACCTGTTGATCACCATTGGTGCCATTGAGGATGAGCAGTTTAATGCCAAGTTGGAGTACATTGCCCCAAAGGGTGTTGAAGAAAACGGTGCCATTCAGTTTGAAATAAAAGCTGCAATGGGGCTTAGAGATAACTTCTTCATACGTGCCAACTACAGTGCCAATGCCGACATTGTGCTAGACCGCAGAGACAGTGTAATGGCCATCTCTGAGAGCTTGCTTCAATTTGATGGGGATTCTGCCTTCATTGAAGTAGAAACCGGAGACCAGCAATTTGAGCGAAAACAAGTCAAAACGGGCCTGTCAGATGGTATCAATGTAGAAGTATTGGATGGCGTGATCATGGATCAGGACATCAAAAATCCCAATAAGAAAATCGAAGGAGAAGGGTAGGGGAAGTGGCTGAAGATTGGGAGAGAAAGGATGGATAGTCTTAGTTATTCGTCCTTCTCCTGGTGATTCTTTAGGAGCCGTCTGGCTGCTTCTACAGCAACCGGGTCAAGCAAATTTTCTTTGACGATTTTTTCCAGTTCCTCCCGTTTTTTGGCAGCAAATTTCTTTTCAAAGCTCTTTACCTGGTTCTCTCGATTTTCTTTGTAGGTCTGATCATTTTGCTTGAAGAAAAGGAGGAAGTCTTTTACAACTTCCCGATTAACCGCAAGGTGGATGATTAACAGCAGCAAGGGGACGAGTTCCAATTGAAGCCCCAAGATTCCAATGGTCAAAGAAAAAGTCGCAACCCGGAGCACCCCAAGCGCTCCGAGCAGGAGAAGGACTGCAAATGCGTGCATCCAATACCTTGTCCTAACTTTTAGTACCAGGAAAATAATTCCCAATTCAGCCACTGCTGTCAGGTAAATAGAGCTAAATGCTCCTGCCAGTACCCTTTCTACTACAATGGAAATCAAGGTAACTGAAACGGTTATCCATAACGGAATGAGCTTCTTTTCTTTAATTCTCTCCATCATTTAGCAGTGTTAAAAATTACGTTCTATCTCATTTAGCCAGCTCGATGATTAACGCCTCCCTCAAAGAAGAAGTGTCCCCAAAAGAATCAGGGTTGAATTGATCATTATTACTCAAAATAATGATGGTTTGGTTGGTGTCTAGCATCCGAACCATTACAGAATTTGACCCCAATATTCCTCCCCGCCTTTCCATGATCCGAGGCTTTGACGCGGCAAATGGATAGGAATAGGTCCATACACTGTAGCCGGTATAGTTATATTCTGGGTAGGAAGTGAACATGAGTTCCCTGGAAGCTTCGGAAATCAATTCCTCTGTATACATCGCCTGATCCAACTTAAGCAAATCTGCAGCCGTGGCGTACATGCAGCCTGCTGCGTAAAAATTCTCGATATGAAATAATGGATCGCTTTGCCTCTTTTGTTCACCATCAATCGAGAAGGTGAAAGCAAAATTTTCAGGATAATCCCCCTTTGCCAGGAAGCCTGTCTGTTGCATATCCGTTTTCACCAGGATCCGTTCCTTGACAGATTCATGCCATGGCTTTCCATCCACTTTTTCTATGATTAATCCCAGCAGGATATAGTCAATGTTTGCGTAGTTAAATTTACCCAATCGATTGGTGGAGGAAGCTAAGGTTTGGGTAGCAACCTCTTTGGGTGCTAAAACTTGTTGGTACAATGCATCAGGCTCATTCGGCAAACCAGAAATATGTAACAGGAGGTGATGAAGGGTAATTTTCTTCGCTTTAGGAATGTCATACTCAGGCAACAGTTCGGCTAAATTGTCTGTTAACTTGAACTTCCCTTCCTCCACAAGTTGCAGCACCACCATAGCAGTGATCATCTTGGTGATAGAGGCAATCCCAAAATGGGTATCGATCCCAATGGGTTGCTCCTGTTTGGCATCTTTGTGACCAAAGGCTTGGTGGTATACGATTTCCCCTTTTTCAGCAATCAGTACAGTTCCTTCAAACATGTTCTGGTCAACAGACATCTGAACAATTTTGCTGATTGCAGCAGTATCAACCTGCGCACAAACCTGCTGGTATCCTAGTAACAGGAAAAAGAGAGCCACAGTAAGTTTGATTATCCTATTCATTTATTTTTTGACATAAACACCAATACTTTTTCACTATCTTTTCGAAGCACGAGCTTCCCTTTTTCCCAGTTCAGCTTATGGCTTCCCGCTAATCCTTGGGTAAATTTGAACGCCCATTCATGGTCGCAACATGCCTCGGTACAGGCCATATCATCTGAAATGGTGAGGGTATTTCCTTCCATCGAATAGGACCCGAAACAGGAATTGACATCTAGTTTCAAGGAATAATCTTTTTCATTCTCGAAAGTCAGTACGTAAGGACTCGATTGTCCTGCTTCCAGGCCAATGCCCTCGGATCCTTCCCATACCCATCCAGCTTCATTTATCAGGGAAGGAACTGGTTCTGTCATAGAAGTAGATTTTTGCGAAGATTTGCATCCCCCCAAAAATAGGCAAACCAATACGCCCATAAGTGCGATTCTCATATTCCCAAAGCTTTTTTCATCGCCATGATGTAGCCCAGGTGCAGGGCTTCGTGGACATTGTTAAACCGAATGGCATCTTCTATAGAATTCAAGGTCGCATTGTAAGAGGTCGGGTAGGTGTTAAACTCCTTGAATATCCCTTTCTCCAAGTCAGCCTCAAATGTATCAACAGCTGATAAGAAGTGCTCATTGGCGAGTGCAAGTTCTGCTGTGGTGGTCGGATTTTCCAGATCAGGAGCCGTTCCTTTTCGATACCGACTGACAATCTCCGGAGAAATACTCATTTCCAGTCCGGACAGCTTGTAGCACAGCAACTGCTGGGTTACCCACACATGGATGAAGTTCCAGGCTAGGTGATTTCTGAATCCTTCAGGAATCTGGCAAAGGGTATCAAAAGAAATCCCATCCAGAACCTTCAGGGTATTGGCTCGGGTGGTACGCAAGAGAGACAGCTCGTATTTCATAAGGTCAAAGATAAATTCCCGTCAAATTATCCATCTAACTCCTGGGAGAGTTGTTCCAGACGGGCCCGCTCAGATTTTGAAAGGTTCTGAAACCCTTTTTGCCGCACTTTGTCCAGGAGTTGGTTCAGTTCTTCTTCTTTCGAAAGGGTTGCTGGGCGTGACTTTAGTTGATTGAGCAGCCTGTCATCAACTCCGGCAGGCTCTTTTACGCCCACAAAAACTTTTGGGCTCTTCTTGCCCGTCCGCAGTAACTCAGGATATTGGGTAAGCACGTACAGGAACAGGACGGCTGGAACCAGGATCACACCGACTACCCAGCCATTTGTGCCAATTATCTGGGGTTTCATCATAACAGCCATTAATACCCCGGCAATGGCTCCACCAAAATGGGCCTCATGGCCAATGTTGTCCCGCTGCGCCCGGATGCCATACATGGTCAGTAACAAATACCCGATGCCGAACGCCCATGCGGGAAATTGAACCGGAATAAATACCAGGCTCAAAGTACCTTTTGGGAAGAAGATAATGCTTGCGAAAAGTAGTCCACTTACGGCACCTGAAGCTCCGACAGCACTGTAAGTGCCATCATTTCGTTTTAGGTAAACGGCCAGGAGGTTACCTCCAAGTAGTGAGCCCATGTACAAAAGTACAAAATCAGACAGGCTCAATACGTTTAAGACCGACTCGCTAAACATGTACAGGACATACATATTCAGGATGAGGTGAAACCAGTTTACATGCAGAAACCCCGAACTGAAAAGTCGGATGTACTCTTTTCGACCAAGAACTCCATCTACCTGGAGCATATATTTATGGAAAAATGGCTTATCGGAAAAGCCTTTGGCAGAAATGCCGATGTTGAGCAGGATTAGCCCATAGGTAACAAATTCGAATGGCTCCATAACGCAGGATGTGTGGTTAACTAAGGTAGCAGTAAAACAAAAAACACACAAGCCGAAAAGATGTTTTCAGCTTGTGTGTCACACATCAAAAAATATGTGGAATATTTATGCTTCTGCCGCAGCTTTTACTTTCGCTTCCAGCGAGCGAATGGTCGCCAGGTTCTGCTGTTCTAGTGTAGGCACCAAACCTCTGGTTTGAGGGTTGACCTTCAATTTCTGACGGCGAATCCGGGCACGTGCGCGCAGGCGTAATTTCTTTCTAGTGAACTTCTTGCTCATCTCTTTATTTTTTGGAAGGACAAAGATAGGGAAGTTTCAAGACAATGCGAAAGGGGAGTGGGATTTGATTTATGGAAAATGGTCATTGATTGCAATCTCAATAGCAAAATATTTTCACTCATCATCCGAACCCGTCAATCCTGCATAGCTAGCCCCATGAAGATTGAATAAGACTGAGGTTCATACATAATGTTATCAATCAAATTTCCGAAAAGTGTATTTTAATGCTTCTCCGTTTTTAAAAAGTACAAGTGTATCCGAAAAAGCAGGTTTGAAGATACTATCCCCTTTTTCAGCAGTATGACTAAAAATCTTTGACTTATTTAGTTCCTCATTTGTGTAGGGATAAAATACATACTCTTTCTCTTTGTCACTTCCTTTGAATGTCAATATAACTCCCTTATACCCAGTCCTAACAGACTGAATTAAGCTACTTAAACGTTCTTCATTAAATTTTTTAACATGTTCAACAGCTATTTGACTAGAACGTCTTTGGTCCCAAATAGCTACTGGTATCAGAAATAGAATCGTTAAGACTCCTAGAATAACATAATTTTTCATTTTCATTTCTCAAAGCAGTGTAAGATAAAAGTATTAAGT
>JBCDIQ010000240.1:0-9000 GCA_039024295.1 Bacteroidota bacterium | reverse complement strand
GCAGCCAGAGGACTTCTCCCTTCAGTTTTACTCTTTCTTGTAGGCTCAGTGGACCTACATGCAGCAAGGCTTATTCCAATACCAATTAAAACAATAATTATCTGGCTTCGCATAGGTTCAAGTTACAAAAAGCCGGCTGAAAATTTCAGCCGGCACAATTTTACTCTTTCAGACAGGGTTATACCCGGCAATAATCCCCGATATCAAGACCTGCAGCATCATAATCAACGGAAGCATTGCTGCCTACCATGGCTCGGTTTAACACTGCATTTTTTACCGTAGTAGATGAACCGATGGCGGAGTTGCTGATTACAGCTCCTTCTATGACAGAGTTTGCACCAATAGATACGAAAGGTCCAATCACAGAGTTGGTCAGTTTAACGCCTTCTCCGATAAAACACGGTTGAATCACAACAGCATTTTCTGTTTCAACGCCGGAGTCAACCAAATCTTGTCCCGCTTCCTGGGCAAACTCCAATATCCGCTTGGTGGTATCAAGTACATTTTTCTTGTTCCCACAATCCATCCACTCTTTTACCTCTCCGGTAACAAATTTTTTACCTTTAGCTTTCAGGTTTTCCAAAGCATTGGTCAGCTGGTATTCTCCTTTTTCACGGATGTCATTGTCAAGGAGGTATTGAATTTCATCTACCAGTCCTTCTCCACTTTTAATGTAGTAAATACCGATGATGGCGAGGTCAGAAACAAATGTTTCCGGCTTTTCTACGAACTCCTGAATGATACCTGCTTCATCGAGGGTCACCACCCCATATGGACGTGGATCTTCCACTTGATTTACCCAAATGGCGCCGTCTTTTTCACGATCGAGGCTAAAATCTGCACGAAAAAGGGTATCAGCAAAAGCAATGATCAGTTCCCCTTCCATGCTTTCACGTGCCTGATAAATAGCGTGGGCAGTTCCCAATGCTTCTTCCTGATGGTAAATCGTGCCTTTTGCTCCTAGTTTTTCAGCAATTGCAACCAATTGGGTTTCAACCTCTTTTCCAAAATCGCCAATAATAAATGCAATCTCTTCTACAGGACCATTGTAAAGGGCCACAATATCTTCTGCCAGTCGATGCACAATAGGCTTACCAGCAATAGGCACCAGAGGTTTAGGAGTTGTCAAGGTATGAGGGCGAAGTCTGCTGCCTCGACCTGCCATTGGAATGATAATTCTCATGTAGTTTGCGTCTTTGGGGTAATTAATGAAAAGGTTAAAGCACCTTTTCTAGCTTCCTGACTCGGTTAGTAGGCAGATGTAAGAGGGTAGGTAGGAAACAGAAAAAGGTGGTTATACATGTTATGGAAAATCAGTAAAAAGTGCACTTCCTCAGGACTAATGGGCACCCGTATGCCCAAATCCGCCTTCTCCCCTGGCTGTCGGAGGTAACTCCTCCACTTCTTCCCATCCGATTCGTTCGTACTTTGCCAAAACCATTTGTGCGATTCTCATTCCCTTCTGGATCTCAAAAGGTTCTTCGCCGAAGTTGATCATCAACACCCCGATTTCCCCTCGATAGTCTGCATCAATCGTACCGGGAGTATTTACCAGGGTAAGTCCGTGCTTGAAGGCTAGCCCAGACCTGGGCCTGACCTGCACCTCATATCCTTGAGGTAAGGCAATATACACCCCTGTCGGTACGATCACTCGCTGCATGGGATCAAGCGAAATGGGAGCAGGATTATTGGCATACAAATCTACGCCTGCTGAGTCAATGGTAGCGTAGGCAGGGACTGGATTATCTGAGGTATTCTTGATGGCAACCGTTACACTCATATCAAGGCTTCTATTTGTCGTGCCAGGGAAAAATCTTTGTCTGTTAAGCCTCCCGCATCGTGGGTGCTCAGCCTGACATCCACCTTATTGTACACGTTGAATAACTCTGGATGGTGATCGGCTTTTTCGGCAACTATTGCAAGCTGGGAGATGAATCCCATGGCCTGAACAAAGTTCGTAAACTCAAAAGATTTTTTGATACCGTCTGTATCAAATGTCCAACCGGAAAGGGTCTCAAGTACAGGCTGAGCCTCAAGTTCATTGTAGGTTTTCATCTTGATGGAAAGATAATGGTTAAATGTATGGCATCCTTTAAGCTACTAGTTAGCAGCTAGATACTATCGAAACCGGTAAACGGTCGCAACACTTCAGGTATGCTAACTGATCCATCAGCTTGTTGGTTATTTTCCAGCAATGCTGCCAAAATACGAGGTAGTGCCAGGGCACTTCCATTCAAGGTATGTGCCAATTGGGGTTTGTCCTTACCAGAACGCCACCTCAATTTCATGCGATTTGACTGAAATACTTCAAAATTGCTAACAGAACTCACTTCCAGCCACCGCTCCTGTGCAGCACTGAATACCTCCAGGTCATAGGTCTTTGCTGAGGCGAAACTCATGTCACCGGTACACAGAAGCAACTGGCGGTAAGGCAATCCAAGCATGTCTAAAAGCCCCATCACATGCTGGGTCATTTCTTCCAATGTTTGGTAGGAGTGCTCTGGAGCTGTGATCTGAACCAACTCAACTTTGTCAAATTGGTGAAGCCTATTCAGGCCACGCACCTCTTTTCCGTAAGAGCCAGCCTCCCGCCGAAAGCAAGGGGTGTAACCGCAGTGCTTGACCGGCAGCTTGCTATCTTTCAAAATGACGTTCCGGTATAAATTCGTGATAGGAACCTCAGCGGTGGGGATCAAGTAGAGGTTTTCCTCTGTGATGTGGTACATCTGTCCTTCCTTGTCAGGCAACTGGCCGGTTGCATAACCGCTATCTTCATTTACCACAAGGGGGGGCATTACTTCCAGGTAGCCAGCCTTTGAGGCTTCCGCAAGGAAGAACTGGATGAGCGCACGCTGCAGCGCGGCTCCTTTCCCCAAATACACAGGAAACCCAGAACCTGTCAATTTAACGCCAAGTTCCCAGTCTATGATTCCGAGGCTGGTCGCAAGTTCCCAATGAGGCTTAGGAGTAAAGTCAAATTTGACTTCCTCGCCATTTTGGAGGACCGTAACGTTATCTTCTGGAGATTTCCCAAACGTGACACTTTCATGCGGCAAGTTGGGCAAGGCAACCAATTGATCGTGCAATTGCTCTATCAGCACCTTGATCTTCCCTTCGTACGATTTTATATCTTCTTTTAGAGAACCTACACGAGCTTTTGCTGCCTCAGCTTCCTCTGTATTACCTGATTTAATCAGGCTACCGATAGACTTGGAGCTCTTTTTCAATTCAGCTCGGGCGCTTTCGACCTGCTGTAGAAGCTGCCGGTGGTCTTTATCCACCTGAATAATGGCCGCCACTTGTTGCTGGGCATCGGATATCAGTTTCGCTTCGAGACCTTTTACAACCCTTTCTGGTTCAGTACGTATCAAGGATAGTTCAAGCATAAAAAATGCGTCGGTTTTGGGGGTTCAAATAAACAAAACCTTAGCACATTTATAAAAATATGTTGTAAAACTAAATTTAGTTTTATTCTTTTGCATTCACATTTGGCCATTCGGTCCAATCCTTCACATTGATTCCACTTCAATTTCAACTAATCCTTTTGTAGTCTCTGGGCTACGCCAAGGTCTTTTTTTCCCTCCACCCTTTTTGAATGAGGTGTTTTAACCACCAGCTTTCTGGCCCCACAGGGTTAGTCACCTTTTTTCCAAGGTACATTAGAAACTTACGCTACTCATATGTACGACATTATTGAGTTAAATAACAACGATATTGCTGACTTGCAGGAAATCGCCAAGAAGCTTGAAATAGAAAAGATTGACAAGCTTGCAAAGCAAGACCTGATTTTTAAAATCCTTGACAAACAAGCTGAACGACCCGAACTGGTAGAAAAGGTCGGGAAAGACGCTCCCGAGAAAGCACCAAAACCCAAACGAAGTTCGACGAGAAAAACTTCTGGCAGAACGCGGAAGACGACCAAAAAAGAAGAACCCAAAACCCCTGAAGCCAAGGAAGAGGTAGCTGAGCCTGAAGGAAAGGCAGAAGAAGTTGCTGCAAGTACACCTGAGGTGCCGGCAGAACCAGTAGAGGAAAAACCAGCTCCTAAAAGACGCGGACGCAAAAAGAAGGTTGAAGAGCCAAAAGAAGAGGAGACCACCCCCGTTGCGGAAGAACCCGCTCCTACCCCTGCAGAAGAAGAACCACAAGAAGCTCCTGCTGGACGGAATAATGGCAACAACAATGGCAATGGCAATGGCAATTCAGGCGAGCGTCGCAAGCGCGTCATAACCAAAATTCAGGACAGAAAACAGAATGATGGTCAAGGTCAAGGACAAGGCAGAAGCCGTTCCAGAAATGACCGAAACAACCGTTCTCGGAGGGGCAATAACCAAAACCGTGACCGTGAGGAAAGACAACCTGATCCAGCAGAGAACTTCGACATGAGCGAATTCGATGGTTCAGTTGCAAACCAGGGTGTGCTCGAACTGATCCCCGAGGGCTATGGCTTCCTGCGTTCGGCAGAATACAATTACCTGCCCTCTCCGGATGACATCTATGTTTCGCCTTCCCAGATTAAGCTATTTGGGCTGAAAACGGGAGATACAGTAGAAGGAGCGATTCGTCCTCCAAAAGAGGGGGAACGTTACTTCGCCCTGCTAAAAGTAGAAAGTATCAATGGTAAAACCCCTCAAGAGGTTCGTGATCGTATCCACTTTGACCACCTTACGCCACTTTTCCCACAAGAAAAATTTAACATTGTGGATCATGCAAAGGCGGGAGACATGAGCATGCGTATTCTGGACCTGTTCTCTCCAATTGGTAAGGGACAGCGGGGCCTGATTGTGGCGCAGCCGAAAACGGGTAAAACCATTTTGCTCCAAAAAGTTGCCAATGCAATTGCTGCCAACCACCCGGAAGCATACCTGATCATCCTCCTCATTGATGAACGTCCGGAAGAAGTGACAGACATGTCGCGAAATGTAAATGCAGAGGTAGTTGCCTCAACCTTCGATGAGCCAGCTGATCGCCATGTGCATGTAGCTTCTATTGTGCTGGAAAAAGCCAAGCGCATGGTTGAATGTGGTCATGATGTTGTGATTTTGTTGGACTCCATTACTCGTTTGGCTCGTGCGCATAACACCAGCATGCCAGCCTCAGGTAAGATCCTCAGTGGTGGGGTAGATGCAAATGCCCTTCACAAACCCAAAAGATTTTTTGGTGCAGCTCGTAACATTGAGCACGGAGGTTCGCTTACCATCCTGGCAACGGCCCTGATTGATACCGGCAGTAAGATGGATGAAGTAATCTTTGAGGAATTCAAAGGTACTGGTAACATGGAGCTTCAACTCGACCGCCGTCTGGCAAATCGTAGGGTTTACCCTGCTATTGATGTGTTGGCCTCCGGTACCCGTAGAGAAGACCTCTTGTTAGACCCTCAGGATATCAGCAGAATCTGGGTATTGCGCAAATTTATGGCAGACATGAACCCTATCGAGACGATGGAGTTCCTGCAGTCCCGGATGCAGTCCACCAGGGATAATTCAGAATTCCTGCTCACCATGAACAGGTAATTCCTTTTCAAAAAAAAAATCGATTATTGAGAGAGGCCCCTTGAGGCCTCTTTTTTAATTTAGAAGTCTAACCTGTAAGTCAACAGCGGAATAAGCCCTAATTGAAACCGGGTAATAATCCTTTGAGCTTGAATATCGTACCGCTGGGAAGCCACATTTTCCCGGTTGGTAGCATTCTGCAAATCAAAGGCCAGCGTGCGGGTGTAACCTTTCTTATTTTTCTTCCAACTGATTCGTATGTCTAGCCGGAAATAATCTGCCAACTGTTCAGAAAACGCCTCACTTTCCCTGAGTACGGTGGCCCCGGTAGCAGCGGAAGCAAGGGTATCAATGGGTGTGGTACGGTACCCTCCCTGGTAGACGACCCGAGCGTTCAGTCCCCAGGTTACCTGCTTATTGGGCCGATTGAAATAGAACTCCTTGCCGCCGGTGGCTGTGAAAAGGTAATTCCCATTAAAACGTGTATCCCGTTCAATTCCATCTCCTCCGGTGTACTTTGAGTCATAGACAGAAACACCTAGCATGTAGTAATACCCCTTGCTGAGGGACCTTTCCACATTGACATCAACCCCCATATTTGTTCCGGTCCCATCATTCGAAAGGCTGTCAGCAATTGCCCCTTCAAATAAATTCAGGGCAGAGAAGCTGCTGGAAGGACGGTTGACAATGGGCACATTGAACAATGACTGGAAATATGGCTCGACTTTGATGCTGAAATGGTCATTGAGCTTTGCCGCATAACTAACTACCACGTGATGCGCCCGGGTGAATCCCAGATCACGGTTGGGCGAATTCCCCAGCGAATCGGAAGGGGTAAAGTACAGGTTCAGTGGTTGCATCTGGCTGTGCAGGCCGTAGGCCAGAGATACGGTATGTCCCGGAAAAAGTAAATAGGAAGCCCCAGCTCGAGGTTCGATGGAAATATCATTGTTCAGCGAAAGCTGCATTACGTGCACCCCGGCCCGGACCCTCAACCGTTCATTAACCCGATAATTTGCCTGCGCATAAGGCTGTAGCAAAAAGGTATTTCCTTCCGCTTCAGCAACGGTATTCAGGTTGAATGGATCTTCTAGGTCCGCGCGTCTCGACAGCAGGTCATACCCGATCCGATTGACAAAAACCCCTCCTTTGGCGGAAAGGCGATCTGAAAATTGGTGACTTATAGAGGTATTAAACGTAATGAGGCTCTGTTGCTGACGATCTTCTTCAACTGTTGGAGTAGAAAAAGCCGAATCTGAAAGCACAAAATCCTGGTTTCGCTCATTGCTGATGCCAGAGGCTGCCAAGGCGGACCGAACAAAGGTTTTTGTTCCCAAAACCACCTGATGGGTCAGGCCTAAAGCTCCCATTCTTGAACTAAAAGTGATGTCGGAGCGATCTTTTTCCTCTCCCCAAACAGAAGTATCACGAATGGCTTCAAAGTCATTTTTACTGGTTCCCCCCATCCCAAAAAAGCTAAATGTCCCAGCCTTTTTGGTTGGAAAATTAAATTTAAACGACAGGTCCTGGTAATTGATGTCTTCGTCTCCTACGTCCACTCCCAAGGCAGAAAGCACCCCAACAGTAGAATAGCGGTAATTCCCCACAAAGGAGCTATTACCTGTTTTTCCCACCGGTCCTTCTGCTGCCAGGTCCAAGCCGATCAGGCTTGCTGATACGGTGTACTGGTCTTTTGTAGGGTTACCCGACCTCAGGCTGACGTCCATGACGCCAGACAGGGCGTTTCCATAATTGGCCTGGAAGGCTCCCTGGCTAAAGGTCACATCGGACATGAGCTGGGTGCTAAGGATAGTCACCCCTCCTCCCCGAAGGCTTGGCAGATCCGAAAAAGTGCCTGCATTGGGTAAATGATTGGGATTTACAATATCTACCCCTTCTAATCGCCAAAGCAGGCCATTGGGGGAGTTTCCCCGAATCACCAAATGGTTGGCTCCATCGTTCCCAGTGGCAACTCCAGCAAAGGAAGTGGCCAGACGCGCAGGATCATAGAAAGTAGCAGCATAGCGTTTGGTTTCAGCAAGGGAAATGGTACGGGTACTCACTCCGCTTAACAACCGCTGGTTCTGAGCCGTGATGACCACCGAATCAGCCAATGCGATATTGGGCTCCAACCTTATGGCCAGGATTAACTCCCGGCTTCCTTCTATCTCCAATCCAGGCAAGGTATACTCCCTATAGCCAGCTTGTTCCACTTTCAGGGTTCTGAGACCGGCAGGTACGGCATCAAAATTAAATACTCCATCAGCATCTGACTGTGCTGTTAGGTTATTCACCGAATCCAAAATAACAATAGTTGCCCCTTCAATGGGTTGGGTTCCATTTGGGCCGGTAATGGTGCCTCGTACAGCCTGAGACACCCCTTGGGCCCAGCCAGAAGTACCTCCTGTAAGTATCATAAGACAGGCGATCAATATGCGCTTTATCATGTATCCTTCTAAATTTGGGTGAAGTTGGGGAATATTTTACGGAATTAAAATATCATATCTTTGCCAGTATGACTGGTACCTTAATCAATGTGGCTACGGTAATTTTCGGCAGCTTAATTGGGCTGTTGCTACGCTCACGTCTCCCGGATCGCATCATCCGGATAATTTTTCAGGTGCTGGGGCTATTTACCATCATCCTCGGGGTATCGATGGCTTTAAAGGGAGAAAACCTGCTGCTGGTTCTCTTCAGCATTGTAAGCGGGGGAATTTTAGGCGAACTGATGCGGATTGAATACCACATGGAGCAGCTCAGTGAACGGGTAAGGAAGCGGCTAAAAGGACAACATGATAAGTTTACAGAAGGGTTTATTACTGCATTTCTACTTTTTTGCGTGGGACCAATGGCGACCCTTGGGCCAATTGAAGAGGGACTGGGGCAGGAACCGAATTTACTTTTAACCAAAGCTACCCTCGACGGCTTTTCTTCTATTTCCCTGTCTGCAGGTTTTGGACTAGGGGTCATGATGTCGGCTATCCCCATGGCCCTTCTCCAGGGAGGGCTGACCCTATTTGCTGAGTTCCTTCAGCCGATCCTACATGAAGAGTTGATCAATGAAATTTCTTCTGTTGGGGGAATCATGCTGTTGGGAATTGGCATCAATATTTTGGAGATCAAACGTCTCCCGATCATCAACCTGCTGCCTGCCCTGCTTACTGTGGTGGCACTTTTTTATGCTTTGGAATGGGTATCCTTATAAAGGATGGGCCTTTAATATTCGAGTTCATACCACTTCAGTACAGATCCATCTTTGGTCTTTCTGTAAATATTTCCATTATATAGGATGCTGTCAGGCTGTTTCTCTGCAATAATATATTTAATACCGTCAATGTCCTGTTCAAGCTTAGTGCTTAGGTTATTGGCAATGTTGATGTTGGCGTAAACTTTAGGCACGCCGTTATTAAACTGATTGATCAGGGGATAATCCCAGGTATCCAGTCCAATTATTACACCAACTTGGGAGGAGGGCTTATTGGCTGCAAGACTATTTATCTCTTGGTAG
>JBCDIQ010000239.1:0-9014 GCA_039024295.1 Bacteroidota bacterium | reverse complement strand
CGACTTCTTTCAATTTGTGAACCTTGATGATGACCCTGAACTGGAGATGTACTGCGGAAGTGGCTATGCAGATGGGATTGATTATGCCCTTTACGACTTGGACTTGGAGGCAGGGCAAATGGAAATCCTATTCTACTTTAACCCAGTAATTATTCAAGATGAGTCGAATTTCTGGGGATATCCCTGGGATACAGAAGGAATAATAACCTCCGTAGAAGCAGGAAAAGTAAGGGTGTATTTTTCAGTAGATCACGACATTCAACGAGAAGGAGAAATTACCATTCCTGAAAATCAAGAAATATTGCCAGTCATTTTCCTGTTGGGTAATTCAACCCAGCCTGAAATAGAAGTTGCCGAAATACGAAACAGCACTTGGAAAACCCTGAAGGACGTAAAAGACCTGGTTCGCATCTAGGTAGAATTCAATGCTCTCTGATCAATTCTGCCCAAACTTCTCCCAAAATATCCCTAATTTCAAGCCCTCAATTCCTTCTTTTCTGACGGTATGCGAAATTTTATGCTAATTTTTGGGAGTTTGATGTTGCTCCTGTTGGCGGGGTGCAGAAACGATGACCCTTTAGGTCAGGATGAACCGGTGCTCCCCGATCCCATTACCTTTCCTATTTCTGGGCACCATGGCCAAAACCTACTCAGCGATCAAACAGACGAAATCCGGGTTTCCAATGAGCTGGGACTGCCTGCCCAGTACAGCCTGAGAGCTGAGGTCCCTGAAGGAAAATCCGTGCGGGTCGTGATGACCAACCTGAATGAATCCCTGCTGGATGGTAGCTGGGTGTACACGCCTGCCTCTCAACAAGGCTGGGGCATGCCTCCATTTGACCTCCTGCAGCGACAGCAGGTGTTATTTGCCGATGGGCAGGTGGTAACGGACCTCCTGATGATATTCCTCGGGAGCGGCTCTATGCGCGTAGAAGTCTTTGAAGATGGTGCGTTAGTGCCCATGTTCACCAAAACCATAGACTGGGAATGAACAGGCCTTTGATCAATGTGGTCAAAATGGGTGGGGCAATTCTAGAGGATGAAGCCCAACGCATATTAGCACTTTCTGCATTTGCCAGCCTTTTGGGAAGTAATGTGTTGGTTCATGGCGGGGGAAAGCTCGCAACAGAGCTGGCCAAAAAGCTAGGGGTACCCGTAACGATCATAGAAGGACGTAGGGTCACCGATGCTTCAATGCTGGAGATTGTCAGTTGGGTATATGCCGCTACCAATAAACAAGTGGTGGCCCAGCTAAAAGCCAAAGGTTGCAAGGCAATTGGCCTGTGTGGGGCTGACGCAGGCATCATCACGGCAAAAAGACGGACAGGTTGGAAAGTAGATTATGGCTTTGTGGGTGATATCGAAGGCGCAGATGGCGCAACTATCTTCTCCCTGTTGGAGAAAGACTTCTCGCCGGTATTTGCCCCACTTACAGATGATGGAAATGGGACCCTCCTTAACACCAACGCCGATACCATTGCCGCTACGGTAGCACAAGCTTTGTTGCCATTCGCATCTGTCCGGCTGGTATACACCTTCGCCCTTCCAGGCGTTATGGAGGACCCTGACGATCCCGCTACCATCATTCATCACCTCACCCCTAACCTGTATCAGCAGTATAAATCCTCTGGCATCATCTCTGAGGGTATGATCCCTAAGCTGGACAATGCATTTACCTCTCTTTCATCAGGGGTGACGGAGGTGGTGATTTGCCAAAGTGGGGAGATTGGGAATCTGGGGAAAGAGGGTTTTGTAGGAACTTCAATTACCTATTAGCGGTTGAATGAATTCATTTTACCCTCCTGTAGTTCCCTAAGAATTATTAGAAAAGGAAAATGTAGCTCCAGTTTCTGTCCAGGAGAGCTCCAAATTAAGCAGTACACCTTTACGAATACCTTCCGGAGGATCAGGAAGCTGGATCAGCCCAAAGTCGGTCAAAATAGTAGCGTGGCCCCGATCTGAAGAGACCTCAATTACCTCTCCCATTGCCACCTTTGCCTGAAGGTTGGAAAGCACCTCCGAAGGGCGTCCCATTTGCTTCACCTTTCCTTCTTCCATGACAAGCACCTTGTCAGCCAATCGCCCCACTTCCACCGGATCATGGCTAACAAGCAGGGTGCGTGTTGGATAGTGATTCAACAAGGTCTTAAAATCGAATTGCAAGGTTTTACGCATGTCGCGGTCTAACGCGGCGAAGGGCTCATCCAACAACAACAATTTGGGGTTACAGGCCAAAGCCCGGGCAAGGGCACCGCGCTGTTGCTGGCCTCCAGACAGTTTTCCTGGCTTCTGGTCTTTGAGTTCGGTCAGGTTGATGAGCTCCAGCAATGCATCAATTTGATGCCCATCCTGGCTGTTCCGTTGGCTGAATAATAGGTTTTCTTCCAGGGTAAGGTGAGGAAAGAGGGCATACTCCTGAAAGACAAATCCGGTATTTCTTTTCCATGGGGGTAGGTTGATTTTTTTTGCAGCGTCAAACCACGTTTCTCCTCCTACCTCGACTCGACCTTCTGCTGGTGTCATCAACCCGGCAATCATCCGGAGAATGCTTGTTTTCCCAGCTCCTGAAGGCCCCATGATGGCCAATACCTCAAAGGGAGGTAAATCAAATGCTACCTCCAACACGATACGACCATTGGCAGCATCCAGGGGTTGCTGTAACTCCACATGGATCATCCAATCAATTTTCCAGATTTATATTGCTGGTAGATGAATAGCCCCATCATTCCCAACAAAAATGCCAAAGAAGCACCTGCCAGTCCTCCTGCAAAGCCCAACTGAGCAACCGAAGCAGTCAGCGTCGTATACGTGGTCAGTACCCATCCCAGCTTAACGTGATCAAGGATCTGACGATCTTTTTTGTCCATGTAATACAGCACATAAACGATGATGGTGGCGATAAATCCTGCCATCAACAAATATCGTCCGAAGGTGATGCCTGAAAGGCGGGCGGCAAGCCCAATGATGATCGCCCCATGTGTTGCCACGAGGTATTGCAGGTACCGCTGGTTTTTGGCTATGCCTCCATTGGAAGCTACCAAGGCCGCCGCGCTTACCACTCCCATTAGCAAGGTCAAGCTCACCAACCTTAGATCAAGTAGGTTGAAAAAATACCCAGCTCCCGCCATCAGGATGGCACTTATTGCTACAAACAGTAAATAGGAGTATTTCATAGAAGAAAATTACGGAAAATGTGGCGAAAGCCGAAAGTACAAAGCACTTTTCACAACTCACTGAAACTCCTGCGTTGTTGGAGTGTATAAACTGGAACCAAAACAGCCAGGGAAAATAACAGCAAGACCCCCGCATACACATCTGCCTGCGCATAATTGAGGGCTTCCACTTCATGATAGATCGCAATGGCAGCCACCCGGGTTTTGCCAGGAATACTCCCTCCTATCATCAATACCACCCCAAATTCGCCAATGGTATGGGCAAACGTCATGACCAATCCCGCCAAAATCGCTGGTTTTACATTGGGCAGCATCACCCGGAGGTAGGTTTGCCACGGATTTTTTCCCAAAGTGTAAGCCGCTTCCCTCAACGAAACCGGAAGGTTCTCCACCGCCGACAGGATCGGATTTACCATAAAGGGAAGGCTGTATAGCATGGAACCCACCACCAATCCTCCAAAAGTAAAGGTTAAAGGGGTACCGATAAGGGTACTTATCCAGGCGTCAGGCCGGAAAGCCAACAGCAAATAATACCCCAATACTGTGGGAGGAAGTACAAGCGGCAAGCTCACCAAGGCCTTGAACAAGGGTTTGAGTCGGAATTGAAAGGTACTCAACCCAAAAATCAAGGGAACGGCAACCAGCGAGAGCAATACGGTGGTTATCAATGCCAACTGGCCGCTGATCAAGAAGGGTTGCCAATTCATAGCGCAGATGTTGGAGACCCAAATATGCGGTTCACAATTGCTCCGTATTTGCTGGCATCATCGGGAAAAATCGTCACCACTGTACCTTCACCTACTTCTTGTGCTACCTTTACCGCCCCTGCCATGGCGGCAGCCGAAGAGGGGCTGACCAGTAATCCCTCCTTCAATGCCAGCCTTCTCATCCAGTCAAAGGATTCCTCGGTGCTTACTTCCATCCAGGAATCCGGAAGGGTTTTATCAAAAATACCGGGATGGGTTGAGGTCGGCAGGTGTTTCCAGCCTTCTATTTCATTGTCAGCATCGTCCGGAATCTGAGCAATTGCAGATAGTCCAGAGATTCGTTCCTGGAGTTTTCGAGTGGTGCCCATAAACGTACCAGTTGTACCCAGCCCACAGGTAAAATGGGTTAGTACTCCTTCAGTTTGAGTCAGGATTTCCTCTGCCGTATGGTGATAATGGGCGGTCCAGTTATCTTCATTGTCGTACTGGTTGACGTAAAAATACTGCTCAGGCGTTTGTTCGTACATATTGCGAGTGAAAGCCTGAACTTCATCCCCACTCATTTCTGCTGGGGTATAGATTAACTTTGTTCCATATCCGCGGAGAATGGTTTTACGCTCCTCTGAGACATCTTCTGGCATTACCACCACCACCTCTAACCCAAGCCTTGCACAAATGGCTGCATAGGCAATGCCCGTATTGCCACTGGTACTGTCCAATAATGCCACTCCTTTCCTTAATGCTCCTCTTTTAACGGCCTCAGTGATCATGTTAAAGGCAGGTCGCGCCTTGACACTGCCCCCTAGCTGCTGCCACTCTAATTTTGCAAACAGTTTCACCCTAGGATGTTGCCATACCTGCGTAAGGGGAAAAAGTGGGGTATTGCCAATGAAAGGAGCAAGTTGTTCCAATCTTTGGAGTAAATCTGTGGTGGCATTCGAGGTCATACATGGAATTTTGCCTAAAGATACGGGATAAATTCCTTTAGCACCCGTCACAAAAAAACCGGCAATACCAGGTGGTACCGCCGGAAAATCTGACTAAACTATATTTTATCCTATTGCCGGATGATTTTCACATGCCCAACAGGCTGTTTGCCAGCCCTCAAGATACCGATGTAACTACCGGCAGGCAGGGATTCCGAAATGGTGATTTCTCCTGCAAATTCCTGTAGCTGACGGGTAGCTTTTACCCTTCCCTGTAAGTCATACAGCTCAAATCGAAGGCCACTGGAAATGGGGCTTTTCTTCAATTCGTACTGAACACGGAAGGTTCCATTAGAAGGGTTAGGGCTGGCTACCAGTTTGGCCTGTGGCACAGTTGGCTTACGTATACTGGTCGTTACCGCCCCATCGCGGATCAAAAACTTGTCAATACCGCATTCCAACAAATCCTGAGGATCGTCATCTCCAATGGAGAACCTCAGACGAAGGCGGGAGAGGTTGGCACCGTCCAGCAGGCTGTCAAGGGGTACCACTGCCTGCTCCCAGCTAGGGCCAAAGAAGTTATTGATGTCATAATAATCACCATCAACCCGGAATACATCAATAGAACGACCTCCATCAATTATTTCCACTTTTAAGGTATCATTTCCGAACCCGGACATATTGGCAAAATTCACGTACCAGAAGTTAAACTCCAATACTGGCTCTTGATAATCGGTTAGGTCAAAGGTGGGAGAAATAAGGGTGGTAACGCCTTTTCCGACTTCATCATCCAAAGTGGTCATGCCCTGGTTACCGGTCACATAGGCTATTTCACCAAAGTCGCCTGCAACATCTACATTCGGGTTGATTTGAATAAATCCCCCAAAGTCAGTTCCATTAGGCACGCCTCTTTCCCAGTTTCCGGAGGCACTCCCCTGGCCTATGAGCCAATTGTTATCAAACAGAAAATCATCGTAATATCCTTCCTCCAGTTCAATGATAAAAGAAGTGGTAGTAGCTTTTACACTTACCGGAGTGGCACCAGTTTTATAGCCCCATTTTCCTGCGATGAGCTCATAGCCCCCTGTGAGGAAATTAGCTATCTGCACATTTCCTGTACCATCTGCCTGATACTCAAATTTTCTACCGCCAATTGATAATACAATGTCTGCATCTTCAATGGGATTGTTGGTTCCTTTTTCCACCACTTTGATGTCCAGGTTTACAGGAACTGCTGGAGAAAGCTGAACATCTTCCATGGTAACCACTCCATTTTGCAGATTTGTCATGATCTCCAATTGCTCATACCCATACTTAGAATAAGTCACCCGGTACATGCCTGCATCAGCTGTGCCTGTTTTATAGGTTCCATCTCCAATTGAGGCAGTAAGCAGATCTGCTTGGCTTACGCGAACTTCCACGCTGTCCAATGCAAGAGATGTGTTGGCGTCAGTAACTGTCCCTTCCAGGTAACAAGCCCGTACATAGGTTGGCCTGAGGACATACAGTCCGGTCTCAATATCTGAAGCCAGCACCAGTCCAGATGGCAAATAAGGATAAGCTCCCCAACAACCGGCAATTCCTCCTCCACTCACAGGAGAGGTATCATAATATCCTACCTCAACGAGGTTTTCTGGACGATTGGCATCTACAATGTTGACCCCATCTGTATAATAAGAAGTAATGAGAAAATCATTCAGCACATGGGTATTGTGAATGGTAGCGGCACCATCACTCAGGCTTGAGCGAATTTTGCTAAGCTCACGAATATCCGAAGGATCAGATACGTCCCAGGCGTAGATATAGGCAGCAGCTAGTTCGTCTGTAGTAAAGCAGACATCTCCAGCATCATTGGTCCAGGTATTATGCGTAAGAGAGTTAATGTAGGTATGAGAAGATATTACACGTGGACTAGCTGGATTGCTTACGTTTACCAGGGATAGCAGACCGTCATTAATTTCTGCACAATAAGCAATGTCGTCCCGGATATAGACATCGTGTACATATCGATCCGTGTAAGCACCCACAAACTCCGGGTTATAAGGATCGTTTAAGAGGGAAAAAATATCCATCCCAGCGGCAACATTAGATCCCAGAACATAGAGGTGATCTTCGTAAAGCCAAACATTATGGGAAGTAATGATACCTCCTATGGTGGTATCTTTGTAGGTAACGCTGTTGGGAAGATCAGATAAATCCATGATCAAGATTCCATTAGCGGTCTCATTTGAAGCGTAGGCATACTGGTTGTATACTACCATGTCGCGCCAAATAGATCCAGCACCTGGAATAAATTCTACTTCTGTTGGCTCAGCTGGATTGCTAAGGTCTACGATCGAGACCCCATCAAAAACGCCCACAAGGGCATATTCTGTTCCATCTGGCGCAACATAAGCCCATACATCACTGAGGGTTTCTGTGTACGACAATTTCCCAACCAGATCTAAATTTTTCTGAGCGGGCGTTTGGGCATAGGAAAAGGAGAGTAGAATAAGGGCTAACAGCAAGTGTCGGCAAATGGTACAAGTTTTGAGAAGCATAGAGGTGCGGTTCAGTAGGGTTAAAATATTGAAAGCATGTCGGGCCAGTGGGAGATGCCCAGGTGTAGAGGTGTATCGATTAAGACAGATAATTTTAAAGACTACATTTATTGTAAAATAGTTGCACCCCTATTTGTATATCCAGCCCAATAAAACTTACAGGAAATCAACAATTCCTGTAAAAAATTATGCTTCGGCCTTTTCGGGAGATGCCTGATTCATTTCCAGGAGCAGTTCATAATAAGGCCTGTTGTTCATTTTGGCCTGTAACCATGCAACATAATCCACTACGTTTTCAGCTCCCAGTTCAAAGGTTGCCCCTTCCAAAAACTGCCGGATTTTCTTTCTGACTTTATCCTGTTTGAATGCATCTGGTTCTCCTAAAATAGCTCCCAGAATGCTCACGAAGGCTTTTTCCTGCTGGTATTCTTCTTTGTTCAGCATGGTTCGGAGGGATCTTTTCAGTGCTTTCAAACGAGAATAGGCATAGTTAAGGTCATCCATTTCAATTCTGAGGATGATCTCAGCAATTGAAAGTCCCATTTTCAAGGTAGCAGGTAAACTCTGGTAAAGAGAGGTATGCAACAGGTGGTTAAGGTTCTGGGTACTTTTTTGGAAGTTTTCCAGGTTGAAGTAAAGCGAAACCAATTCTATGTAAATAAAAGAAGTATAAAAGAAATCTTGCTTATCGGCATTTTCCCGTTTCAAGGTTTCCAGGAGCTCAATGGCTTTTTCATTTTGACTAGAAGAAGAATAGTTTGTAATCAGGGCCTGGTAGTACGTCCAAATGTATTGGTCAAAATACAGCTTATTATAGTCTTCCAAAGCTTCTTTTAATTCTCCCAACCGCTCAAGGGACTCCTCAAATCGGGTATTTTTATTTAAAGTATTGATCACCCAGGTAAGGAGAATGATCTTTTCCCGGTGGTTGGATCGGTTAAAAAATCCTTCTTCCTGAAATTGGGTATAGCTTTTTTTGAGGTACATCTCCAGGTTGTTGAAATCCCGCTTTTGTAAGAGGATATTTCTCACACACCGATGCACATCTACTTTTACCGCCTCCGATTGGTTTTCAGGAAGCAAGTCAAACTGTTTCTGAATAGCCTCTAACTCCTGGATGAGATCTCCGTTCCGCTCTGAAAAGTTTCCTTTGTGCAACTTATAATTGATACTTGCCAGCATGTAATCCACTTGCTGGATACGTGCATACTCCTCATTCCGCTCCTGCTTCAACTTAATGTAGTGTTCAGGATTAATTTCATAGTAATACTTGCTCAGGTTAATGATTTCATCATAGATCAAATTGAGCAAATTGAAAGAAGCAGATTCAACCGCTTGCTTTTCGGCTTTTTCAAGGTAACTGTAGGATAATTTGTAATTGGCTTTGTAATAAAAGATGCGCGCCAGCATGATGGTACTGAGCACATTCATGCGTTTATCTACATTCAGGTGAAATTCAATAAGACTTTTTTGCAGATTATTTATCAGTCTATTTTTGAGCCTGTAATACGCATTTTTATTCTTTGGTGGATAAAGCTTTTCAACAAGAATATCATCATGTTCACCATATTTACCTGATCTAAGGTAATCATACAGCTTTAACATCTTCTTTTCGAACTTTTCGACTCCTATTCGTTTCTCAAAAATCTTGAAGTTACGCGCTTCCTG
>JBCDIQ010000238.1:0-9021 GCA_039024295.1 Bacteroidota bacterium | reverse complement strand
CCATCGCGGTCTGTATCTTTCGAAATAGCATCTCCCACTCGTTCTTTCACAATACGGTCTGTTTTCCGAACTCGCTCTTCTAAGTCAACAAACGTACGTTCAACATCACGATCGATCAGCGCCAAAACATCCTCATCTGATTCAGAATTGATCTAATTTTCTACCTTAATTAACATGCTAGACCTCGTAATTATCGGTGCAGGGCCCATTGGACTGGCTTGTGGCATAGCTGCCAAGCAAGCGAATCTGGAGTTTACCATCCTGGAAAGGGGCACATTGGTAAATGCTTTGTACCACTATCCCACCAACATGACCTTCTTTTCTACCTCTGAGAAGATCGAAATCGGTGGGGTCCCTTTTGTGTCGCACCTCCCCCGCCCTACCCGTCAGGAAGCACTCGAGTACTATCGAAGGGTGGCAAAAAAATGGAATTTACCCCTCCGACTTTACGAGGAGGTTCAGGGGCTGAAAGGAGAATTTCCTGCCTACACCGTCGCTTCCAGCAAAGGAACCTACCAGACAAAGGGCGTGATTATCGCCACAGGATTTTACGATTTACCTAACATGATGGGGGTTCCCGGTGAAGACCTACCCAAGGTAAAACACTTTTATGATGACCCACATCCTTACATTGGGCAGCAGGTGCTGGTGGTAGGCGCAGCCAACTCAGCCATTGATGCAGCTCTTGAAACCTGGCGAAAAGGAGCAGAGGTAACCCTAGTAGTAAGAGGCAGCGAAATCAGTCCAAGGGTGAAGTACTGGATACGTCCCGATATTGAAAACCGGATCAAGGAAGGCAGCATCACCGCCTACTTTGAGAGCGAAGTTGAGCAAATTGATCCGGAAACCGTGACCATTCGGACGCCGGAAGGATCCAAGGTGCTCCCCAATCATTTTGTGTTGGCCATGACGGGGTACCATCCCAATTTTGAATGGCTTGGACAGCTAGGGGTGGCCTGCTCCACCGATGAGGCCATGATTCCTGAACGGGATGAAAACACCTTTGAAACCCGGAGGCAGGGGGTTTATCTGGCCGGAACTGTTTGCGGAGGCAAACAAACCAGTAAATGGTACATTGAAAATTCTATCTGGCACGCAGAACGGGTGGTGAAGCATTTTGCCGCTCAATTATCTGCTTAACGCACGTATTTCTTGCCATAGGTTGATTTTACCGGGCCAACTTCCCATTGGCTGGACTTCGTTATAGGTATGTATTAAGGCAAGTAACAGGTGGCTACTCTCTGGAATTGCTCGGCAGCTTACCCTATTCGCATCATCGTTTGTCTTTACATATGACAAAAACTAAATATATCTCCCCATGAAAAGATTTACCCTAATTGCTTCTCTATTTATCCTAATAATAAACAACTACACCTCAGCTCAAACTCCATTTCCCGGGCCATCTGATGTACAAAAATGGGAAGTTGTCACCTGGAATTTCTGGGGAGGCTATTGTGAACGAAACCTCATCAAAACCGGAAAGGAAGTTGCGCTTTGCACCCATGATTACATAGAGGTTTGGGATTGTGATCAGGAGGAACAAAACTGTCAGTTAATCGGATATTACCGTTTGCAAGGCGACTCGGTCATGGTTCGTCCAGTGAAAATATTCCGGGTAAATAACCAATGGGTGGACTCGGTGGACTGCTCAGAACCTGAAGGGCTGATGTATGATTTTGCTGTACCGGATACCACTGAACTCCGATGCAAGCTGAACTATCCGGGCGGAAGCACAACTTTCCGAAAAATCAGTCAAAACAGGGTCATATATGAAAGGACCCCCCGACAAACCCTCAACATGCAATTTGCCCCCTACCCCAGTGTGCCAACTATTTTGTCCAGCATGCAGTGGATTGAGGGAATTGGCTCTAATATCCATCCCTTCTACTCTTTGAGTTGTATAGGAGATCACTGTGAGCAGGAACAGCAAGTAACCCGAATTTTTCAAAACGGGAATTTGATATTTGTAGATACGGTATTGAAGTTTTCCTTTCCCTGCCGAGGGTTTGTAGATCTAGAGGACCAATCTCTTATGACTACCTTTGATGTTTACCCGAATCCTGCCACCTCAAAAGTGGTCATTGCCCAATCAGCAGAAAACGGCCCATTTCAGGTACGGTTATTTGACGCTTTTGGGAAAATGCTCTATCAGACTGAGTCGCTAGGCCACGATGCTCAAATTGGCTTAGACCATTTCACTCCAGGCCTTTATATGGTAGAGATTGTCCAGGGGAATAGGCGGGAAGTGGTGAAGGTGATTCGGGAATGATCTGCATATTTGGATAAAGACACATCTTACGCCTTCGAACCCCTTTACTACCAATGCTTTTTGTATTCCAAAAAAGTTATCTAAAACTTTTTTGTGCCAAATGAAAGTCGTACTTTCAATTTGCACATACATGGATATAAATATGTACTTCAACAGGCAAATTGAGACTGTAATAAAGGAATCATTGCGCTACAGTCCGGCAGTGGCTATCCTTGGCCCAAGGCAATGTGGTAAGTCTACGCTGGTAAAGCATATCCTGGCATCAAACGGCAATTCCCTCTATTTAGATTTAGAACGCCCCTCAGACCTTCGCAAGCTTAATGATCCAGAGTGGTTCCTGGAAACCCAGCGCGATAAACTCGTTTGTTTAGATGAAATTCAGCGTAAGCCAGAACTTTTTCCAATCTTAAGAAGCCTGATAGATGATGATCGACGGCCTGGCAAATACATTCTGCTAGGTTCTGCCTCACAAGACCTGCTACGTCAAAGTTCCGAATCTTTGGCAGGAAGGATTAGATTGTTGTACCTATCCCCTTTTGTCTGGGCTGAAATAAATGAGAATAGGAATCTTTCAGACTACCTTTTCAGAGGGGGATTCCCTCCTAGCTTATTGGGAGATTCAGATGCTATTTCTTTCAATTGGAGGCAGGACTTTATTACAACCTTTCTCGAAAAAGACTTGCTTCAATTTGCCGGATTTACCCCTACTACGATGCAGCGCCTTTGGCAAATGCTCACCCATAATAACGGACAAACAGTAAACCTAAGTTTACTGGGGGGTGCACTTGGCATTAGCCATACAACAGTGAGGACGTATATTGACTTATTAGAGGGTACATTTATGTTGTATCAACTAAGACCGCTCATTGTAAACACCAAAAAGAGGTTGATCAAATCTCCTAAGGTCTACCTCACAGATACTGGCATTGCAACTGCGCTACTCGAACTTCCCAGTTTCGCAGCAGCAGCGGGCCACGCTTCCTTTGGCGCATTGTGGGAAACGGCTGTTCTGGAAAATCTGCGCGCACATTTTCCAAGGCTCAATTATTCTTTTTACCGGACGCAGCGCGGAGCAGAAGTGGACCTTGTCCTATCAAATATCGATAAGCGAATGGTGATCGAATGCAAGGCATCTAAATCCCCTCAGCTTTCCAAAGGAAACCATGAGGCAATTAAACATCTTGTTCCCGAAAAAGTCCTGGTAGCGGCTCCGGTAAACGAGGGCTACCCGATTGCTAAGAACATTACCGTAGAAAACCTGGAGGGGCTGATACGACAGGTGGGCAGTTTTTTCAATTTGTAACCTTCACCACGCGTTGTACCCCCTGTTTTCCTTGAACGATATACATGCCCGCAGGCCAACTACTCGTTTCCACTACTTGCGATGGAGCAGTGAAGGACTGACGCCACCAGACCTTTCCCTGAATATCAAAGATGGTCACATCTTCAGCTGAACCTATCAGATGAAGGCGGGAAGAAAAAGGAGAAGGAACTGCCAGCTTAGCAGCGGGTCGAAATTCGTCTTCAATCGAGGTGGGAGTTTGGGGAAACTGGAGCACATGCAACCAGCCTTCAAAACTGGTGGCAAAGATGTAACCTGCCGGACTGTGGGGGTAGATGCCCCAACATCCATAAAATCCAGGGTTATCATTGGCCAAGTAGGTGTCATAGCCACCCACTTCCTGAGGATTTTTCAGGTCGGAAATATCTACGATTTTAATGCCGCTGGCATAATGAGAAATGTACAGGCTGTCCCCTTCTACATGGGCATTGTGCGCAATCCGGTTGGGCGCCAGGTATTCTGATACCACGAATGCACTGTCCGGATCTTCCATGCTCCAGATTTTCACGGTCTTGTCGTCCGTTTCTTCTGTGGTGACGAAAAAATTCCGATCGCGGCAGGGCCAGATATTGTGACAATAGCCAAAGTCATCGTCCTTGAGCCGGAGAATGGTGTTAGGGTCGGATTTGTCCTTCACGTCAGCCACCAGAAATTCAATCGAATTGGCCATCCAGATGGTGTCATTGTCGGCATAGAGGTCATGTACGCCGGGTTCATTGATAAATCCAGCCACTGCAGGAGCACTTGGCACCGCCAGATCGTATATCCAAACCCCTTGCCCAAATTGGTTCAGCACATACATGAACCCTTTGGTGGTGTCAATGCTCAGGTTGTGGGACGTGATGGTTTGCCCAGTCAGCACCGTATCCAATTGAACCCCATTCGGTAGGGTCGAAAGGTCGACAACTTGTACGCCTTCGTTGGTACCATTCATCTCTGACACGATGTAGGCATGATGGCGATAGGTTTTGATGTCCCGGTGGTAGTAATAATCATTGAGCCTCGGTCCGGGAACGAATCCTCGAACGGTCATATCAGACACCCGAATGAAAAAGGTGCCATCGAAGGTACCCACAATGGCGTATTCGGTGCCATCCGGTCCTTGGTACCCCCATACATCTGAAACGCCTGTTGTATCCCCATTCGAATGGGTAATACCGGGAAAAAACCTTTGCCCTACAAGCTCCGGGGACTGGGCAGCCCCATTTACCCACATAAACAGCAGGGCAATTGCAAGTATATTTCTCATAAATTCCTTTATTGTGTAACCTGTGGTTTAATGAACCACTTTCCGGAGGATTCGGTGGCCTTCCCAATTAACCTGCAACACATACATGCCTTTAGGCAAATGGGAAAGGGTCGTGGACCAGGTTCCATTTTGAGAGCTTCCCAAGTCTGAAACTACCTGGCCTTTGGCAGACAACAAGGTGGCACGCCCTTCTTTCCCTGCAAAAGCTTCCAGGCGAATGTTGAGGTGGTCCTGGGCCGGGTTTGGCCAAACCTGCAATTGGCGATCAGCCAGTTCTTCGTTTATGGAAACAGGAAACCTTGTCTTAAAACTGCCGGTTAAGCTCCGGCTGGTTTGGTAGAGGGGCTCTCCTTTTGAAGTGCGGTTGTATTCGAATACTTCTACATGGTAGGTAGTACCTGGCTCCAGTCCAGATACGGTAACCCTGGGAGCGGCTCCATTGAATACCACAAACTCGTCTGGGCGAAGGCTATCCCCTTGCCCAAAGGTGCGATTGGGCACATAGGCTTGTCCGTCTCCAGGCAATCCATATACCGGAATTTCCTTTCTTAGCACGACAATTCTAGCAGTACCGTCACCTGCGGTCCAGGAAAGTTCGGTCGACTCATCTGTGATATTTTGCGTAAGCAAATCTTCGGCTTCATTTTGCGGCCAATCGAACAGGTCGTGAGAAGGAATATTGGTGATCCCAGACACAATGTTTCCCAATATTCGGTCCAGACCGCCATAATAAACAGAAGTATCCATAGGAGCAGGCTGGAAACTGGTGAGCGCAGCGTAGGTATAGCCAGTATTCAGTCGGACCATATAAGTACTGGTCCCAGGCAAAGCCCCATCGTGCCACCAATTGTCAAATGAATTTACTATCCAACCCTTCGCATAAAAACTGGCATTGGCAGAAGGTCGGGTCATATTCGCAATGGTGGTATCTGCTAAGATGTCTGGTCGGGTAGGAAACCCGTCAACGGCATTGAGGTACCGCAACAGTTCTTTGGGTGAGGCAATCCAACCCCCAGCGGGACCTATGCTTTTCAGGTCAATTGCGCCGTAGGGAGCTGACACCAAGAAGGAGTCTCCAGTGACTGAAGGGAACTGAGGATCTCCCACGGGCGGGAAATACTCTACCTCAGCACGGCTTTTTTCCTCTCTACGATTCTCTCCGAGCTGAACTGCATAAGCCCCCACCGGGTTCATGATTTTTTGTCGAACGTACGCTTCGTATTCCATTCCAGTAATTTTCTCAATTACCTCCCCCAATAAATTCATTCCTAAGTTCGAGTACCCATACCCGGTCCCAGGATCAAAATCCAATTGCTGACTTAGTCCGTAGGCGAACATAAAACTGTCAGGAACAGGATACCCAGTGCCGTAGCGATTTGCAGCAGGTCCGTAGAAGAACGCTACGTCTCCATTGACCAGTCGGTCCCATCCGCCGCTATGCTCTAAGAGGTGTTGAACGGTAATATTGTTCATGCGAGGATCTCCAAGGCTCTGGTAAACAGGCTGGTCAAGTATACCGGTGGGGCCAAATACTTTGTCGCTTAGCTTCAATTTCCCCTCTTCCACCAATATCATGATGGCCACAGAGGTGATGGTCTTGGAAATACTGGCTATCCGAAACTGGTGATAAGGCTCTACCTCTTTCTTCTTTTGAAGGTCAGAATGTCCAAAACCACGGGCATAGATCAGTTTACCGTCTTTGGCTATTGCAAGGGATGCCCCAGAGATGCCCCATTGGTCTATGAAATTTTGAAATAAGGTATCAGCACGTATCAATTCAGGAACTGCAATGCCGGTTTGGGCATTTAGGTAGCATCCACAAATCAGGCTACATAGTAGTAGGTAGAATTTTTTCATCAGACTGAAACTTTGGAATTCTTTGGAATGAGTTAGCAGGATATGACACATAATATTACCAATATATCCCAGAATTTCAATCACGTGTCAACATATGTATTCGGTTTGCCCTCAAATACTTAAAAATCTACATATGACATTTTATCTATAAGCAATTTTCAGTAATATTGCTCATCCTCCACGTTGACACATTTTATTACCTAACTTCTAAATTTTCGCCAACCTTATGACAACAGCAGGAGAAAAAATTCATATTAAAGACGGGCAATTACAAGTTCCGACTCATCCGGTGATCCCCTTCATCATTGGTGACGGAATTGGCCCCGATATTTGGCACGCTTCTGAGCGTGTATTCGATGCAGCCGTGGAGAAAGCATATGGCGGAGAGCGCAAAATTGTGTGGCATGAAGTGCTTGCCGGACAAAAAGCATTTGACGAAACGGGTGAATGGTTGCCTCAGGCTACAGTAGATGCAATTAATGAGTATTTGGTAGCCATCAAAGGCCCATTGACAACCCCTATTGGTGGAGGTATTCGTTCCTTGAATGTTGCCCTGCGCCAGCTACTGGACCTGTACGGATGTGTTCGTCCTGTTCGTCACTTCTCAGGGGTCCCTTCTCCTGTTAAGAATCCCGAGCTGGTGGACATGGTGATTTTCCGTGAAAACACGGAAGATATTTACGCTGGGATAGAAGCAATCGGCGGATCCGAAAAGGCCGATAAATTACTCAATTTCATGCAGCAGGAATTCCCTGAAGATTTTGCCAAAGTTCGTTTTGGCACCCAGGAACGCGTGAATGAGTTCAATTCTCTTCGTGGAAGTGATGCCCCTGAAACTGTTGAGGTTGGTGTTGGTATCAAGCCTGTTTCTCGTCAGGGCACCGAGCGTCTGGTACGTGCAGCGATTGACTACGCCATCAAGCATGGCCGCGCTTCTGTGACCATCGTTCACAAAGGGAACATCATGAAGTTTACCGAAGGTTCGTTCAAAAGCTGGGGATATGCCCTCGCCGAGCGTGAATTTGGTGACAAGGTGTACACTTGGGACCAGTATGATCGCACGGCTGCCGAAAAAGGCAAAGATGCTGCCAACGCAGAGCAGGAAGCAGCCCTTGCCAAGGGTGCGGTTCTCGTAAAAGATGCCATCGCTGACATTGCCCTGCAGCAGGTACTGACCCGCCCAAAGGAGTTTGAAGTGATTGCCACGCTGAACTTGAACGGTGACTACCTCTCTGATGCACTTGCCGCCCAGGTAGGTGGTATTGGGATTGCCCCTGGTGCAAATATCAACTACGTGACTGGACACGCCCTTTTCGAGGCTACCCACGGTACTGCACCTAAGTACGCCGGGAAAGACATGGTAAACCCTAGTTCGGTGATTCTCTCCGGCGTGATGATGCTGGAACATATGGGCTGGCAGGAAGCCGCTGACCTGATTGTGAAGGGCATCGAAACTTCAATCGAAGGTAAGCGCGTGACTTATGACTTCCACCGTTTGATGGAAGGGGCTACCAAGCTTAAGACTTCCGAGTTTGGTGACGAGATCATTAAGAACATGGGCTGATCTTCTCAGGTGTCAGTTCGCGGTCTTTCGCTTCGCTCAGCAGTTTTCAGTGAGTTTTCGAGCTAAAAACTGAATGTCAAGATTTACGGCAGCCTTTGGGCTGCTTTTTTTGTGGATGAGCTTGGGGTTGGAAATCGATAAGTGCGATTTGGGACCTGACCTAGATGGGCAGCAAAGATTCCGATGAGTTGTTTCAATACCAACAGGTGCGATTTAGGGCAGCCATGGGAACGGATTCTGGGAGCGAGGAATACAGTTTCAATACCAACAGGTGCGATTTAGGGCGCTCTATTCGCGTTTTTCTCACTGCATCGGCCGCAGTTTCAATACCAACAGGTGCGATTTAGGGAGGCATTAACCGAACAGATAAGTCATTCCTTTTGCCGTTTCAATACCAACAGGTGCGATTTAGGGTTTTTTTTACTCAGGCACAGAACCAATTGACTTTGAGTTTCAATACCAACAGGTGCGATTTAGGGCGACCTATGATACTTTACATCGATACAGAAACAAAGTTTCAATACCAACAGGTGCGATTTAGGGTGTACGAGGTCAAGGGTTTCGGTCATAGCATTCTGAAGTTTCAATACCAACAGGTGCGATTTAGGGTGGGTAATATGCAGAAAGGTGAATGGATAACAGTGCAGTTTCAATACCAACAGGTGCGATTTAGGGAACGGGTTTGCTCATTGCTCCCACCCATGAAATCAGTTTCAATACCAACAGGTGCGATTTAGGGT
>JBCDIQ010000237.1:0-9109 GCA_039024295.1 Bacteroidota bacterium | reverse complement strand
TGAATTGCTGCTCAAAGAAATCCACCACCGAGTGAAAAACAACCTTCAGACCATCTCCAGCTTACTATTTCTTCAGTCCGCCCACATTCAGGATGAAGATGTGAAACAGGCTGTTGCCGCCGGTCAGCACCGGGTAGAATCTATGGCCCTAATTCACCAAAAGTTGTATCAAAAGGAGAACCTAGCGGCAGTGGAGATGAAAGATTATTTACACAACCTGACGAACAGCTTGGTGGATACCTTTGGGTACCAACCCGAACGCATTCAGGTTCACATTGACATGGAAGAACTGGAATTGGATGTAGATACAGCTGTCCCTTTGGGCCTGATTGTGAATGAGCTGATCACCAATTCACTGAAATATGCTTTTCCAGATGGCAGAAAAGGCAAGATAACCGTGAACCTAGCCCAACAAGCTGATGGAAAATTGGAGTTACAAGTCGCTGACGATGGCATAGGAGCTGCTAACACCGAAAGGGGCACTTCTTTCGGTTCTCAGTTGATTCAGTTGTTGACTCAGCAGTTGGGAGGAACGATTGAGCAGAGCGCAGAAGATGGCTATTGTACGAAGATTGTGGTTTGATTTATTTCTATAAAGCTTTGGGGACTTATAGGCCCTTCCTCAATCCATACTTTTTTGTACTTTAGGGGAAGGAGCAAATGCCCCTTAATTCAGCTTTACCTAACTTATTCCAATTCCTCTCATCCCATGCCTAAGTTCCCCATCCTCAATTTTCGTGACTGGATAGATGAAAACCGTCACCTGCTAAAGCCCCCGGTGGGCAATAAAGTAGTGTATGAAGAAACGGATGACTTCATCGTTATGGTGGTTGGTGGGCCCAACCAGCGGACCGATTACCACTACAACCAGACGGAAGAGTTTTTCTATATGCTGGAAGGGGACATGGTGCTGAAGATTCAGGAAGATGGAAAGCCAGTGGATGTTCCCATCAAGGAAGGGGAAATATTCCTGCTACCGCCAGAGGTTCCTCACTCTCCGCAGCGATCCGCTGGCAGCATCGGCTTGGTGATTGAGCGTAAGCGCGATTCTTCCCATACAGATGGCCTGATGTGGTTTTGTAGCAACTGCAACCATAAATTGTACGAGGAGAAATTCCCCCTCACCAATATCATGACCCAGATGCAGGGCGTTTTTGAACGGTTTTATGCTTCGGAGGAAGCCCGTACCTGCTCCAATTGTGGCACGGTGATGCCGGTACCTGAAAAAATGAAGTCTAAGTGAGTCGATTGATTACCGGGGTAATTGTGCTATTGATTGCCCTTCAATGTGCAGATAGCCTAGCCCAAGATCGTCTTACTGGACACCCATTTGCGACTCGGTCCGAGGTGTATGCCCAACATGGAATGGTGGCTACGAGTCAACCCCTTGCAACGCAAGTAGCCCTTGATGTCCTCAAGCAAGGAGGCTCAGCAGTTGATGCAGCCATAGCTGCCAACGCAGTGCTGGGCTTGATGGAACCTACCGGGAATGGCATTGGGGGGGATATTTTTGCCATCGTATGGGATGCAAAAGCAAAAAAACTGCATGGCCTCAACGGCAGCGGACGATCTCCCTACAGCCTAACGCTGGAAATGCTGAAGGAAAAAGGATTGGAGAAAATTCCTGCCCTTGGTCCGCTTCCCGTGAGTGTGCCGGGGTGTGTGGATGGATGGTTCATGCTGCATGAGAAGTTCGGGAAACTCCCCCTGAAAGATGTGCTCGCACCTGCTATTTCCTATGCGGAAGAGGGATTCCCCGTTTCTGAGCTGATTGCCTACTACTGGGGAAGATCCGCCACCTACCTGGGGGATTATCCGGGATTTAAAGCAACCTACACCACGGATGGTAAAGCTCCTCAAACCGGAGACATTTTTCGCAACCCTGACTTGGCGCGCACCCTGAACAAAATTGCAGAGGGAGGACGAGATGCCTTTTACAAAGGAGAAATTGCCCGGACGATTGATGCCCATATGAAGAAAGTCGGTGGTTACCTGTCTTACAAAGATCTGGCAGACCATACCGGCAATTGGGTTGAGCCGGTGTCCACGGACTATCGGGGATATACCGTCTGGGAACTACCCCCCAATGGCCAGGGAATTGCCGCCTTGCAGATGCTCAATATCCTGGAAGCCTATGACATTCGCAGCATGGGGTTCGGTAGCAAAGAATACCTTCACCTATTCATTGAAGCGAAGAAACTGGCATTTGAAGATCGTGCTCGTTATTACGCTGATCTAGATGTGGTTCGAGTGCCCGTTCAAACCCTGATTTCAAAAGAATATGCGGAGAAAAGGCGGGCCTTGATTCAGGAAAACCGAGCCGCCCGGTCTTATGATGCAGGAGAATTAGAAGATGGAGATACCATTTACCTGACGGTTGCTGATCGGGAGGGAAACATGATTTCCCTGATTCAGAGCAATTACCGGGGGATGGGTTCTGGTATTATCCCGGAAGGGTTGGGCTTCATGCTGCAAGATCGCGGCGAACTGTTCAGCCTGGAAGAAGGCCATCCCAATGTCTATGCACCTCACAAACGGCCGTTTCATACCATCATTCCTGCCTTTGTTACCAAGGACAGCGAACCCTGGCTGAGTTTCGGGGTGATGGGGGGATCCATGCAGCCTCAAGGCCATGTACAAGTGTTGGTGAACATGATCGATTTCGACATGAACCTGCAGGAGGCGGGTGATGCGCCTCGGATTCGTCATCAGGGGGCTTCCCAGCCTACTGGTGGCAAGATGACAAACGGAGGCGAGGTGTTTGTAGAGCAAGGCTTTTCGCCTGAAGTTTTGCGCGAATTGGCGCGGATGCGACACAACATCAGGATTGGGGTCGGTGGATTTGGTGGCTTCCAGGCCATTGGATGGGACGCAGTGCGCAAGGTATATCGGGGGGCTTCTGAGTCGCGAAAGGATGGTCAAGCTGCCGGATATTGACACCTCGCTTTCTGATTTTTCTCAAAAAGTTCAATTTTTTGTGTGGAATAATGGTTGATCAGCCCTCGTTAAGGTGAAACACCCCTTTTCATCACCTTGATTATGAAACGCACCTATTGTTTGTTGATTGGTTTGATGCTGCTTAGCACTTCCCTGTTTGGGCAAGATTATTCGATTTTGAAGGTTAGAGTTGTGGATGCTGAAGAAAAAGACCCCTTACAGTTTGCCACTGTATGGCTTCCAGAAAAATCGGTCGGCGGCAGGACAGACAGTACGGGAAGGGTATCTATCCAATTTCCTTTTACCAAGGATTCTGTTTTGGTTAGGGTGTCTTATCCCACATCTAAAAAACAGGTAAAGCTCCTTCCGGATGGCCCAGAGATTACCATTCGTCTTGAATTTAGTTATTCCGTACATAATGAGGTTGTCATAACGGAGAGGAATAAGCGGTACCTAAGGAAATTAGAAAGGGAACGTGCCAGGGCCAAATCTAAAAGTGAGGTAGAGGTAGAAATAAGAGGAGCCAGAGCTAATTTGAAGAAGTTGAGGGCTGCAGAATACAAGAAGGAGTCTGAATCGATAAGACGAGATGAGCCTGCCTCAACTACCACCGCTAAACCAACTTATGATTACCGTACTTCCGATGCCATCGAAGAAGCCCCACCTGCCGAACCAGCAGACGATTACTTTGATGATGGGGTATATGATGAGGATTGGGGAGAAGCAGATGAGATAGCAGAAGGTGCAGGTAGCCCTGAAATCCAGGCCGGCTTACTTACGGCCGGAGAAATCCATGATTTCAGCAAATGGAATTTGTGGCAAGATTTGGCGGCAACAGAGCTGAACCATTGGCAAAATACCTGGAAGGTGTTTCCCAAAAATCGGTACGCAGTGCAGGTTCAGACTGAATCCGGGCAGCCTGTTCCGGATGCACAGGTAACCCTGTTAACTGCTCGTGGCGCCATCCTTTGGGAGAGCCGTACCGATAATACCGGGAAAGCAGAACTCTGGTCAGGCATGTATGACACCCTCCAAATCGCTACCAAACTTTACGTTGAGGTGAATGGCCAATCGAAAGAAATGAATGCTCCCAAAGTCTTTCAGGAAGGCATCAATCATGTCTCCATAGCCATGGATTGCTACCAGCCGGTGGCGATGGATGTGGCATTTGTAGTTGATGCCACGGGCTCCATGTCGGATGAGATTGAATACCTCAAAGTTGAATTGCGGGACATTATCGGAAAGGTCCAAGCTACCCAGCCAGACCTCGACCTGCAGATGGGCAGTGTCTTTTATCGGGACACCAAAGATGATTACCTCACGCGTCATACGCCCATGAGCAGCAACATTGACCAGACCATCGCCTTCATCAAACGGCAGTATGCCGGAGGAGGGGGAGATACCCCCGAAGCCGTAGACGCTGCGTTGGAAGTGGCGATTGATTCCCTGGAATGGCGACCTGAAGCCCTATCTCGTTTGTTGTTTCTTATGTTGGATGCGCCCCCGCATAAAAACCCCGAGGTCATGGCCAAATTGCAGCGACTCATTCCCCTGGCGGCCCAAAAAGGCATTCGGATCATTCCTGTGACAGGAAGCGGGATTGACAAGGGTACCGAATATTTGATGCGGTGCATGGCCCTTGCCACCAATGGTACGTATGTCTTCCTGACAGACCATAGCGGCATTGGAGGAAGCCACATTGAGCCTAGCACGGATGAATACAAAGTAGAAACCTTGAATGAATTGCTGATCCGCCTGTTTTTTCAATACACCTTTTTACCTGATTGTAATTCGCAGCCAACAGCCATGGCACAGGATACAGCCGAAGTCGTTGTTATTACAGTAGCAGACAGTTCCCAGACTGACACCCTGTCTGGTGATAGTTTGCAGGTAAATACCTCTGTTTCAGACAGCCTTCAGGTAAGCAGCTGGAAATATTATCCCAACCCCACTACCGGTCCGCTTGAGGTCGAAATTCAGGGGGCGCAAGGAGAGTTGTTCCTGGCAGATGTTTCCGGGAAGCTGCTGGAACGGTTTGCATTTACAGAAAACCAGCAACTTCATCTGAACCTGAGTAATTATCCTTCTGGCACCTATTTTCTGCAGTACATTGATCCTGCCACTGAGCGGCTTCATAGTGGGAAAGTGATTTTGATGCGATGAGAAATGGAGCATGGGATGCTCAAAAACGTCGGCGAGTCTTCACGGGCAGCCGACGTTTGTACTTTGTTATCTGTTCAGCTGTTTAACTGAAAATCAATTCCATTTAAACGGTAGTTTTTCGTTGCAATGAACATGGAAGTGTGAGCCACGTTCCGATGCCAGTTATTGGCAGAATGTTCCATGAGCAAAGGAAGAATATAGTTTGGGACTACTCAGATTTATAGTAGCAGGCAAGGTATGGGCGTGTCTGGTATCCTCTTAGTTATGCCAAATTGATCTGAAGATGGCGTATGTAGGCCAGGATCACCGGCTATTTGGGGGACCGCTTCTCCGAAGCTTATGTTCCAGGGGAATGATTTCTCCCAAGGGGTTTCCCCTTTCAAGTGTGCTTAAACATGGATAGGTTTATTACATGCTCTGATGATAAAATGCCTTCAGGACCGTTTCGCTCCTTCGGAGCGGAACCTGTGTAGCACAGGGTTTCGAAAGGGCAAAAAGCCCCAGTGGGGCGAAAACTCTCGAATACCTACGGCGTAGAAGGATCAATTTAGTATAAGAACGGACTGATTTTTCAAGCTTGAGGCCAAAACTTTATCGATCCTTTACAGGATAAGTAGCCACATGGAGAATTACTGGGTTAGTATGTATATGCTCTGCGCCTATTATTATCCCTAAGATAACGCTCCACATGGATCAAGGTACATCAAGTGATTTTACTTTTCCATCAATGTCTGGACAAATTCCATCGGCAGGAAAAAACCTCCTGAGGGTGAATCCGAGGCCTCGTGATCCTTTAAGAAATCCTTTATCATAGCTTGCTGTTGCTTTTTTCCATTTACCTCGAACGCCAAGTCTGAAAGTTGGCTGATAAGGGTAATGACGTCGAGGTACAGGAAGTTCTTTTCTTGTTCCAAGAGGTCATGAAATCGCTTTTTCAACTGTATGCACAACTGTGGTAATTGTTCGTGCTCTCCTTTTAGGTAGCGAATGGCCAGCTCCAGCAATGACACCTGCAGCTTTAGGGGTGCTTCCGCCCTTTTGAATTCATCGAATAAGTACAATTCAATTAAGCTTCTCAGGGCATCCCGAAAAGCACCCCGTTTGTAGTGTAGCATCGCAAGGTTAAGATAAATGAAAATGCTGGTAAAATTCTGTTGGTGTAGCTCGGGTTTTCCTTTTACCTCATTCAGGATGGCAATGGCCTTTTCCTCGTCCAAGATAAAATAGTTCTGTACCAGGGCATTGTAATAGAAGTGGACGAACTCTTCTCGTAGTTGTCCTTGGTAGGCCTCCATTTCTCGTTTAAGCTCTGCTGTATGTGCGAGAGAAGCCTCATATTGACCATTTTTGAACAAGGTATTCACCAGGAAGGTAAGCATCCGAAGTCGTGTTCGGTGATTTTTTTCTGAAAATACTCCTGTAGCCTCAAATTCCTCGTAGGTCCCAGTTAGGTATATTTCCAACGTCTGGTAATCTTCTCTTTGAAGAAGAAGTTTGCTTACCGCCTCGTAGATTTTGATGCGAAAGGCGGGTGTTTGTACCAGTTCAGGGTCAGCAGTGTGTTCATCAATTACTTCTTGCAATAAATTTAGCAAACTGGTGTCAGCCATCTGTGTATTGGGAGACATTTTGATCCGATAATTCAGAATGGCCAGTAGATCGTCAATCGCATTTAGCGCGTCTAATTTTTTGCGGTTTTCTTGTTGCCTTCGAATATGAGGAGCCGGGTCAAAGGATAATTTATCTGCCAATTGAGTGAACAGGCGATACACCAGTTCCAGCAGGTGGTAATGTTCTCGTTTGAGGGCTTCTCGCTCTGCTCGTTTCAGGTAATGGTGTGCTACATGGAAGGAACGGCGATTGAAATGTAGTTGGGCCAAGGACAACAAATATAAATTGTGTCCAAATTCATCCTCGTCAATATGCTGGAGCCAGAGACTTTTATTGAGGTCCTCCGCCAAACGGTTTCTGAGTCGATACCAAGAATTATCGGACTGCCCCAACACCTGCTTGATTTTTTCTTCGTTATACTGCTGAGGGTTCTTTCGAATGTAGTCAAACAGTTTGAGGTCCTTCCGCTTAGCAGAGGCATGACTTCGGGAGGCAAACAGCTTAAAGTGACGTACTTCCTCTTTTTTCAGGGGTGTAATCAGGTTGTACAGGAGGTCCATTAATTAGAGGTATTTTTAGGTGAATGCGTAATTATTTACGAAAGTTCATTGGTTTGGGCTGCCTACTCGTGATTTATTGCGTACTTGAGGTTTACATTCACAATTTTTTGAAAAAGAGAAATTCATGCGCCACCTATTCTTGATTACGATTCTATTTTCATGGTTGTACCCTACTTTTGCGCAGGGCCAAGGATTAGTCATCGCACCTTTTGGTGTGACTGCCAGAGACATCAATACCGGAACCAGATTTCGGGACTCTGCCATAGTGGCTACATCGGATACGTTCCAATACATCGTAGTGGTCCAAAACCAAACGGGGCAACCGTTTAGTGAAGCCATTAACCTGGGATCAATCACTTCTGTAGATTCGGTTCCTGTTTTTTTTACTGGTACCATTGCCGGGGATACCCTTCAAAACGGGGATACAACTTCTATCCGGTTTCAGGAAATAATCAACAGGGACAGTAGCCGCTATCGTATTACCGGTGGCGGTGGCGGTGTGGTAGTGATTGTTATTTGGCCCACAACTCCAGAGCCTGGTATACAAGCTGTAGACAGTGCCCGGTTTACCATTACCTTTGAAGCACTGGTCAACAGTTCAAATTGGCCCAAAGAGACCTTCCAACTTCTTTGCTTTCCCAATCCTGTCCATACGCAGTTATTTTTCCGCCAATCTCCCCAAAATCCGCCACTTGAATACGTAAGGGTTCAAACGTTGCTAGGGCAGGTTTTACAGGAAAAACATATGCCCGGCAATTCTCTCGCCATAGAGACCCTACCGCCTGGCACGTATGTACTTTCCCTCAAGAATACCAAAGGGGCCACTGCCAGCTACCGTTTCATTAAGCAGTAGCTTTCTTTTGTGTGAGGCTAATTTGACTAATTCCCGTTTCGAACTTTCATCCAGGCAGTTTATGTCTGCCAAATATTTTTTGTGTAAAATCCCCTGACTTTCTGTTTTTTTGAAAAAAATTCCTCATTATAACGAGACTTCACACCGATCTTTTCGTCTAAACCCCAATAAACGTGGAAACAGCCTTATCTGGTACAGCCAAGGCAGATGAATCATTGGTACAGGCCATCACCCAGGAGGGAAAGTCGGACCTTTTCGGTATCCTTTATGATCGATATGCCGATCGGGTCTATCGGAAATGTTTTAGCTTTTCCAAAGATGCGGATATAGCCCAGGACATGGTTCAGGACATTTTTCTGAAGGTGTTTTTCCAATTGAGCAAGTTCAAGGGCAAGAGTAAATTCTCTACCTGGCTCTACGCAATAACCTATAACTATTGTGTGGAACATTATCGTCGAAACAACAAATATCATTTTACTGACATTGACGATCAGCCAGACACACAGGATGACGCCCTTGAAGAAAAAGAACTGTTGCAAACGCGTATGGACATATTGCAGCAGGCATTGGAAAAAGTGGCTCCTGATGAAAAAGCCCTGTTGTTGATGAAATATCAGGATGAAGTCTCCATCAAAGAAATGATGGAGCAACTGAACCTGACGGAGAGCGCTGTAAAGATGAGGCTTTCCCGTGCCAGGCAACGGGTTCGGAAAGTGGCTGTAGAATTGGAGAAGAGTTTGATTTCCATTATTCTCCTGCTTTCCTTACTGCTGGCTTCTTGTTCATAATCAACCTTAGTTATGGAGGTGTATGGCGAAAAAAAATGTATTTCAGCAACTGGAGGATGACCAAAAAATCCCTCCAAAGGTCAAGCAGGAATTGATGAGCAACCTGGAATCCACCAAACTGGTAGGCGAGTTGATTGACCTTTTTATGATAAAATCTGCAACGGCCATCGCTCAGGTTTTGTCTCCCGGCTACGTTC
>JBCDIQ010000236.1:0-9134 GCA_039024295.1 Bacteroidota bacterium | reverse complement strand
CTCCAAATTATCAGCATTTGTGAAAAAAACTTTACATCTCCAGTGGCGGACTGAGAATATCTTTCTATTTTGATACATCCTTCAGCCATTTATCAATGAGCACTTTTTCCCATCATTCGGAGCTTGACTCCATTCAATTGCTGCAATCTTTTCGTATCAAGGTAGCTGTATGGGACAAGGATGCGAAGTTTTTGGGGGCATCACAAGGTTGGCACCGAATTTTTCAAAGCTATGGGGTCTTTGAGCCTACGTTCAGTGAATGGATAGCTAGGTTACCAGATCAGCTGCAACAGGTTACACCTGGAGGCGAGAAACAACTCCATGACCTTCACCTACCTGATAAATCTACCACTTACCGGGTAATTGCGGAGACATTAGAGCATACTTCCAGAAGTCAGGTATTTGCCTGTTACTTTGAAGTCATCGTCTCACCAGAATGGTCCATGATTGCCGGCATGGTAAACCTTGGGACTTGGGACTGGAACCTTAGCACGGGAAATGTATCCTACAGTGAGAAGTGGGCCTCAATTTTGGGGAGGGATGCAAGCAAATTAGCGGGGGGGTTTGACACCTTTGCAGAACTTACCCATCCTGAAGACCTTGAACGTGTTAAGGAAAAACTTGAAAGGTACTTTTCGGGTGAAGAGCCTGTATATGAGGTCACCATTCGAATGAAGCATGCAGATGGCAATTGGCGGTACATACGAAGCAGAGGAGAAATATTAGAAAAAAATCCCTCAGGAGAAGCTATCCGAATGGTAGGCATCCATCAAGATGTTACCAATGAGTACAAGTACAAACACTCCCTTGAGATCTCCAAGGATTCATTGCTGGAAGAGGTCGTTCAGGCGCAACTACAACTTCAAACCGTCAAAGATGAGAATGAGGCACTGGTGAGCAGTTTTCCAGATATGATGTTTACCCTTGACAAAGACGGTCGATTCTACAATTTTCGGACAAAGGATGTAAACAACTTGTCCATGCCGGCCGATCAGTTCATGGGAAAAACCATTTTTGATATCTGGCCTCCAGAGGTTGCGGAGTTTCACTTTAGGTACATTGAGCCGGTCTTCAAGACAGGTATCATGACCCGGTATGAGTATCAAATGCCCAATTTGCGGGGAGAAATAAGAGATTTTGAGACTCGGGTAGTTCCGATGACGGGCAATCAGTTGGTGTTATGCATTGTTCGGGATATCACCACAGAGAAGAAGGTGCAGAGGGAATTACAAGAACATCAACAGCGACTGGCCCTTGCCCTGAAAGGAGGAGATGTTGGCGTATGGGAATTCTATCCAGATACCAACAAGGTGAGCTGGAACGATCGTATTCACGAAATTTTCGGGCTGGAGCCTGGTACTTTTGATGGCACTTTCGAATCCTATCAAGCAATGATTCACCCGGAAGACCGCCTGGGTAATTTCTCGCGGGTATCCAAAGCCCTTGAAAAAGGAGGAGACTTCCACACCAGAGATCGGATCATCCGTGCGAATGGTGAAACAGGCTACCTGGAAGGATGGGGAAAACTGATCACCATTGATGGCTCTAACCAACAGGTACTCTTAGGAATTTGCAAAGATGTAACAGAAGAAGAAATATCTAGGCAAGCCCTTGAATCCAGTAGAGCTCGCCTAAAGATCGCCTTGGAAAGTGGTAAGATAGGTACCTGGGAATATACGTTTGATCCCGTTGCCTGCACCTGGGATGAAGTAGGCAACCAAATATTTGGATATGACTTGGCTACCAATCCCCTGGATTTGGAAAAAGCCAATGCTTCTATTCCAGATGACGAACAAGAAAATATCGGGGCCGAGTGGGAACGAGCTATAGAACACAACCAGAGTTTCCACCTTGAGCATTCCGTTGTCCTGCCCAATGGGGATCGCAGGTCAGTAGAGGTGTACGGCTCTCCAGTTTATGAACCGGATGGAACACCTCAAAAAGTAATCGGGGTTGTGTTTGACCGAACCCCTATCAAACAGGCCCAAAAGAATATCATTCACCTGAATAAACAGCTGAGGGAAAAAGTCATTGAGCTTGAGGATGCCAACAGAGGACTCGCAGACTTCACCTACTCTATTTCCCATGACCTCCGAGCACCTTTGAGGCATATCATTAGTTATGGAGAGATGCTTCAGGAAGACCTCGAAGGCAAACTTTCGGGGGATTCAGGGCTGCTGCTGGACAACATCATGACCTCCAGCAACCGAATGGGGATGTTGATCGATGACCTGCTGGAATATGCCCGAGCGGGCAGGTTAAAGCTACAGCCTGAATGGGTGGACATGAATGAAGTGGTTTCTTCCACTTGGGAGATTCTTATGATGCAAACGAAAGACCGGGAATTTGAGTTTACGTGTCACGATCTACCACGTGTCTGGGGGGACAAGGGTATGATTGAGCAGGTAATGACCAATTTGATTTCAAACTCTATAAAATATACTAGACCGAAAGCCCATGCCAAAATCGGCTTGCGCGTTTATGCGCATAATGGGGAGCATATCTTTCACTTGGAGGATAATGGGGTAGGATTTGATATGAACCATCGTAATAAATTATTTAGTGTATTTCAACGTTTGCATGACCGAACTGAGTTTGAGGGTACTGGTATCGGACTTGCCAATGTACAACGGATTATTGAACGACATGGGGGTAAAATATGGGCTACAGGTAAAGTAAATGAAGGAGCCTCTTTTTTCTTTTGTTTCAACACATCAATTTCTAATCTTCATGAAAAAGAAAAAAGTAATCGTCCTGGTGGAGGATGATGACCTGGATGCCGACTTGATAACCCGAGAATTGAAAAAAAATCAGTTCCCACTGGAAGTATTGCGGCTTACCAATGGCCAGGAGTTAATGGACTACCTGGATGCCAATGACCTGGAGAACCTGGTGGGTATCTGGATGGACCTCAATATGCCTAAAGTGGGAGGACTGGATTCCCTCAAGTGGCTTAGGTCTAGCGAGAAGTACCATTCTTTGCCCGTAATTGTCCTTTCTTCCTCCAAAAATGAACGTGACATCATTGCTTCCTACCAACTTGGGGCAAACGCTTATGTATCTAAACCAGTAAACCGACAGGAGTTTCAAAAAACAATGGAAGCCATGGTCCAGTTCTGGGGCCAGGTAAACCTTACCCCTAACCTGAGAGAGATTCGCCAAAATACGTGACCTGGATCTGGCTCCTTAAAATTGAACTTTTGGTGTAACTTGGATTCATGGCCCGGATCAACCAAAAAAAGATTCCTTATCGTGTAGATGACGCCCTGCGGGAATACCTGACCAGCTATGGTAGGGATTTGATGCTGCCCATTCAGTACCATGACCTGCTGAGGTACCAAAACCAGATCACCCTGTTTGACAAAAATGGAGACGATACCCTGTGGGTTTCTTTGATTTATTCGCAGGACGACCTTCAGCACATCAATGAAAGCCTCAAGCAAATTTACGCCATCCTCAAGGCAAGTGGAGACATGAGCGTAATGAAGCATTTGTATATCGACCGGGTGGACCTCTGCCTGTATGGAAACTCCAATCCCTTTCGGATACGCATTGTGAACAAGATCAACGACAACTTTGACTATTTCTACCTCAAAAATGCAGATGCTTCCCGGATATTTGGGCTGGAATTGGAACACCTCTTGTCTCCCAATAGCATCAGCTATGTGGTGGATCATGACACCTTGATTGAAGAACACATTGCGGGGATACCAGGGGAGGAATTTATCCGAAAATACCTGAATGAAGGCAGGGTAGAAAACGAAATCCGACTGGCAAAAGAGTTTGTCAAGTTTACCGAACGATGCTTTGTCCGCTTGCTGGGAGATATGCACTCTAGCAATTATGTGGTGGAGATTACCCCGGATTTTGACGATGTCCACTACCGAATCAGGGCCATAGATTTTGACCAGCAGTCCTACGAGCCAAGGAAAGCCATCTATATGCCCCAATATTTTACCCAGAACAGGCCGCTCATTGAACTGGGAATTAAGCACATGACCCATACCACCGTTCGCCAATACCAAAAGGAAGAACGGGCCATGATTGCCAACCGGATTCGCTACACCGGTCGCCAGATCAATGACCTGATCAAGGCCATGGTCAGTACCCGTCTTTCTCAGTCGGCTTACGTTGAACAACTGAGCGATGAATTGGCGGTTCATTATGATTCTCCTAAATTTCGCCAGTGCATGACCATGGGCGAAGTGGTAAAAATGTGCCTGGAGATTTTGGTCGCAGAAAATTAACTCATCCACATATGCCTCATTTGACCTTTGAACAGCCGTTGAAAAAGCTAGAACCCCGTAGAGGCGGATATTATTACCTTACGGTAGCAGCTGAGACAGTTGAGCTTTTCGAACGAAAAAAAGCGACACGTCTGAAGTGTATCCTCGAAAAGGAGATAACCCTCTCCTGCGGCCTCAACCACTTGGGAGATGGCAATTTTTTCCTCATTGTTGCTGGGAAGCATGTAAAGAAGCTCCACCTTGAAGAAGGAGACCAGGTAGCCTTCGAGATTTATGAAGACCCTAACCCCCTAGGCGTGGAAGTGCCCGAGGCCCTGGAAGTTTTGTTGGCCCAGGACCCGGTTTCAAAATCACAATACGATGCGTTGACGGATGGCAAGAAGCGGAGCCTGATCTTCTCGATACAGAAGATCAAAAGCATAGATAAACAGGTGGAAAAGGCCCTGAAATTTTTAGCAGGAGATACGGGGATGAACAGGCGGAAGTGAATTTATTCCACAGATAATCTTTACCTATTCCCTAAAACCTCAAGCCCGAAACCTCCTACAATTCCCCTTTCAACCCGCGATCCAGTAAGTCCCAAAGCTGCTCCACATCAATCTGCTTGGCAACAATCTTTTTGCTCTTGTCCAGCAAGAAAATCCGAGGGGTAGACCGAAGGTCATAATAGGCATCAAACCCAGTGGCGCGGGCATGGTCCTGTACATTTGTACCTATGTCGATACCGTAATCCTTGATTTTTTCCTTCCAGGTGTCAATGTCCCCATTGATGCTTACTGCATATAAGGCCACACCTTGCTTCTGGTATTTGGGGTACCCTTCTGCAAGCTTGGGCGTCACCTTCTTACAATGTCCACAGTCATAATCCCAAAAATACAGGATGGTGTAAGGTGCTTGGATGCTGTACAAAGATTGCTGCTGACCGTTGGGATCTTCCATCGTGATAGGATGTGCCTGTTGGTTCAGCAAGGTAGGCGCCAAGGCGGAGGCTCGTTCGATGATCTTCTTTGTTTGCTCATCGTCGGACCAAAAAGCATCACCTGTCAGGTAGACATTCTGGACGATGTGAACATATACGGCATCCTGTCCCATGATCTTGGACTTGGCATATTTATTCAACAAGGTGATCGCACAGTACTGAAACACATCATCATTGGCACGTGCCCGAGCCAGGATGTCATCAGCAGATTTATTTAGGCTGTCGGGCATCTGGTAGGTAAGCCGGTCCATGTAAAACATGATTTTATTGTGGAACACGGGTGTTCTCAGGATTCGGTCATCTGAAAAATCAATGTTATCGAGGTAATGTGCCTTGGTGTACCGATACGCAAAGGTAGAGTCCTTAGGATCAGGATTTTCTGGCACTTCAGGATCGCGCATGGTGGTGATCACCTTCGCATATAAGAAACTGGGGTATTTCTGGGTCAACTCTACCCTGCTCTGGTTCATCTCGTCACTGAGCTGCTTGAGTTGTTCCTGGGTCGCTGTAAATGCCTCAGAACCTGGCTGCAGGGTTTTCATCTGCTCCTGTGCGGCCGTAATGGCACGTCCTTTTGTGTCAATAAACTTAAGGTTTTCGTAAAACACCTCATTCTCCAAAGAGCCTTCCACCTTCATAGCCCGAATCATGTCCGCTGTGTCAGTCGTCAGGCTGAAGTCCTGGTCTTCAGACACAATAAACTCAAAATATCGATTATCAGGTGGCAGCACGGCCATGTAAATTCCCCCATCCAGGGGTTGATCCCCCTCAAAAACTACCATTCCATCCTTTACATAGCTGGTATCCTTCAGAAGTTTTTGATCGCCGTAATGGCCTCCAAGGAATACAGTATCTGTGGGATAGCCGTTCAATTTGATGGCGATTCGGTGATAATCTGTTGGGGTCTCCCGAATTCCACTGTCTTCTGCTACTGGGGCCTGAACGGTTTCTGTGTCTTTGTTATCCGGAGAGGAACTCTGGCTACATCCGACCAATAACAAGGAAACAGCGGCTGCAAGTATCAGGGAGAATCGAAGGGTTACCGAAAAAAATTGCATGTGAGAAATCGTTTCGCGTCTATGGAATGGGCGTATTTAATGGGGAAGTTAAACGTCCAAGTGAATTATCTTCAAAGGTAATACTTTTTTACCCAGTGTAGGGTTCTCAAAATGACCAGACGGACGATAAATTTTCGTCAAGTGTTGGTATACCGACCTATTTGGAAGGTGAATTCGAAAAAATCATAGAAAAATCAATTTTTTTAAACCTATGCAAATTAGTTGACGTACAAACTATTGTTATACAAACTAACATGCAGGATAAACCTCTTTCTGAAGTCATTTACTTTAAAATTGATCGGACCATGCGGATGATCAAGCAGTACAGCCTGGAGCAATTTAAGGCCCATGAGGTTAACCTGACCATTGACCAGTGGATTGTATTTAAGCGTATTGCAGACCAGGATGGGGTAAGCCTAAAAAAAGTTGCCGACACCACCTACAAAGACCCGGCATCTGTCACACGATTGGTAGATGTCCTGGTCAAAAAGGAGATGATCGTCAAGGTCATGGATGAAGTAGACCGCAGGCGGTATAACCTTCACCTGACCGCAATGGGCAAGCAGGAATATCAACGTCTGGTCCCCTTCATTCAAGAATTGAGAAGAAAGGGAATCGAAGACCTTTCAAAAGAAGAGGTCAGTCAATTGGCAGGGTTGCTGGATCGGATTTACGAGAAGGTATTGGTTTGAATTTTTAATCCCCTGGCAAATGCTGTAGTTAAAAGAGTCTGTGTCATGTCAAGTTCATATACCGCTTATTGCGTTACTGCTGAGCAAATCGAAGGGTCCGAAAATCGGCTGACGAGGAGGAGTAGGAATGGTTAACCGTCCCTGTTCAAATTTTCGCAGAAAAATATGCGCGTTGGGGCCCCCAAACAGCGGGGGCGGAGATGGATGTGCGGGATGAAGCATTGTTTGGGGTAGATTTTTGCTGACTTTTTATCGATGAAAAAGTCAGACAACCCTATTTTCTTACCATTACCCTTTAGTCACTACCATTAATCATTGATAATCAGCATACCGAAAAGGTTGTCATAAGTAAGTAGCTAGCCAAGACATCTATTAATGTGAATGAAAAGCATATTTTTTTATCCAAATACTTGATATACAAACTATTTATGTATCAACTAATTTTTAGCCTAATGTTAACCGTCTTCAACCCTGGAACGCTTTCCCTACCTCTAGAAGAGGATTTTAGGTCCATCCAGAAAAATGGAATGGCGTTTCAGTGGCGGATACAGGGGGAATTCCTGGAAATGAAGTTATCTGGGCCCACCATCGGCTGGATCGCGATGGGGTTCAACCCTAAACCGGGTCTGACCGGCACCAACCTGATCATGGGCCATGTTACCGATCAGGGCACCAAAATGGAAGACTTGTACATCCTGGGACCAGGGAATCCGCAGCCAGTCAATAAGTTGGGCGGCACATTTAGCCTTCCAGCGATCAAGGGCCATGAAGACGATTCTGGCACCTACCTGGAATACCAGATTCCCCTTCAGGCGAAGGATGCCTACCACCATACCCTCAAACCAGGTCAACAATACTACGTCTTGCTGGCCTACAGCGTGTCTGATGATTTTGACCATCACTCCCGCATGCGAACCGAAGTTTCAATTATTCTATAACCATTTTACACATTTGTCATGCAGTCAATTTTGTTTGTTTTACTAGCCGGGTTAGGACTCATGTCCGTCAAAGCCCAGAACTCCAGCTCCGATGAAGCCGCCATTAAGCAGGTGATCACTTCCTTTTCCACAGAAGGCGATGCCCAAAATGTAGCGGCCCTGGAGCCCCTCCTCCACGATGCCTACCGGGTGGTGTTTAACCGTGCATTCGGCACGGAAGAAACCAAGGTTTTCAACCGTGAGCAGTACCTCTCCATGATCACACAGAAAAAGATCGGAGGCGATACACGTAAGGTCACCTTTTTGCAGGTGGACATCCATGACCACATTGCCACTGCCAAGGTGGAATTAAACGGCTCAAAGGCCAATTTCACTTCCTATTTCTCCCTGGTAAAAAGCCCAACAGGTACCTGGCAATTGGTGGGCGATATGCCCATTGCAGTTTTTAAGTAAGGGATTTGAAATGATGATTTGCCCCGGAGTGTGAAGCTCTGGGGCTTTATTTTTTATGTCCTGGGAAAAGCTTTGGGATGAGGTAGATTTTGGGGATATTAGGATGGAAATTTAGCATACAGCGAGATGACAGCTTTTCCTATCCTAATACTTGGTCGTGGAGGTTTGCAGGAAAAAACAGGACTATGATGCTTACATGAGGGGAAATAATAGGGTGTATACGCTATATAGTTGTTAGCGAGATGTTAGAGCAAATCAAAAAATTGAGCAAAATCCGAAAATGGTATATTATAGGGTTAATCAGCTTATCTGGATGTTTGTCCTTAGAAACTGACTGTTGCGACTATGTCAACTCTTATGTTCTTTCCGATGGATTGTATGTCGAAAAGTTTCGAACATTCTGTGCAGGAGTATTTGGGGAAGTCATTACGAGTTATCTGACCGACTCGACAAACTTTAGAATGAGAATTGGATCAGCGGATGAGCATGGAAGGCTCATTGCAAGCCAAAATGGTAATACTGTAACCACATATGTAGTAGAATCAAAGTTGCTTACAGATACGCTTGAAATCAAAACTATAAATGAATTAGCAATGAAATCTTACCGTTACGATTCTGCTTGTACTAATGCAATTCCTTTGTTCGGTACGAACTTAATCAAATGCAACAATTACCATCCATTTTCAAGCTATGAATGTGAAAGAGGCTATTACATTGCTACTGACCAATTCAAGTGCAAGACCGACTATTTAAATGCTGTATATCTT
>JBCDIQ010000235.1:0-9163 GCA_039024295.1 Bacteroidota bacterium | reverse complement strand
GAAGGAAAATTAGCCCTTCGAAAACCTTTTCTATACATCTTTGATTTTGGAGATAACTGGGAATTTGAGTGTACAATAGAGGAGATGCTGGAAGAAGAATTGGTCAAATCTCCTAGAGTTGTGGCCAAAAAAGGAAAAGCACCCGAACAGTACCCGGATTATGACGAAGACGAATGGTAACCTATGACAAAGTATCGAAAGCTACCGGTAGATGAGATGGAGCGACTTACGGTAGAGGCGTTCCATGAAGCTCCTAAATTTCCTATCGCCTTGGTGCTGGACAACGTGCGGTCGATGCACAATGTGGGCTCAGTCCTGCGCACAGCAGATGCGTTCAGGATTGACAAAGTATATATGTGCGGCATTACGCCCAAGCCCCCCCATCGGGAAATTCGCAAAACTGCTATCGGAGCAGAAGAAAGTGTGGACTGGGAACATCACCCGGATGCTGTGGTGTTGTGCAAAGAACTCAAGGAGCAAGGCTACCAACTATTGCCGGTAGAGCAGGCCGAAAATACCATGCCGCTAGAAGATTTTATCCCGCTTGAACATCAGCCCATTGCATTGGTCTTGGGACATGAGATCACTGGGGTGCAACAAGAAATCCTGGACTTGGCCGATTTATGCCTGGAAATCCCTCAGTTTGGGACCAAGCATAGCCTCAATATTTCCGTTACGGCAGGTATTGTGTTGCATTGGATGGTGTCGCAGATGGGGATTTGGTGGAGAGAAGCCCAATGATGGGATTCCTCGATTTGATTATAAATAAAATCCTCAGGTTCAGGATTGAATTTGCACATTCGAGCAACATGAACATTTGTACACTATGTGATAAATTAAGGTATGAGATTGAGCATAGAAGTATCTCCCGAACAACACCACCTGATAAAGTCCATGGCGGCAATTCAAGGAAAAAGCATTCGTGAGCTTGTCCTTGACAGGATTTTCAACTCCGAAAATGACGAGGCTGCATGGCAAGAATTATTAATATTCTTGCAACAAAGAATTGCCAAAGCAGAAGCAATCCAAGATCAGCCAACTCCAACATTGGATGAAATTGCAGAGGGCGTGCTAAAAAGACACGAAAGTCAGTAATGGTCCAGTATGAAATATCACCTTTAGCAGCTCCTGATTTTGATCGTATTTTAGACTATACCCTCGCTCTCTTCACTGTCAAAGGCATTATATATTCGCGCTGGAGCGAACTGGGTTACCTATTCTGATCATTGCTATCCTTCACGAAAAAATGGACCTTTTAGCTCGCCTCAAAGATAGGTTGTAACAGATTTTTTGTGATCACAAGCGATATTCTCAGGAATACTGATTGTCCCTGACCACAAACTTTATCAACATTTCTCCGCAAAATTTTTATCTTGGTAAATGGCCGAGTCTTGATAGCCTAGCTTCGAGACCGTCCCTACTCCAAGCACCATTTTGCATGAATCGTTTGTATTTCTCCCTCAGTTTATTGCTGCTTCTATGTTGGGGGTCTGTATGGGCACAGCCGACGTATACCATGTCGAACAACATGGTCGATGACTGTAAAGGCACCTTACTTTCCAGCGGACAAGGCACCCTCCCGGGCCATTATGACCACAACGAAAACTATACCTTCACCGTCTGTGTGCCCGGTGCGCGACGGATCACCTTGACCTTTGCAGCGTTTTGTACGGAACTGGATTTTGACTCACTTCGCGTATTTGATGGGGCAGATACGCTGGCACCACAAATTGGTCCTGGATATTCCGGTACCAATCTTCCGCCTACCATTTCTTCTACCGATAGCTGTATCACCCTCAATTTCATTTCTGATGCCAACATCACCTGTACCGGCTGGGTAATCCGCTGGAAAGCCGATGTGGACCTGCCCGTTTTACCAAATCTGGCACTTAAGGGATTAAATCCTCCCTGTAGTACCACCTCTGTGGTGGCGACCTTTGACCGACCGGTACATTGTGACTCCGTATCAGCCGGATCGTTTTCCCTTGGAGGACCGATTGGTAACAGTGTAACAAATGCATCTCCTGTAAACTGTGTAGGGGATAGCACAACCCAGGTCCAACTTACCTTTGCTCCGGGTCTGAACCAAAGTGGATTTTACACGGTCACCTACACCAATTTTTTTCTGGACCAATGTGACAGCCTGTGGACGCTCGTAACCTCTGATACCATTTTGGTCAATGATTGCCCCCTGGAGGTTGATCCCTACGTGGACAGTGACACCATATGTGAAGGTTCCTGTACGAAACTCTATGCGAATGCTTCAGGGGGGGATTTTCTAACCTATCAGTATAGTTGGAGCCCGACTTTACCCGCCACAGGTGGCCCCATTAACATTTGTCCGACTACCACAACAGTATATACAGTTACCGTTACAGATGGTGCCGGATCGACTCCTGCGACCGGAAGCGTGAGGGTGGTGGTGCTCCCTGCGCCTTCCATGCCTGCAGCACAAACTGTATGTGAATCTGATGCTCCCTTCATGCTTACTGCCACCCCCGCGGGAGGGAGTTGGTCCGGTCCAGGCATCGACAGCAATGGAAGCGGCATGTTTGATCCGGATGATGCCGGCCCAGGTGTTCATACCGTTGTGTATGACGGTCCAAATGGATGCCCGGGAATTGTGGTAATCACTGTGAGGGAGATTGATGCCGGGCCTCCTCAGGCAGCGTGCCCAGGTACAGGCCCCTTTTCTATGACAGGTTTTTCACCTGCCGGTGGTATATGGTCTGGTCCCAATATTACTGCGAATGGTCGAGTAACTCCGACTGCAAATGCCGGAACATTTACGGTGACCTACACCTTTAATGGTTGTTCCGATACCAAGGAAATCAACATTGATACCATCACCATTTCGCCCATAGATACCATTTGTGAATCTGCGGGGATTACCTCTTTAATTGCAACTCCAGTTGGTGGTGTGTGGGTAGGAAATGGAATTACCAACCCAGTAGGCAGGTTTGACCCCGAAAGAGCCGGTGGGGGAACCCATAGGCTTCAATATCAAATATCAGGTTGCCAAAAGGAGTTCGACATTTTTGTGAAAGCGATCTCCGTGGGAGACAATTTATTGGCCTGTCCACTCCAGCCAGCCTTTACGTTGCCGGCCCCTACGCCTCCCGGCGGATACTGGAAGGGGCTGGGCATCACAGATTCCCTGCTGGGAATTTTTGACCCTCAGGTTGAAGGCAGGAGATACAACGATACCCTTTTGTATGTGGTGGATGGCTGTTCTGCCCGGCAAATCGTTCGGGTGCGCTACACCGAAATTGGAGAAGATACCCTGAGTTTTTGTCCGTCAGATGAATCTTTCGAACTGAATTTCAATAATACAGGTCGATCTCCCTGGAATGGAGACTGGACCGGAGCAGGTGTAACCGATCCCAACTTTCCAGGGGATTTTGATCCCAGCATAGCAGGGCCTGGTTTTCATACCCTCGTATACACCGCTAATACCTGTGCGGATAGCATGGTGATGGAAGTATTTCCTCCTACCATTCCCACAGATACTTTGGTGTGTGAAGGAACCCCTCCTTTTTCTATCATAACCACCCTGCCCGGCGGCTCCTGGCAAGGCCCGGGAATTGGGGATACTACCCAGGGGAGGTTTGATCCGCGGCTTTCTGGTGTGGGAGTTCATACAGTGTATTATTTGCCTCCGACAGGTTGCCTGGACAGCATTGAGGTAGAAGTATATCGTCCCCCTTCTCCTAACTTTACCAATTTGGCTCAGGGGTATTGCTACAAAGACACCAACTATGTGATTATAGCCACCCCTGCAGGTGGAACGTTTACTGGCCCTGGAATGACAGGTAATATCTTTAATCCTGCTGCTGCAGGGCCGGGTCAACATACCATCACCTATCGGGTTGGTCAAGGCGAATGTGCACGAGAAGTAGAAGGAATCGTTACGGTTGGTGATCCGCTGAGTTTGCAAATGGCGTTTATCCAGGACAGCATTTGCTTTGGGGAGTTTGTGACACTTTCTGCTACTGCTTCCGGAGGGGCAACCGGGAATATTCGGTACACCTGGAACCAGGGCTTGGGAGAAGGCAGAAACCAGCCGGTAAGTCCGGAGCAAACCACGGTCTACACGCTGGTTGTTACAGATGGATGTACCCAACCCTTATCTGGCCAGGTGACGGTATTTGTTGCTCCGCAATTCGAACTGAGTTTCCGGGGCAGTGGTCCGGTGTGCTTTGGCGAGCAGGGCTATGCGATTGTAGAGGTTGATGGGCCAAACTTGTATGCGTTTGAGTGGAACACCAATCCCCCTTTTGGAGGCGATAGCCTGGCTGCTCCGACAGGGTTCAATTATGTAGTGACCGTAACCGATCTCCTCACACGCTGTCAGGATAGCGACCGTACAGAGATAACCTCTTTCCCCTTTGTCAGGGCGAACTTTAATGTGGTACCCAATGCAGAATGTGTGACCATGGATGATCCGGTGGTGCAACTACTCGACCTCAGCACCGGTGGCACAGTCGGCCAGTGGAACTTTGGAGACGGCACCACTGCTCCCTACACGGGAGGCTCGCCACCGCCTCATACTTATCCAGCTGTTCAGCAGGATTATACGGTGAGTTTGGTCCTAAGCGTAGACGGCAACTGTCCCGATACCGCTACCTCAACCGCCTGTGTGGTGCCGCCTGAAAGTGGCATCGCCATTCCCTCAGCTTTCTCTCCCAATGGGGATCAAATCAATGATGTCTTTCTGCCCCTCACCCTGGGGGTAAGCAATTACCGCCTGCAGATTTTTGACCGCTGGGGCCGCATTGTGTTTGAGACGGATGACCCTGCTCAAGGCTGGGACGGTACCCGCCGTGGCAGTGATGTGCCAGAAGGGGTGTATGTGTACCTCATCACCGGGCTTATCATCGACAATAATCCGGATAACAACTACCTCCAGCTTTCTTTGAAAGAGAGTGGGACGGTTACGTTGATTAGGTGATAGGGATTAGTTTTATCTGCTAGCAACCCACATTATAATGTGATTTTGGTTGAAAAAATGAGCTGCTTTTCATATTTTTCTATTAAAATCACACTATGTCATCATTTTTGGGTATTGGCCAAGCTATTAAAGCAAGAAGAAAAATCCTGAAAGTAACTCAACCTCAACTAGCAGAATTAGCAGAGGTAAGTGTCAATACCCTGTACAAAATTGAAACGGGACAGGCCAATCCTACGCTGGATACTTTGGCAAAAATTGCAGATGTGCTGGGCATGGAGGTGAGACTGGAAATCAAACAAATGAACTCAAGCTAGCATGAGACAAGCGGATATTTTTTACAAAGACGAATACGCAGGTGTACTGACCGAACATGACGACGGCAGCTATTCTTTTCGCTACACGGATGCCTGGATACTGGACAGCAAAAAACCTTCGATCAGCCTGACTTTGCCCAAATCCCAGCAAACACACACTGCTCCATATTTGCTTCCCTTCTTTTATCACATGCTTTCAGAAGGTACCAACAAAGCCAAGGTGTGCCAGCATTTACGCATTGATCCCGAAGATGAATTTGGCTTGCTGCTGAGGACGGCCCATACAGATACGATTGGTGCTGTGACGATTAAAAAGCGTAGCGCATCATGAATAAGCTGACAGAATTGGCGGACATACGAAGCACCGAAATAAGTTGATTGATCGTTCCTTTGTGTCACCTAAGAAAAAGTGCTTCTAACGATAGAAGTACAAGTCGCGGTTATTAGACCTTTAAGGTTTTCAAAACCCTTCGAGGTCTGCACCGCCCTTTGCTTACCCCACCAAAAGGTGCTAATTTCACGTAAAATGCAGCACATGACCCTGGATACCAGTCAGTACACCCAAGCGAAGAAATTAGAAGACGTGCGAAATGCCGTACGGTTCAACGTGCCGGTGGGACCTGACCATGAATTTTTCACTGATTTTTCGGAGGTGAGAGGGGAGTTTGAGGATTCGGTGATCTACCACTCGTTTGATGTGGATCCGAGGCGGTTTGTGTACAACTACAACCCCCGGCGAACCGACAAAACCCTGCTCTTCATCGCGGGAATGCGTGGCTCCGGGAAGACCTCCGAGCTGGCAAAGATTTCTGCCAAGTTGCATAACTCTGAGGCCTTCTTTTGCGTGGTGTGCAACCTCGACATTGGGTTGGACACCAATGACATGGAGTACATGGATATCCTCATCTTCCAATTGGAGCGATTGGCAGAAGAACTGGATGCGAATGACCTTTCCATTTATACGGGCATTGTGGAATCCCTCCAGGAATGGTATTCAGAACAGATCAAGGAGGTCAACAAGGTGATCAAGCGAGAGGGCGGCTTGCAGATTGAGGTGAAGGGCGAAACGCCTTCCTTATTGGGCTTTCTGGGCATCACGGCCAAGCTGAAAGGCAACCTAGCCGGCAACAAGGAGAATGCAGAAAAGATTCGAACGGCCTTTAAGCAAAACTTCACCGAGTTTTCCCGGAAGTTCAATGAGTTTGTGGAGTCGGTGAACATGAAGCTGCGGCAGACGGGCAAAGCCAAAGAACTGCTCTTCATCATAGATGGCCTGGAAAAAATTGCCACCTCTGACATTCGCCGCAAGATTGTGGATGATGAGAGCAACCGCATTCGCCAGATCAAGGCCCACACCATCTTCACCCTACCGATTGAGCTGTTTTCGTTGGAACCCAAGCTGCGCCAATTTAGCAGTGTGGTGCCCTTTCCGTTTGTCAAGATCAAAGAGCGGGATGGAAGTCCGGTACCTGCTGCCATGGAAAGGTTTCGGGAGTTTGTGCACAAACGCATTGCCCTGGAGTTATTTGACAGCACAGAAACCCTGGATAAAGCCATAGAATTTGGTGGCGGGTCACCGCGCGAGTTGCTGCGGGTGCTGGAATACACCTACCTCTATTCCAAGCCAGATGCTACGCACTTGACGGCTGAGGCATTGGACAAAGCCCTCAAAAAGTTATCGGCAGAATATTCCCGCTACCTGACGCGAGAAGACCTGGATCTGCTCAAGCAATTGAAGGAAAACAACGAACAAGGTTTTCAAACGCCCTTTGACTTGCACTGGCAGGGGCTGCTGGAAAAGCTCATTGTGCTGGAATACAACGACGGCACCTATAAACGGGCGCACCCGCTGGTAGAAGCCTCCCAACTGTACAAACAGCATGTCGGATAACTACGCCGAGGAATATCCCCTGCTGAAAAAGCTACTGAAAGTACCCGCCTTCCGCTTTGTGGTGGTACGCTACAACCACTATTCCCTAGTACAGCGGCTGAAAGAAGACCTGGAAGCCACCTACCCTGACCGCAAACTGGTACGGCTGGATGCACGCAAAACGCCTTTTTCCACCCTCTTGCAGGAATACGAATCCCTGTCTGAGGACATTATCTGGCTGGAAAATTTTCAGGACCTGCTCAAAGAGAACCCTAACCTATCCGCTACAGAGCGTGAAAATTATGATGCCCTGACCAGTGGCCTGAACCTGCGCCGGGACAAACTCGCCAGACATTCCAATGCCCTGCTGGTATTTTTGCAGGCTTCTGCCGAAGGGGTGTCCCATGTGCGTACCCTGATTGAAAAAATGCCCGATCTGTGGTCGTTTCGGTCCCTGTTTCTGGACCTGGAAATGCAACTAGAGCCTGTAACTACCACTGATCAACTCCCTGCTGACCGAAGTCTGGACGAGGTGCCCATAGACGAAGACCAATTTGAGCGCAACCGAAAGGAAATCATACGCCTACGCAAGCTGCTGGAAGAAACCCCCGAAACTGAGACGGCCTATCGCCTCACGCTTTATCCTCAGATTACCAAGTTATTAGAAGAAAACGGCATTTATGATCAAGCCCTGATCTTTTTAGAGGAATGGTTGGAAGTAGCAAGGGTAGAAGACAAAGGAAAGGTTCTATTCCAAATGGGAGATGTACTCAATAAAATGGGAAATCTACCAAAGGCGTTAAAACGATTTCAAGATTATGAAAAAATTCAACAAAAGTATGTAAAAGAGACACCTGATAATAGTAACCAAAAACATAATTTAGCTATTGCTTATGAAAGGTTGGGCTTAATTTATACTAAAATTGGAAATTTAGAAAAAGCACTTTCATTGTATGAAAAATATAATGAATTAGAGGAAAACCTTAACAGTACTCATTCTTTAAATATAGATTTCAGGAATGGGCTTTCTGTCTCCTATGAAAGGTTAGGTGATACTTATTCTGCATTAGGAGATATCGAAAAGGCTTTATTTTTTTTTAGGAAATATAATATTTTGGCAAAACAGCTCAATGCAGTTTTTCCAGAACAAACATTCCTAAAAAATAATTTAGCTTCCTCCTATGGGAAATTAGGTGATGTATATTTCTCCTTAGGCAATCTAAATGATGCTCTTTATTTTTTTGAAAAATTCAATCTGATAGAGAATGAGCTTTATAAAAATCATAAAGATGAAATAACATTTATAAGCAATCTTGCTACTTCCTATTCAAGACTAGGAGACACTCATCGTGCTTTGGGAGATTTACAAAAGGCTCAATACTGTTACGAACAACAACGTGCACTAAATGAAAAAATTTACGAGAGGTCTCCGCAGAATATCTACTACAAAAATAATCTTGCAATAGCCTACTCAACCCTGGGTAGCATCCACACAGATCTTGGAAACTTAGATAAGGCGCTAACTTTTTTTGAAAAAGATTTAAAGCTTATGGAAGAACTTTACATGGATCACCCACAAAATACTTCTATTAAAAATGGACTTGCAATATCTTATTCAAAACTAGGAGATACTTATTCAGTAATGGGTAACTTACAGATGGCACTCCAGTTTTTTGAAATGGATAATGAACTTAGCCAAGAGTTAAATAATGACTATCCTGAACTGTTAGATTATAAGAATTCACTTGCTATTTCTTTCGAAAAACTTGGGGATACACACCTAAAATTAGGTAACTTAGAACAAGCACTCAATTTTCTTAAACAGTACAACAGCCTGGAAAAGCAACTGTACAGTTTATCAAATCAGAGAGTTTTATTCAAAAACAATTGGTCTATTGCTAATTTAAAATTAGGGGAAATTCACTTTTTATTAGGAGACTTAAATGAGGCTCTTCATTATTTTAATATGTTTAATACATTAGTTAAGCAGCTTACTGAAAGCCATCCTGAAGACATCTCTTACAAAAG
>JBCDIQ010000234.1:0-9169 GCA_039024295.1 Bacteroidota bacterium | reverse complement strand
CAAATATCGATTTGACGATCACTGACAGATACATCAGTAATCTCCAACTCCGGCAAATTTAATAGTTCTTCGTAGAGCGCATTCATCCTAGATAAGTTAGTAATTTAATTGATGCTCCACTACTTTCGTAGATGAACCAAATATGAATCCAGGGAAGTAGAATACCAGCATCATGTAATTAAATACCTTCAGAGAGATACTGGTGAGATAAATCATCCTCAATTATGAGGTGTATCAGCAGGTAAGTCTGTGAAAGTGATGAATTTTCGAATGTGAACCTATAACCTGATTGATACCAGCATCTTGGTTCATTTGAATACCAACTAAGCTCATGTCATGAAGAAAATACTTGTCCCCACCGATTTTTCTGCACCTGCCTGGGTTGCCTCTGATGTGGCAATAGATCTTGCTCAAAAGCTATCTGCGGAAGTGCATTTTTATTCTCGCATTTATGTTCACCCTCAATGGGATGACCTTTCGGATTCGGCCAGGGCCGAATTCCCTGAATCTTTTGCTCAGTTACATGATTTACAGGAGAAGTTTCAGGAGCTGGAGGCTAGGTATCAAAACAAAGGCGTTCGAATTGTTACCTCCTACTCACACGGTGATGTTCCCAACGTGGTGAGCCAGTACATAAAAAATGAGAACATCTACCTGGTCGTAATGGGGTCAAGTGGTGCCGATGGATTAAAAGAACTCCTGTTTGGATCGAATGCCCAAAAAATAGTAAACCAAGCCAATTGCCCGGTTATGGTCATCAAGCATCCCCCCAAAGATTTAACCTTCAAGCATTTGGTGTTTGCTTCTGACTTCCACAACAGCTCCATAGATGCCTTTGAGTGGTTGATTGATTTTGGAACCAGTTTTGGCTCCCATATTCACCTATTAGCTGTAGAATCTGCAAACGCTTCTCCCTACACGGTAATGGGATTAAAAAAGCGAATGGCGAATTTCGAAAAAAGATGTTGGCGCCTGCCCTGTACTTCCCATGTTTTTGGAGATGTAAACGTTGAACTGGGCATCCGTCACTATGCCCAGGACAATCAGTGTGACCTTATTACCTTGGTTACAACTGGGAAGTCTCCTTTACAAAAACTTATGGAAGGAAGCATCAGTGAGCGACTGGTAAATCATGTGGAAATGCCCATCCTCACACTCCATGCACAAAAAAAGCAAGTCGAGGATCATAAACTTGCAAGTTAATCCCTTTAGCGGATTCGTTCTTATCCCTTAAGCCAGCCCGTTTCCTTTTGGAGACGGGCACTTTTTTGACTCATATTAACATTTTATCATAAATAGGATTCAGGAAATGCCTTTTTGTGTAGGGATAGGCAAATATTATTCAATAACTCAAATAACGTATTACTTCAGTACTATTTCTTACGTCCTAAAATTTAGCTGATTGCACCTTGAGTTTCAGCATTTGGCAGGAGGAAAAATCCTTACCGGAAAAGAAATGTTAAGCAAGAAAAAATTCTGCATGCATACATATGGAGATAAATTATATATATAAAAATTGAAAAAAGCCTCGATTTTGAATCATCCAGGAGGGTTTCTAAGGATTTTACCAGTTATTCTTATTGGAAAAACCATATAAGTTAGAATGATTAACTATTAGTCTAATGTTTTGGCAATGTTAAGTTTTCTCCTAAATTTGAATTCAGTTCTTTACATAACAAGTCGAAATTTTAGTTAAACCAAAAGCTTGTATTACATGAAACGACTTTTATTACTATTGGCCGTCCTCGGACTGTCGATAGGGTCAGCATTGGCTCAATCGAAGGTGTCTGGTACGGTAACTGACGCATCTACAGGCGACGCCCTTGAGGGAGTAGCAGTAGTTGTAAAAGGTACGACGATAGGTGCATTTACCGATGCAAAAGGTGAATACACCCTCCAAGTGCCTGCCGATGCGAGTTCTATTCTCTTCACTTTTGTCGGCAAAAAAACCGAGGAAATCACACTATCCGGACAGTCCACTATAAACATTGCGCTGCAGGAGGATATTCTCCAAGTAGATGAGGTGGTAGTGACAGCTCTGGGTATCTCCCGTGAAAAGAAAGCCTTGGGATACTCTGTAGAGGGAGTAGATGGAGACCAGATTGTAAAATCTGGTGAAGTAAACGTTGTCCAGGGGATGGCCGGTAAGGTGGCAGGTCTTCAGGTAATCGGTTCTGGTGGTACGCCTGGTGCTTCCAGTAAGCTATTACTCAGAGGTAATGCTTCTATTACCCGTGACAACCAACCGCTATTTGTAATTGATGGGGTACCTGTGAGTAACCAGACCAACACCACTGTGGCTGGAGACTTCCCCTTTAATGCAAACCTCGCTGGGGTAAATAACTCCAACCGTCTACTGGACCTCAACCCAGATGACATTGAGTCCATGACGGTACTGAAAGGTCCGGCAGCAGCTGCTCTTTACGGTTCACGTGCGGGTAACGGTGCCATTGTCATTACCACTAAGCGTGGCAAGAGAGGTGGTGGAGGCGTTCGGGTTGATTTTCGGACAAGCCTTGAATTTCAGGAAGTAAACAAACTGCCTGATTTGCAAGAGACTTATGCCCAGGGAACTGGCGGGGGTGTCCGCGATGCAGATGGAAACCCTGTTGCTGAAGGAACCTTCTCTGAGGCTGATCCAGGTCCTGATGGCATTTGGGGAGATGGACCCAGTGATCCTTTTACCGGTGGAGATGATGTTTCTTACGGTGTTGCTGACAGTTGGGGTCCCACTATTTCTTCTCTGAATCGTGACCCTGTGAACAACATGGAAGAGTTTTTCCAAACTGGACGTACTTTTTCAAATAACCTTTCATTGAGTGGAGGAAATGAAAAAGCTTCTTTCCGTGTTTCTATCGGTGATACCCGTCAGGAAGGAATTGTTCCAAACACTGATTTTAGAAGAACTTCTATTCGTGTTACTGGGGAGTCTCAGCTGGGTAACAAATTTAAGGTATTTGGTACTGCAAACTTCATCACTTCAGGTGGTACCAAAGCTCAGAACGGTAGTAACCTTTCTGGGGTAATGCTTGGACTTACCCGTGCTCCAGCCTCGTTTGATCTTGCTGGATCAGGCGACCGTGGATATATCCTGCCAAGTGGTAACCAGCGTCAGTACTACATTGTATATGACAACCCTTATTTTACTGTAAACGAAAACCCATTTACAGATAACATCAACCGGATCATGGGTAATGTTGCACTGACATACAACCCAACTACCTGGTTGCGTATTACCAATCGTCTTGGAACAGATACCTACACCGACCAGCGTAAGCAGATTTTTGCTGTTCATGCTTGGGACCCACCGAACCCAACTGGTCAGATCGAAGAAAATACCCTTACCTATCAGGAGATCTACAATGACCTGATTGCAACGGTAGATCGTGACCTTACCGATGACATCAACTTGAGTGCAAGTGTTGGGGGTAACCTGAATATGGTTGACAACAAGGACATTTACTCTCGCGGTCGTAACCTGGATATTCCAGAGTTCTATAACCTTGGTAATGCGACTGATTTGTACACCAGTGAAGCTCGTACGGAGGTACGTCGTTCAGCTGTTTTCTTCGACGTTACTGGGTCTTTCAGGGATATGGTTTACCTAAACGTTACCGGTCGTAACGAATGGGCTTCAACTTATTCAGAAAGTGCATTCTTCCCATCAGCCAGCCTTTCATTTGTATTCTCTGAGCTGATTGAGCAAAACCCAATTTTCTCATTTGGAAAACTTCGCGCTTCTTATGCGACTGTTGGTATCGAGCCTCAGCCATACCGTACCAGAACTTACTTTACCACGCCAATTTTCACAGATGGATTTACTGATGGTATCAGCTTCCCATTCCGTGGTCAGAATGGCTTTGGTATTTCTGGTGTATTGGGTGATCCCGATCTTCAGCCTGAGCGTGTAGCTTCTCTCGAATTTGGTGCTGACCTTCGCTTCTTGGAAGGACGTTTAACGTTGGATGTAACTTACTATAACCAGCGTTCTACCGATATCTTGGTTAACCTACCGATCGCACCAAGTACGGGTTACAGCAACATTTACACGAATGCTGCAGAAATGGAGAACCGTGGATTTGAAATTCTGCTTGGCGTTACCCCTGTTCAGACCAAAGACTTTAACTGGACCATCACGGGTAACTTCAACCGTAACGTAAACGAAGTACTTAGCCTGCCAGAGGGAGTAGATGAAGTAAATATTGAAGCTGCATTTGCTTCCATTGGTTCATTTGCCATTGTAGGTGATCCTTATGGTGCGCTTTATGCCACTAAGTGGGAGCGCGATGGAAGCGGTAACCTGATCATCAACCCAGCCACTGGTCTTCCGTTGATTGCTGCTGAGCGTGGTAATGTAGGTAACCCATTCCCAGACTGGTTGATGGGGATCAACAATGCATTTACCTATAAAGGTTTCACTTTGAGCGCACTGCTTGATATTCGTCAAGGGGGTGATATCTGGTGGGGTACTGGAGCACGTCTTCACCGCCTAGGTCGGACCGAAGAATCTGCTGACCGTAACCGTACCTACACAATTGATGGGGTTCTGGCTGAGACTGATGCGACTGGTGCCATTGTTTTCAACGAAGGTGAGGATGGTGTTCGTACGCCCAGAGCAACAACCACTGCGAATAATGTAGAGGTTTCTGCACTTGATTACTACCAGAGGTTTGTTGGGGACCGTGGAGCAGCTACAGAACAGGCTGTTTACGATGGTTCTTGGATTCGTCTCCGCGAGGTTTCTCTTGGATATTCTAAGAGTTTGCCAAGCGTACCTGTAGTAGATGCAATTGACGTTCGCTTCACAGCTCGTAACCTTTGGTTGTCTACTGACTACCCTGGGGTAGATCCTGAGACCAGCTTGACTGGAGCCGGTTCTAACGTTTCCGGATTTGATTATTTCAATATGCCAGGAACTCGCGGGTATCTATTGAGCCTTGGTCTTACCTTTTAATCATGCTTCAACTACAAATATAGAAACATGAAAAAATCACTCTTATTTATATTAATTCCAGTAGCCCTTGTGGTGTCTAGTTGTGCGAGTTTTGTTGAGGACCTTGACATTTCGCCCAACTCACCAGTTGAGGTTTCTCCCTCTTTGTTGCTGACGACTTCTGAGGTAGCTACACAGGTGGCGTACTCCGGGCAATTGGCTCGTTTTTCCACCATTCTGAACCAGCAAATGGCTGGTACTGATTTCCAGTTGTTAGATGTTGCCGACTACACCATCTTAGAAGGTAACAATGTAAACGAATGGGAATTGATCTACACCGATATTTTGGTGAACTGTGATATCCTGTTAGATACGTACGGTCCTGGCAATCCATATTATTCAGGTATGGCAAAAGTCACCAAAGCTCTTGGACTTGGATTGGCTACTGACCTTTGGGGAGATGTCCCTAATCGTGAAGCGGGAAATGGACAGGATGGACGCTCTGCGTTTAACCCCGTGTTTGATGACCAGGAAGTTGTAATTTCTGATATTCAGGAACTTCTGACCAGTGCCATTGCTGATTTTGGGCAAGACGCCGCGGCGAATGCGATTATTCCTGGCAGTGATGATATCTGGTTTGAAGGTGACGTTGCTAAGTGGACCAAGGTCGCGTGGGTATTGAAAGCGCGTTATGCGATGCGATTAAGTGCCCGTGACAACAATGCCGCTTCAACTGCGCTTGGGTTCATTAACAATGCTGGACTAACCGGTACAGATGATGACATGAATGGTTTGTACGGAACTAATGGAAATGAGCAAAACCAATGGTTTGCTTTCCAGAATGCTCGTGCCAATTACATCAAAATGGGTAAGCCTTTTGTTGACCTACTCGAAAGCATCAACGACCCTCGTTTGGCTTTCTATGCAGGTTCTGATACAAGCGGTGGATTCTCTGGTGCTTCCATTAACACTGCTGATGATGGCCGCTTGGTTGCTTCTGATATTGGCCCTTATTTTGGCTCCGTGACCTCTCCTTCTCCATTGGTAACCTTTGTAGAGGGTAAGTTTATCGAAGCTGAAGCCAAGTTTCGGACTGGTGATTTAGCGGGAGCCGCTGAGGCGCATAACATGGCCATTATTGCTCATGTGGAGCAGGTCACTGCAGCAGCTCCTCCTGCTGCTTATGTGACTTCACAGGCAAGTGAAGATGCTAGCACCATTGACCTGGGGAAGATTCTGACCCACAAATATGTGGCCCTGTTTACCCAAGTAGAGGCTTACAACGATTGGCGTCGTACAGGCGTTCCTGCCCTTACCCCTAATCCAAATGGTAGCGTAAACTCTATTCCAGTCCGTTTGCCTACGGTATTGGATGAGCGTTTATACAACACAAATGCAGAGGTTATATCGGATATAACCACACCTGTATGGTGGGACAACTAATTGGAAAATCCCTTATAATGGAAATGCCCCGGCTATCAGTCGGGGTTTTTTTATGCTTAGTATCCTGTTAAGTTATTTTTTAAGGGAGGAAAGGGCAGTTTTTGTGCGATTTTCTAGCCCATCTTGATAGAAATAATCATCGTAGGCCAGTGCTTTCTGATAATATACCCTTGCTTCCACTTTATTTTTTCTTTGTCTTGCGATATTTCCCATGTAGTAACAGGCATATGCTTGCATCCATTTCTGATGAAGGGTTGCCATTTTAAGGGAAGCCTGATAGTGTTCTATGGCTTCGGTTAGTTCTCCCTGAGAATGTTTAATTCTACCGTAGCGGTAATGCATTTCTGTGCGATCTCCAGCAGAAAGGCTATCTTCAACTGGAAGTTGGCTCAATCGTTGGATCGCACGATCATAATAGCCTCCATCATACAAATTACGAGCCCTGAAAAGTAAAGATTCCGATAGGGTAGGGGCCTTTTTAGCAAACTGCTTTGCCATGAAGGCAGCATATTCATCTTCATTAAATAGTGCAGGAGGCTCCTTCTCAACTCTTCGGAATAGCAACCGGCCCTGGTCATAACTACCGCTAAGGCTTAAAGCCATTCCTAACCTGAAAGCGGCATCTGTTCGGTAAAAGCTCCCTTTGTGTTCCCTAAGAAATTTAGAAAAGTAAATCTTAGCTCTTTTGTAATCTTCTTTAAAATAATAAACTCGTCCGAGGTGGTAATCCCAATCAGAAATGAAAAACACCCTGGGATCGTTTTTGTACAGGTTTCGCTTCTGAAGTAACTGGATGGCAGCTTCATTTTTTTTGAGTGCTTCCAAAGAGCAGGCAATCAGAAAATCGGTTACGATGCCCGGTCCTTGTTTTTCTGTGGCGACCTCAATCCGTTTCAGGGCGCGAGTATCCTCTGAAAATAAGTTTTTTTCAACATAGAATAGAATCAGCTGAGCTTCAAACTTTAGTAAAACACTGGTCTCCGCAGCCTTTTCAAGTTGCTCCATTCCCATGTCCACGTTCCCGGAATATCCCAGGATTTTTGCCAGCCATCGATACTTTTTGGGAACTGATCCAAATATGATATTGAATAGTCCAAGAATCTTGTACTGCTCGTTATTCTCCGGGAAGTGCTTCTGGTTACGTTGGGCTAAATTTCTACAGGCTCGGGTATGGAGAACTGCTGCCCAATACTTACCATTCAAAAATTCTAAGGCGGCTCTTTTGCCATGGAGCTCAGCTAGCATCACATTCTTAAGGGGATAATCATCCGGCAGGTCTTCCACCGCCCCAACAGTCTTCCGCCAATGCGTCCGCACACTGTCAGCATAGCCAGAGTCCTGGGTTGCCAAAAAGCGGTACAGCCAAATATGGGTTTGGTAGAACTGCTGGTGACCAGGATGTGAGAGCCCCTCCAATTGCTTTTCAGCCTGATCAAGGTAAAATTTTTCCAAGCTAGACTCAATCATTGCATTGGGAAATGGCCCGGCACTGATAGAGAAATAGCAACACAAGAGCAGCAGGGGGAAGAGGAAGGATCGTTTCATAAAAAAACAGGATGCGGATCGTTTGAGGAACCACACCCTGTCTAATAAATACGAAAGAATGTAAAAAGCGTTAGGCTGTTACCTGAAGATCATCTCTTACCCCCTCGAAAAATTCAGGGTCTACCAAGATTCGTCCACAGTTTTCACAGTGGATCAATCGGGTATTTTGCTTGAGTTCAATGTGGGTTTGAGGAGGAATGATGGAAAAACATCCACCACAGGCACCACGATCAGTGGGGACTACTGCAAGACCGTTACGCATATTATTGCGAATCTTGCGGTACCCCAACAGATACCGTTCTTCGATATCTTTGGCAGCTTTATCAGCAACCTCCTTTAAGCGAGACTCTTCCGCTTCTGTGTCTGCAATGATAACTTCGAGTTCTTTGCGCTTTTCTTCGAGTTCGTTTTTCTTATCGGTTACCTTTTCATCGGTTTGGGTCCGCAGGTCTTCTTTTTGCTCAATTTGTTCATTGAACTGACGAATCTTTTTCTCAGAAGTAAGGATTTCGAGGTTGGCATATTCGATCTCTTTGCGAAGTGCCTCATATTCCCGGTTATTCTTAACATTGTTCTGTTGCTCCTCATACCGGGTAATCTGACCCTTAAACTCCTCAATTTTAGCCCGCTTGACGTTTATTTCTTCTTTCAACCGCTTGATTTCATCCTCGATACGAGATTTGCGGGTTTCAAGCCCTTCCAAATCATCTTCGAGGTCGTTAACCTCTTCCGGAAGACTACCACGAAGGCGGTGAATCTTGTCAAGACGAGAATCAATGAGTTGAAGACGTGTAAGAGAACTCAGACGATTTAAGATTGGGTTATCCATAGGTTGAAATCAATGATAATGGATTGGCATTCAATAGGTAAAGTTTCCCGAAATAAATAAGGAACAGGAAGATTAATCATCGAACTAAAAATACTTAACCGGATTGGTGTATACTTCGGATAAACGGACTGCAAAGTTAGGAAATTTTTTTGATAAAAAGCTATAAATCAGGTCAGAAGTGAATTGTTCTGACTCATAGTGTCCGATATCCATCAATAGCATGCGATTTTCATTGTCGAAAAATTTGTGGTAGGTAATATCACCTGTCACAAATGCATCTGCTCCTTTTTTAAGGGCCTGACGGGTCAAAAAACTTCCTGCTCCCCCACATACGGCAACTCGCTGGATGAAGTTGCCGGGGAAGTCTGCATATCGTACGCCGCCACTGTGAAAGGTGCCTTTTATGAGGTGGAGAAATT
>JBCDIQ010000233.1:0-9169 GCA_039024295.1 Bacteroidota bacterium | reverse complement strand
CATAACTTTCAAAAGTGACAGAAAGTTTGAAAATAAGGGAACATTCTGGTGGGTTTTTCAAGAAAAATATGTCCCAATTAAACTTTAAGGAAGTTGTGTAGTCTTTTAGAAGCCCCATCTAGCAATTATAAGTCTGATAACCTGACACCTACAATGATGAAGAAGTTAATTTTGCTGTTTCTGGTCCTGTTAGCTGTTGATACAGCACAGGCTCAATCAGGGGAAGGTCGGAGGCGAAATATGGATCCCGTAAAAATGGCTGCGAGACAAACAGAAGCCATGACACGGGAGCTTTCACTGGATGAATCCCAAATAGCAGCTGTGGATACCATAAACCTGAAGTATGCTCACGCACAGAAGGAAGTATGGCAGCAGCCGGGAGACTTTTCTGCTAAACGAGACATGATGTTGGATTTGCGACTGGCTCAGGATAAAGAGCTGAAAAAAGTAATGACCAAGGATCAGTTCAAGACCTGGAGAGCCTATCGTAAAAAGATGCGGGAAGAACGTATGCAGCAACGTGAAAATCGTCCAGATCGTCCCATTTCTCCCGCTCCTTCCCCCAACGGATAAGCCTCGTTAATCCTTATGAAAAAATATATAGTGGGCTTGCTGCTGATGGCAGTGAGCCTCACCTTTTCACATCTGTCGGCCCAGCAGATCAAGGGTTCAGTTTATGCATTGCCTGACTCAACTCCGCTCAATGGTGCCACAGTTTTGTTAATCAGTATGCCTGACTCCGGGAAATCAGGTGCATTTACGCAATCCAATGGAGCTTTTGCGTTAGCACCTGATACAAAAGGCACTTATTTGGTTACTGTTAAATTTGTTGGGTTTGGCCAACAGCAACGGGAAGTTAAATGGGATAATAGAACTGTTGATTTGGGGAATATTTACCTCGCAGAGCAAGCTGTTCAGACGAACGAAGTACTGATTGAATCGGAACGGGCAATGGCTACCCAAAAGGGAGATACCACAGTATACAACGCGAGTGCATTTACCACCAATCCAGATGCTACTGCTCAAAATCTGTTGGAGAAAATGCCAGGAATAGTGGTGCAAAATGGGCAGGTTCAGGCCCAGGGAGAGCAGGTACAGCAGGTACTCGTTGATGGAAAGCCATTTTTTGGCAATGACCCAAATGCTGCCTTGAAAAATATGCCGGCCGAGGTCATAGACAAGATTCAGGTGTTTGACCAGCAAAGTGAGCAGTCCCAGCAGACCGGCTTCGATGATGGACAGCGAACCAAAACCATTAACATCATCACCAAAGAAGCCATGCGTGATGGGGTTTTTGGTCGACTATATGCGGGTTATGGGGAAAATGACCGATTTAAGGCTGGGGGAAACCTAAATTATTTCAACAAGGACCGTAGAATTACCCTCATCTACCAGGGCAACAACATCAACCAGCAAAATTTTTCAACGGAAGATTTACTGGGGGTGGTAAGTGCCAATAGCAACCGAAACGGTAGATGGGGCAGGAGGGGAGGAGGGGGTAGGCCCGGTTCCCAGCAGGGAGATGTGAGTGATTTTTTAATTAACCAGACGGATGGTATTTCTGAAACCCAAGCGATAGGAATCAACTACACGGATAAGTTTGGCAAGAAACTAGGCGTATCTGGAAGTTATTTTTACAACTTCGCCGATAACGAAGCCGAACAGAACCTGAACCAACAGTTCTTTGCTCGGGAAGGTACTGGGCAGAATTTTACAGAAGATCAACTACTGGGGAGCCAGAACCAGAACCATCGCTTAAATGTCCGCTTTGATTATAAGCCCGATAAACAGACAACGCTTGTATTTAAACCAGAATTAAGTGTGCAGCAAAATGAAGGAGCCGAAAACTCCTTTGGGGTTACAACTCTAGCGGATCGTAGCCTGAATAATAATTCACTCGATAAAAACGCAGATCTTAATGCGGTCAGGTCACGAAACTCTCTGGTTTACCGTCGCCGATTTGCCAAGCGAGGCCGCTCCATTTCGTCAAGTGTCCGCTTTGAATACAATGAGAATACGGGCGATAACCAATTGCTGTCTACCCTCAACTATTTCACCGAACCTGTTTCCTTTGATACCTTGGATCAAACCAGTGAATTGAAAGGAGATGGGGTGAAGCTGACAGCTAACTTGCGATACACGGAGCCAATTAAAGGGAGTGGTATGCTCCAGTTATCTTATTCCTATTCGCCGGAATGGCAGGATTCTCGCCAGGAGACCTTTTCATTCAGCCCAGAGGATGCCGGGTACACCTTGCTGGAAAATGACCTTTCCAATACCTTCTCTACCCAGTACACCACCCACCAGGCTGGTGCTGGGTACATGTTGAGAGACGAAAGGGCTTTTTTATTGGCACGGGTTTCTTATCAGTATGCCACCCTGGAAAACCAAACAGAGTTTCCTTTTCAGGCAGAAACTTCACGTCAATTCCACAATGTTATTCCATTTGTGATTTTTCGATATAAGTTTAGTTCCAAGAAGAATTTCTTTGCTATGTACCGGCCCAGCACGAGTTCTCCTCAAGTGGAGGACTTGCAGGAAGTTGTCAACAACCAGAACCCACTTCAACTTAGCACGGGCAACAAAGACCTGGGGCAGCAGTTTACGCACAGAATTTTGGCCAGGTACAATGTCACTAATACAGCCAAGTCAAGTGTATTCTTCGCTTTTATAAATGCGCAGTACACCCAAGACTTCGTGGGGCAATCCACAATTATCGCTTCGACTGATACGGCCCTTTCTAATGGTATTGTCCTTCAAAGGGGTGCCCAATTTTCTCGACCTGAAAATATGGAAGGCAACTGGCGGGTTAATTCTTTCATTACCTATGGAAGGCCCATTAACCCCATCAAAACGAACCTGAACCTCAATTTCAACATGGATTATTCTCGTTTGCCTAGCAGGATAAATGACCAAATCAATTTTGCCAATACCGCTACAGCAGGAGTCGGAGTGGTCCTGAGCAGCAATATCAGCGAAAAGGTGGACTTTACCCTCTCTTCTCAGACCAATGCCAGTCAGGTGCGCAACAGCTTGCAAAGTAGCCAGGATACAGAGTATTTAAGCCAACTAAGCAAATTGAGGCTAAACCTGATTTTTTGGAAAGGATTGGTTTTTCGTTCTGAACTCACCCATCAGCTGTATGAAGGCCTGGGAGATGGATTTAACCAAAATTTCTTCCTGTGGAACATGGGACTGGCCAAAAAACTTTTCAACAACCAGCGAGGGGAAATCGAGCTTTCAGTCTTTGATGCCTTGACCGAAAATACCAGCATAGAACGTACGGTAGCAGCTAATTACATCCAGGATTTACAAACAACTGTGCTGCAGCGATACATCATGTTAACATTTACCTGGCAGATAAGGAAATTTCGAAGTAGTCAATAGGAAAGTGTAAGGGTTTGGGGCATTATTTCATGATTTTATGCCTCAAATAGAACCCTGGTTCTATTTAGGCCTTTTTTATTTTGTGGTACTCCTGTATGAGGATGTAAGATTTTTTAGGATTTATGTAGAATTTGCTAGCGGGAAGAATGGCTAAATTGAGATCATTCCTCCGAAACGTGTGTATTGCCATATAGACTTTGTAATTCATTTACGAAGTTAATTCCTATTGTTTCGTGCAAACCATTATACCACATGGCTTCTTTAACCCCGTTGACCGGCACCTTAGGCCAGCAACGCGCCGCCCATTTGCTCCGGCGCGCTGGATTTGGGGGTACATTCGCCGAGATTAACTCCTTTGCTTCCAAAACAATTGCTCAAGCGGTAACAGATTTACTCACATTTCCCTCCCAGCCTTCCCCTCCCACAGATTCAAACTCTGGGCAGACTTTTCATGGTGATGGACGGGTTGACCCAGGGATGAATGAGGTGATTTCCTGGTTCATGTACCATGCTATGGACCCTACTAAGCCGCCTACCGCTTATTACAAGCTCGTATTTTTTCTCCATACATGCTTGACGGTAAACTACAATAACATCAGTGACAACACCATGTGGTACTACCACCTGCAGTTATTGATGCAGTATGCAGATAAAAGCTACAAAACTCTCACCCGGAAAATGTCTGTGGACAATGCAATGGGGCGTTACCTGGACATTCGGAACAATACCAAAACCCACCCCAATGAGAACTACGCTAGGGAATTACTAGAATTGTTCACCGTAGGGAAAGGACCTCAGATAGGTCCGGGCAATTATACCAATTACACAGAGGACGATATCCGGGCAGCGGCACGCGTTTTGACAGGATGGCGTCAAAACCATGATTATCTGAATACTTCTCGTCAGGATCCCGATACGGGATTTCCCATCATGTACCCAGATCAAAACCGCCATGAAACCAGTGATAAGCAATTTTCTTCTGCCTTCCAGAATACCATCATTACCGGTCAAAACACCAACGCTGGCATGGCTACGGAGCTGGATGACCTGATTGATATGATCTTCAACCAGGATGCAGTATCCGAATTTATTTGTCGGAAACTATACCGGTATTTTGTTCACTACAACATCACGGCAGAAGTAGAAAACGACATCATCCAAGGGCTTGCCCTGACATTTCGCACCAATAATTTTGAATTTGAACCTGTTCTTACCCAGTTGTTCAATAGCGAGCATTTTTACGATGAAGACGATACCAGCGTTGGAGACGAAACAATAGGTGCCTTGATTAAAAACCCGATTGAGCTTTGGTTCGGTGCCCAGCGATTTTTTAAATCCTATGTTCCTCCGTTGAGTTCTGATTTACACGGTGTTCAAAATAGCTGGCTGAATTGGAATATGCAACGGAAACTGGAAGATCTGGGGATGGAAGTATTTGCTCCGCCTACCGTAGCCGGGTATGACCCAATGTACCAAGGCCCTGATTTTAACCGCAACTGGGCCAGCACCAATACCTTGCCCTTTCGGTATGATTATATATCAGAAAACGTGCTAAACCGGAGGAATCGGACACCGCTTCCTTATGGTACTTTCAATATTGTCGACTATGTAGAGGACCCCACCAATGTGCCGGATTTTCCCGGTAATGACCCAATTGGTAACCCTGGCCCTCATCAAGGAGCCAGAATTGCCAGTCACCTGGTGCAATGCCTGACGGATTATATACTGCCGGTACAGCTTGCTCAGGACAGGTTTGATTTTTTCCTGAATGATTTGCTCCTCGATAATTTGTCTCCCATCAACTGGATGTTTGAGTGGGACAATTACATCAACACCGGGAACGATGGAAACATCAAGCCCCAGCTATTAAAGCTGTATCGTGGACTTATTCAGTCCCCTGAATTTCAGCTGGGGTAACATATGGTCCAGAGCCATGTGATCATGTTTTTCTATCAGTTTTTATCCTCTTTTAACAATTTCATGAATAGACGAAATTTTTTACAAACGATATTACCGATGGGGTTGGCCCCTATCGCATTGGGCGGAATCCCATTAAGTGCTATGGCAGACCCGCTGTTAAATCAGTCATTCAGCTGTGGAGATATTGGGGACCGGGTATTGGTATTGGTGCAGCTTGCAGGAGGGAATGATGGCATCAATATGCTATTGCCTGTAGACCAGTACGCTACGTACAAAAACCTGCGTCCAACCATTGCTATCAATGACACGGGCAGTAGGAAATATACCAACATTGATACTACCCTTGCCCTGAACCAGCAAGTAGGCATTCAGCCAGATATGATGGCATTAAAGGATTTGTATGATGATGGCAAGGTCAATCTGGTATTGGATGTCAACTATGCCAACAACAATAAATCCCATTTCAAGGGGACAGACATCTGGATGGCAGGAAAAGATTCCACCTCTGGAAATGGAAATCTGGGTTCAGGTTGGTTTGGGCGATACCTGGACCACCGTTACCCCAACTACCCCAATGCCTATCCTAACCCCAGCATGCCTGATCCGTTGGGGATTCAATTGGGAAGCAACACCATGGCATTGGGATTTTACCGAAACAGCGGTATTCCAACAGGTATGAGCCTCAAAGGGGATCCCAATAACTTTTACAACCTGGTGTCAGGGGTAGGAGGACCTTTGCCAGCTACGGTTCCTAATTCCCATTACGGTCAGGAATTAAATTACCTCATGCAGGTGCAGTCAAATACCAGTACATATGCTGCAAGGCTGGATACTGTGTACAATGCAGGTCAGAATTTGGTTACCTATCCCACCACCCACTACCAAACTGGCGTGCCCAACTACTGGAATAACCTCGCCCCCCAGCTAAAGGTAGTTGCTCGCTTGATTAGCGGTGGCTGTAAAACCAAAGTCTACTTGGTGCGTTTGTCCGGCTTTGATACCCATACCCAGCAGACCTTGACCAATGATCCTTCTATGGGAAGCCATTCCTCTTTGATGTACCACTTGTCCCAATCCTTAAAAGCATTTCAGGACGACCTGAAAGCATTGGGGGTGGAAGACAAGGTGATGACGGTGACCTTTTCTGAGTTTGGACGGACCATTACGGAAAATGGAAGTCGGGGAACAGACCATGGAACTTCAGCCCCGATGGTTGTGATGGGAAAAGGGGTTACTCCAGGGGTGACTGGGATCAACCCCGACCTTTCTATGATCAATCGAAATAACCTGACCTCCTACCAGTTTGATTACAGAAGGATATTCACCACGCTGCTGCAAGATTGGCTTGGAGCTGGCGGGGCAGCTTTGACAGGAGCTGAGCTTTCTGCTTTTGAAACACAAAAAATGGATCTGGTTAACACCAATTATGTTGATCCAGTAACCTCCCAGACGATAAGCTATAAAGCACCTCCGAGCTGTTACATAGGCGCATTTCCGGTAGAATTTGCTGGCTTTGATGCAAATATGCAGAGAGACTTTACGGTCTTATGCGAATGGGAGACGGCCTCAGAAACCAATAATGAGCTGTTTTCAGTCGAGCGTTCACCAGACGGATTGATTTTCGAGTCTGTTGGCGAAGTGCCCGGCCAAGGCAATAGCTCTACCCTTGAATATTATTCATTCGTTGACCCAAAACCGATAGAAGGGAATTCATTTTATCGCATCAAGCAGGTGGATTTTGATGGCCGGTTTAGCTATTCGGATATCCGTGAAGTGCGCCTTGACCAAGACATGGGCATCAGCCTGGAGACTACCTTTTTCCCCAATCCAGCACCTGACATGCTGTACGTGAAATGTGAAAGCTCTGGAGCGAGTGAAGGAGAATTGCGGTTGGTGCAGACCAGTGGTGCTGAGGTTTATCGGAAAGATATTCGATTGACTGCTGGCCAAAATCAGTTTGAGGTGCCTGTGAACCAATTGCCGCCTGCTATATACTATGCAGAAATAGGCATCCGCCACAAAAATGTGCGCCACCGCGCAGGATGGGGCAAGGTGGTGGTCCGCCGGTAAGAACTTAGGTTATCATGTTAAGAAGGTAGTAGTAAGCGAAGTCCCGGCCCCTGTGCCGGGGCTTTCTAGTAAAGGGCCATGTCAAAAATGCGTCTGTGTTTTTTTGTCAACGGATTTTCTGGTCCCATGAGTTGGAATAATGTCACTGCAGCCCTGCGAGGCAGCTCTTTTTCGAAGCCCTTATCGATGATGACGGCCTGAATAAGCTGTTCCAGAACTGTGTCAAAGTCATATTCCCCAATGGCTTGTCTTGCCTGGGAGAGTGGAGCTGCAGCTTTTGACTGGGCGAGCTTTTCACCTGAGAGTTCAGCCAGTTCGATCAGGTCGCGAATGGATTGTGTCTGATGCAGCTGTTTGGCATTCACTGCCAACGAATCCAAACGACTGCTTGCCGATGAAGGGGCATTAGTGACCTCCGAAAATGCCAGCCATAGCTGTAAGTCATGACGCTCAGCATGTGATGATTCCAGCTCAAACAAGCGGGCTTTTGCTTCTTGAAAATTACCTTGATCAAACAGGCTACTTGCTTGATTTTGGATCAGGTCAGCAATTGGATCAGGCAGGTGTTCGTCCAGCCATTTCTGGATGCTGGGCTTTGGCAGCGCGCCCCTAAATTCAGCAATTACCTCCCCATTGTGAAACAGCTTAACGTTCGGTATGCTGTAAATGCCGTATGCTTTGGCCAGCCCTTGTTCTTCTTCCGTATTTACTTTCATCAATTCCCACTTTCCTTTAGCTTCCGAGGCAAGCTCTTCCACCACAGGGCCCAGTACTTTGCATGGGCCGCACCATTCTGCCCAGAAATCTACCAGTACTGGGACCTCTCTGCTACGTTCAATTACCGTTTGTTGAAAATCCATTTTCCTTGAAATCGATCAAAAAACAATTCGACCAAGCATTTTTGATCGAAGTTACACAATTTTGAGGGGATGAAAAGTGCTGGACGGTATGAACTGGTCAGGTGGCTGAGCTTAGATGTAGCCCTAGGGGCATTGGCGGGTGGAGGCATGGTGGCAAAGTTGCTGGGGATGCGCCCGCCTTTGGTTTGGTGGATCGCTCTGCCATTAAGTGTATGGGTGATGTACACAGCGGACCATTTGTTAGATGCCTGGCGTTTAAAAGGAGCTGCAAATACAGATCGGCACATGTTCCATTATCAATATTTCAAGCCAATCGCCATCGTGTGGTTGGTGGCTTTTTTGTGTTGCTCCTGTGTGCTGCCGTGGTGGATGCCGGAGGAGCTGATTTATTTTGGGTTGTCCATGGGGGGGGTAGTGCTGTTGCACCTGGGAATGGTGTGGTGGGTAGGAGACCGGGTTTCGTGGTTTTTCCAAAAGGAAATAGGGGTGGGATTGATCTACAGCTTGGGGGTATGGGGTGGCCCAGTGGTTTTGAGCCAAGAAGTGCAGGCCTTGGAAGTAGGAATAGGCTTTATGCAGTTCTTTTTACTGGCGATGATGAACCTATGGGCTTTTTCAATGTACGAAATTGAAACTGACGAACAGGATGGACATACTTCCTTTGCACGTGCGGTTGGTGTATTAGCCATCCAGCGGTTGATTGGAGGGGTAGGAGTTGTGGTTTTGGTGCTGGGAATAGCGGGCCTTTCTTGGGCAGGGAATCCTGGTTTCTGGAAAATACAATTGGTATATGCCTTAATGCTGATAACCCTTGCCTCCATTGCCTTTTATCCCAATCGATTTCGCCCCAATGATGCCTATCGGATTTGGGGAGATGGAGCTTTTATTTTTCCGTTTATCATGTGGCTGCTATGAACGGATTTGACTTGCTG
>JBCDIQ010000232.1:0-9177 GCA_039024295.1 Bacteroidota bacterium | reverse complement strand
TTGGGATTGGTAATCGCATCGTGGATGAGTCGGTTTTGCAGCGCATGCCGCACTTGTTCTGCATCAATCCCAATGGAGGTGTGAAATGAACCTCGATTTTCGTCCATTAAAGAAGCCGTAAAAGCAAGAATTCCATGAGAAAAACGACCAAACACAGCTTTTGACAAATTTTTATATCCGTGCCGAGAAGGATAATTGGACTGGTTTATTCGTCTCCTCCCCGGAGAGTGAGGGTCCCCTGTCCACATAATGGAACGAATACCAATCCTTTGATTAGGCTGAAGGTCATAGGTAAGGACGAATGCACCCGTACGAAATCGGTCAAAAATTCCCACTGCGAATGCGTCGTTTTCAAATAACAAGCGAAACTTATTCAGGCCCAACAGAAAGGTTCCCGTTCGTTGTCGGGTTCCGATGCGGTCAATGTACCACCTGTATACATACCCTACTTGATTTTGACGATGGGTTGCTCCTTCCAATACTCCATAGAAACTAGTTTGGTCCTGTCCATGGATTTCGGGGCCAAAAGCTGCAAATAGGCCTAAGCCCAGTTGACATTCCATTCGTGAACCGGGTGGTCCTAACCCATTCAGCTGGTACAAGACTCTTGAAGAAGCCGTGCCAGTGAGGTATTCCGTTTGCTGGTTCAGCTGGGTCCATAGGCCAATCCGGTTTATGTGTGTCCCTACCTGAAGTTCAATTCCAACAATTACCCCTGGAATCCGCGATACCTGAATTTGAGCTAGGGAAACCTGCCAAATACCCAATGCCAGCAAACTCCCTACAGCCATGTGCCTCATTGAGCTTTTCCTCAAGAAGTCAATCACATGGTTGAATTGGGCATGGAGCAGAATCACCATCCTTTTGGGCTATTCCCGGAAGGGGTGTCCTTGTTGTTGCATCAGGTCTGCAACCCGAGAAAGAATGTTTAGCTTGCCTCCATATGTCTGATTGAGGATATCAGGCGTGAATACCTTGTCCATTGGACCGGAAGCCACCAAACGGGTATTTACCATGATAAGCCAATCAAAATAATCCTGAACCGTTTGTAGGTCATGGTGCACCACCACAATGGTCTTCCCCTGGGCTTTCATCTCTTTCAGGAGTTCAACAATGGCATTTTCAGTTGCCGCATCTACGCCAGCGAATGGCTCGTCTAGCAGGTACAAATCGGCCTCCTGTGCCAGCGCCCGTGCAATGAAAACCCGTTGCTGCTGCCCACCGGAAAGCTGAGAAATTTGTCGTTTGATAAAGGGTTCCAACTGAACCTTTCGGATGGCATCCAGGGCTATTTCCCGGTCTCGTCGCGAACTCCTGCGGAACATGTTACCGGGTTTGTACCGCCCCATCAGCACGGCATCAAAAACATTTACCGGAAAATCCCAATCCACGCTATTGCGTTGGGGAACATAAGCCACCCGGTGACGCGCCTCATCAATCCCTTTTCCAAAAACGTTGACATATCCGGAACTTGGTTCAATGAGGCCCATGATCGCCTTTAACATGGTCGATTTCCCCGATCCATTGGGACCTACCACTCCTACCAAATGGTTTTCCGGAAGGGTATAGTCCACGTTCCACAAAGCGGGCTTTGCGTCATAGGTTACGGTCAGGTTGTGTAACTCAAGGGCGGGATTTTCGACCTGCTGTATCATGCTTTCTTCGATAAATTCATTTAAGGGCTTCCGAAATGGTACGAACGTTTTCTCTTACCATGCCGATGTAGGTACCCGCTGGTCCATCTGGAGCTCCCATGGCATCTGAGTAAAGGGTACCCCCAATACGTAATCCATGTCCTTGCCGTTTACAACCCTCAACTACTGCTTCAAGGGACTTGGTAGGAATGGATGACTCTACGAAAACAGCTTTTATTTGCTTGCTAACAATGAAGTCTACCAGCTCTTTTATATCTTTTAATCCAAATTCAGCCACAGTGGAAATTCCTTGCAACCCCCGAACTTCTACCCCATAGGCCTTGCCAAAATACCCAAAGGCATCATGAGCGGTGATCAAAACCCGCTGTTCCGGTGGGACAGTAGAAAGTTGCTCCCCTACCTCCTGGTGTAATGCAACAAGTTCTCGGAGGTAGCTTTCAATTTGTTGTTGATAGGCTGATGCATGCTTGGGGTCTAATTCGGCCAATCTGTCTCCAATTTCTTGGACTGCCTTTGCCCATAAGCTTACATCAAACCAAATGTGGGGATCATGGGAATTGGTAGCTCCGTCTACCAAAAGCAAATCTGCTTCAGGGATTTTTTCTGCAATGGCAAAAACTGGCTTTTGTCGACCGAGTTTTTCCAATACTTCTGCCATTTTGCCTTCCAGGTGCAAGCCATTGTAAAAAATGATGTCTGCCTCACGTAGCAAGGTCAGGTCTGAGCGGGTGGCTTTGTATAAGTGAGGATCAACACCAGGCCCCATCATGCCAGTCACCTCCACCAATTCTCCGCCTATTTCCTTGGCAGCATCGGCGATCATGCCTGTTGTAGCGACTACCTTCAATTTCTGGTCAGCACTTGCCTCCGAGGTGGCATCTGCCTCTGGCTGACAACCAGTAACCATCAACAGCACAACCCACAAAACCCCAATTCTGCCTACAATCCAATTCTTATACGACCTCATTCATTATTTTTAGACAAATCTAACTTTTATTTTCAGATTGGGCAAGAACTGGCATAACCTTGGCAGGATTCAGTCAGGTAAAACCTCGACAGGGTTTTGAACCCTGTCGAGGTTAGAGGGCTTCGAAACCCTGTCGAGGTTAGAGAACCGAACCACCTTCAGCGTCTCACTTTTCTTCACGATAGGAATTTCATGGAGGACTTCATGGGGTCTTTCTGCCAGCGCTGTATCACGGGCGAGGTAGAAGGCAGAATAATCGGTTATGTTATCCCGGATAGGGATAATTTCTTCCCTTACCCTGGAGAGGTAATACACTTGCTGGCGGGTTACATATTTAGGGCCATTAAATACATAAACCATGGGAAGACGAGAATAAATATATAATGGTTGATCAACAGGGATTTGATCTGCGGCAGCTTCCGAACCTCGCGCTGCGGGGGTAAATTTATACCCATCGATCCGGGTAGGTAATACAAGAAAATTGAATTGCACCCGAAGGACCAGTAAAACCAGCACCAACAGAATCGGGCGGCTGTTAGGGGCAATAATAAACAAGTAAGTAAACAGACCGATGGCTATGAAACTCCCAATGGAGACAGGCCATACGAATGGGAGTTCTGCCGTAATGGGAACAAATAAATAGGCCAGAGATGCGAGGGTTGCCCCCCCCAACGCAACGATCAGCAGAACATCAAAAGCCTTTCTTATCCAATGGTCCTCTCCCATATTTCGAAGCCATGCAAAGGTCAGGGGCATCAATAACAAAGGCGCCAGCATCAGGATGTAGCGGGGACTCACTTCCGGGGAAATCCAGTACACAAAGATGTTTACCAGAAAAATAAGGGCATTGAACTGTACAAACTCATCCTTAAACACTTCCCTTCGGATGTCCGGAATCAACAACAAAATACCCGCAGCAGTCCATGGAAGGAAGTGGTACATCAGCTCTCCGGGATATTCCAGCATGTGCTGCAAGGATCGTTGAACGCTGTTTTCCAAGACGGTACGCTGGCTGGATTCGCCAAAGAGGATTTTGGCAATCACCTCAAATGAGCCTGGGTTATATTGGAGGTACAGCCAGTAGTAACCAGCAAGTAAGGCCAGGAACAGCGCACCTCCAGCAAAGTGCGCTGGCAAAAATAGCTTCCTGAATTCCTTTTTATAAACAAACCAGGCCAGCAAGGTCAACCCTTGAAAGACCACGGAGGGCAATGCCTTCATCAAAAACCCTACTACTGCGAGCAGGTAGGACAAGAGGAACAGCTTCCACCATTGCTTTTTTTCAAAGCAGGTATATATGACCAGAAAACTGGCATAGGTTACCCAAGAGTAGGTAATGTCGATGAGTCCCAGAAAGGATTCCCAGAACAGCAAACGTCCACTGGTGATGAATACCAGCGCAAAAAGGGCGGCCAGGTAGTTGCCATATCGTTTGCGGAAAAAGAGAAAGATGGTCAATCCAAACCCCAGCAGAGAAGCTACTGGCACCATGCGAAGGCTGAACTCAGAATAATTGCCGGCTACTGCAAAGAATGCCCCCACAATCCAGTTGAACAAGGGGGGTTTGTTGTAATAATACTCCCCTGCGAAGGTGGGCACTACGTAATTGCCTGAGAACATCATCTCCATCGCCACAATTGCCCGGGTGGCCTCATCTTCTGACAGAGGCATGATGCCCAGGTTCACCATCAATGCGGGGAGCAACAGAATGATAGCAAACCCCACCCATAACCAGGGCTGTTCATCCAACAATCGGCGGAAGAAAGTGCGCATAGGCGCGCAAGTTAGGGTTCATTGTGGAATTGTGAGGCATTCTTATTTGAAGAAATAATTTTCGTAGAAAAAACCTACTTCCTTATTGCGGATTATGGAGAAATCAATATTCTGTGGTAAAAAATGTTAATTTCTGATTTTATCAAAAAAATAAAATTTAATTAACAAACTGTTAATATATCGTATTTTGATAAAAGAAGGTCTCTAGGTTAATTGATGTATCTCAGAATCAAAAGAAAATTCCTACATGTATTCCAGATTTAAGTGATGCTAGGTAATTCGAAGACTATTAACTTCAAAGCCTCAGAAGCATCCGGGATTTTGGAGCTTTCAGCTAATGCTAAGATTCTAAATTGACCAAACTTCAATTATTCTATGTCTGATACGGACTAGAAAGATTGGATTGATTTACTCGCTGGGGTACTCCTTTATAGCAACTTTAACACACATTTTTCACTAAAATTCCCAATAACGATTATGAAAACAATTGCTTACCTTTCCAGAAAACTAAAAAATAGAGGGGTAATTTACCTTCTTCTTATTTGTAGTTATTTCGCTTTCCTGAATTTTGATGTCAGTGCCCAGAGTACTGATACTTTGTATTATCAGGAGGATGTATTTGCTTTTAGGTGTGTAGGAGGAGCAGCGTACACAGGCAGCTATGATTCAACAGTGGTAGACTCCATGAGGCACAGAGACTCAAGGCGAGATAAGATTATCGAGGTTTATTTCAATTCAAGCTCAGATTCTTTTGCACGGGTAGCGGAAATAATTGATATCCGGAATTCCGATGAATATGAACGGGAATTCCCAGTCGTTACACAGTATCCGAGTGAGCCTTATTCGAGTATTAAGTGGTATATAGTTGAAAACCTCGTACTTATAAACTTTATCGAAGGTGATCCTGGCGATACGGAAATCGCAAGATTGAAGGACGAGTATAATCTTTCGGACTTCCACACCCCCGCAGATGACCTACCTGAAGGGGGAATCTATACCTACATATTCGAAATTGATGACGATTTGGAGACAGTGATGACAGTCTTGGAGGACATCGATGAAATCATTGAAAATGAAGATTCAATTATCCTTTCGGCTACTCCCAATTTTTTGAGGCCTGATCTTTATTATATTTCTCCTTATTCAGATTTAGGAAATGAGGAGGATGTTGATCCAACCGCAGCAACCGGAAGTTGTCCTGTAAATGACCCTCTTTTTGGAGACTCATGGCATGTGGAAAATACAGGGACGTATTCAAACGCTACAAATAACGTTACAAGTACAAACGATGCCGATGCTGATATATGTGAATGTTGGGACGAGGGTTTTACTGGTGACGGAGTTAAGGTTGGTATACTTGCCCAAAGCCACCTGTTTTTTGGGCTTATGGCTTTTCAAGATTTCAATAGTTCAAATGTTACACCTCTTAGTAGAAATTGTATTGCAAGCCCATGTAGTACCCAAACGAACCCTTTTATAGGTGCCGGATTGCCCACCTTAGATTCTTACAGGGCGGCTTCCCTAATTGCAGCAAACAGGAATAACAATGTCCTTATTCCTGGAATCGCTGAAGATGTTGAATTAATTAATATAGTCATAGACTATAATGACCTCCAGAGTGTGGTTAGAGGTCTACAGGAAGCTCTCAGGCAGAACGTAGATATCCTCTTAACTCCCTTTTTTACCGATATGAATGTACCATCTATTGCTACCGAGGTAAGAAACCTTGTACAACGAGGCAGGGTTTTAAACGAGTTTCCACGAGGAGTTGTGATAATTGCCACAACAGGTGCTAACGAAAATGCAAATGGCAATAACGGGACTAACTTTTACCCTGCAGCATACCCTGAGACAATCTCTGTAATTGCTTCTAATCCCGAAGATGAGCTAAAAACAATTGGAGATGGATGGATTTTTTCTTCCACCACAGACTTTGCGGCTAACTATGGTAGCCAGTACGATGTAGCCGCACCGGGAGCAGAAGTTGTAGCTGTACAACCTCGTAATGTAGCTCCATCTAATTCAGCCAATATTGCCATTAGGCTTCCAGATCCCAAACCTACTTCAGTAGGGGTTGTAGGAGGAATTGCTGCCATGATGCTTGAAAAGACCCCTACATTAATTTGGAACCAAGTTAAAGATGGCATAAGAAATGGAGCAGAAAAGGTAACCTACACCTATACTAATGGAATAAGTAATGAGTTTGGTTTTGGAAGGGTAAACTGCGCTAATAGTCTTGCGAATATTGTAGCCATTGATCCTGGCCTTAACTTAGTGAAGCGCATTACAGTTAATAACCCTGTCATTGACTATTTGAGAACCTCCTATGAGTTTAGAGAGCCAGTAGAAAACGGTCAAGTTGCTTTAGTAGACCTGATGGGAAGAGAATTAGTATCTCAGCCTTTATACAATCCTATGTCAGGGGAATTAGAGATATACAGCGGAAACCTTTCTCCAGGCGTATACATGCTTCTCTATTTGGAGCATTCTAATAAGGTACTTTATTCTCAAAAAATATTAAAGTATTAATCGAGGAGGCCCATTGGTGTTTAAAACAGCCAATGGGCTACATTTATTACTACATTTTCTGAACCAATTAGGATGAAGCCATTTTTTCTATTGATTATCGTTTTCACTTTTCAGTTTGTCTATTCTCAAATACCCACCGTATTTGAAAAGACGTATCCAGCAGATATTATCAAAATTAATACTGCAATACCTACAGATCAGGGTTATTTGGCGATTGGCAAAAGCACACAAAATGCAGGAGACTTCTGGCTCATGGCCACCGATTCTTTAGGTGAGTTGCGATGGCAACGGCTATGGGGGGGGATAGATTTTGAGTTTGGGGGAAACATCAGCCTAGATATGAATCAAAATATCCTTGTTACAGGCACCTCATGGACCTTATCAGATGATGCTGGTTGGCCTAATATCTATCTGGCACTATTAGACCCAGAAGGGCAAATGATTTGGGAAAAGTCTCTAGGAACCCATGAAGTTGATAAGGGTATAGAGGCGATAGCAACCTCAGACCATGGCTATGCGGTTATCGGCGAATCACTTTTGTCTGATTCGTCTATAAACACCGGTGTGCATTTGATAAAACTTGATGCTAAAGGGGACAGTGTATGGGGGAGGACGTATGGGGGGCCCTATATGGACCACGCCACTTCTATCATTGAATGCCATGATAAAGGGTTTCTTATGGGGGGGATGTACAGTGCCTCTGACGCCCTATTTTCTCCGACATTCTACTACCTCATAAGAACTGATTCACTGGGAAATGTATTGTGGTCAAGAAAAATAGACAACCCAAATTATCCCTCCAACCTTATTAGACTTGTACATGATATCGTTCAAGTGAATGATTCATTGTACGCTGTTACTGGATTTGGATCAACTTTCATGATCAACGATGCTGGAGATTTGCTGTGGATTTCAGATAGAGCAGGTCTTAGCATTGAAACAACCAAAGACGACGGACTGGTTATTGCGATTGAAAAGAGGTTGACCTGTTTTGAAAAGAATGGAGAAATAAGATGGACAAAAGAATATGATGACATATTTCTCAGAAGTGTAAGCCACGCCTTAGATGGCGGTTTTATTCTTGCAGGCACCCATGATTCAACTAATAGTGGATTATTGATGAAAGTAGATTGTGAGGGCAATGTTGAATCTCCTGTCCTCTGCACTCCCACCTCAATAACTAGAGAAAATAAGGGCACGAAAATTACTATTTATCCAAATCCTTCAGATGGGATATTTTATGTTGCCCCTTTCCAGACTGCTGGGGCTGTTTCGATTTTCAATTCTTTAGGTAAAGATATAATCAAAGAATTCATTCCCCCATACCAAAGGGTCGTAATTGATATTTCCCAATATCCTCGAGGAATCTACTATTACGAGGTCCATTTTTCAGATGGATCAACGGTAAGCGGCAAGTTAGTAAATACTGAGAAATGAAAACTCTCAGTATTTCACATATATATTTCCTGTTTTCATTATGGGTGCTTACACTTCCAACAGAAGGACATAGTTCTCATATCATTGGTGCAGACTTAACTTATCGGGTCATTAACCCTTCTTTGTCCCAATATGAGGTTACTTTAACCATGTATCGGGACTGCGCAAATGGAAATGTTGGGTTTGATCCTACTATTTACTTATTCCTTTTTCGTGGAAGTACCCAAGAAGGGATTGGGTTTCGGCAAGCTCAGCCAAACTTTACAACACCTGACACCTTACCAATTAGTTGGAATAATTGTACCGATATCCCTTACAATATATGTATAGAGATGGGATCTTACATTGATACAGTTATCCTTCCCCCAATCCCAGGAGGATATCATATTGGGTGGGCAAGATGCTGTAGAAACGCTGCTGTAAGTAATATTGAGCCTGACCAAGGAATTACTATTTTGACCCATATACCTAGTGTAAAACCGAACAATTCGCCACTATTCAAACAGCTTCCTCCACCATTCATCTGCCTTGGAAAGACATTCTTTTTTGACTACAGTGCAACAGATTTAGATGGTGATTCTCTTGTATATGAAATAACAGATCCTTGGTCTGGCAGAAATTCTAATGGATGGGGTGCCCATTCTAACTTTAGTTCAGTTGTTCCCCGAAACCCCATGGGGCCGCCTCCTTACGTGCCTTTGGCCTTCTTACCAGGATATTCAGCTTTCAACCCATTCGGTTCCGGTAGTTTTAGTATTGATAACTATTCAGGACTTCTTAGCATAACTCCTACACAAATCGGATTGTCAGTTTTTG
>JBCDIQ010000231.1:0-9224 GCA_039024295.1 Bacteroidota bacterium | reverse complement strand
GGCTTACCAATAGAAATAAAAGTAAACGTCGTGTCATTGTGGTTTCGGGCTAAATGTTGAAGAATTTCTCTATCAAACATTTAGTCGATGAAACCCTGCAACATATCAGGCGATTACCCCCTGATACGCACGCTCATTCTTGCCTTCGAAGAAGTTCAGGTATGCCTGGTTTACCACGCGGTTACCCCCTGGAGTAGGGTAGTTACCTGAGAAGTACCAATCACCAATGTGACGCGGCATAGACTTATGCAGGTCTTCCAGAGATTGGTAGACGATCTCCAATTCCGGCTGAAAATCATCCGGAATGAGAATTTCGGTGATCTTTTGGGAGATTTCTTCTGCCGTAAAGGGCGCATAAATCTGCTTCACCACATTCTCGCTATGCATGGCAGCATCGTCCCGCATGTCAAGGATTTTCTTGTAGACCTGCTCGATCACATCTTCCATGCCACGTTCTTTGAGCAGTGCAATAGCTGCCTGGAAGGCCACCAACTTATCGATCTGAGACATGTCGATGCCATAGCAGTCCGGGTAGCGGATCTGAGGAGCAGATGAAACCACCACAATCTTTTTCGGCTTCAACCGAGCCAGCATATGCAGGATGCTCTTTTTGAGCGTGGTACCTCGCACGATGCTGTCATCAATACATACCAGGTTATCCTTGCCTTGTCGAATAATGCCCTGGGTGATGTCATACACGTGGGACACCAGGTCATTCCGCGAAGAATCATCAGCGATGAACGTCCGGAGTTTCATGTCCTTGTTGACGGACTTCTCGACCCGTGGCCGTGTATTCAGAATTTTACGCAGGTCTTCTTCTTTCGGATTGGTTCCCAAAGAGAGAATCTGCTTGATCTTGCGCTCGTTAAGATAAGACTCCAACTCCTTGATCATGCCCCAGAAGGAGGACTCAGCCGTGTTGGGAATATAGCTGAATACGGTGTTATCCAGGTCATTGTCTACAGCCTTTAATACCTTGGGAACAACTGCTTTTCCGAGCTCTTTGCGCTCACGATATATATTGATGTCGCTGCCACGAGAGAAGTAAATGCGCTCAAAAGAGCAGCTTCTGCGTTTTTGTGGCTTGGCAAATGGCTCAATCCTCACTTCGCTATCATGCTGTGAGCCTTTCACGTGCAGCACATGTCCTGGAGGAAGCTCAGTGATCTGGTCAGGGTTGAGGTTGAAAACAGTGCTAATGGTGGCGCGCTCTGAGGCCGCTACCATAAACTCATCATTCGCATAATGGTAGCAAGGACGAATGCCGATAGGGTCACGCGCAATAAAGGCATCACCGTTGCCAATGATGCCTCCCATTACATAGCCGCCATCCCAGGCTTTGGCAGAATTTTTAAAGATTCGTAAGACGTCCAACTCTTCTGCCACTAGATCTGCCACCTCATTTGGGGAATAGCCCGTTTCCTTGAGTTTATCATTCAGTTGGCTATTTTCCACATCAAGGAAATGACCGATTCGCTCCAGCACGGTAACGGTATCGGTGACATATCTCGGATGCTGGCCCAACTCCACCAATTTTTTAAACAAATAGTCTACGTTGGTGAGGTTGAAGTTACCTGCCAGGGCGAGGGTTCTGTTCTTCCAGTTGCTTTGCCGGGTTACGGGGTGGCAGGCCTCTATGTCATAATTTCCATGTGTACCATATCGCAGGTGACCCATCAAGACTTCCCCTGCATAGGGGAAATTCTGTTTAAGAAAGCCCGGATCATGTTGCTTTTCCGGCTGTTTGCTAATCACCTTTGAGTGTACTTCGTCAACTTCCTGAAAGAGATTGGTCCAAGGAGAGGACCGATTGTTGCGGATACGAGCCATATAAGGCTTTCCTGGCCGCATGTTGAGCTTCACCGTTGCTAACCCTGCTCCATCCTGCCCACGGTTTCGCTGCTTTTCCATGAGGAGGTACATCTTATTGAGTCCCCATAGTGCAGATCCATACTTTTGGTAGTAATAATCGAGAGGTTTAAAGAGGCGGATCATGCCGATGCCACACTCGTGCTTAATTTGATCGCTCACTGCCTTGGAATTAAAGAGTTGTGCCGTTGAAATGAAAGAACTGACGCGAATATAACGCAAATACCCGTAGGTACTGCTAATGGTTTATCACATGAAGGAGAGGATGTCTGATAAAATTTACAGGAAAACCCGTAAAAAAGTGACAAAATGTTAGTTTCGTTCAATGGGGTTAACATTATGTTAACAATTGTGTGCTTTTATGAAGAAATATTCAACTTCATCTCCAGGGAAAAAATTATACTTTTGTCCCATGAAATCGATCAATGTACAAGGAAAGGAATTTGAGCCATACATAACCTCCAAAGAAATCCACAGTCGGTTGAAAACTATGGCGGGGTTATTAAACCACGATTACAAAGATTTGGACCCAATCTTTCTTCCTGTACTCAATGGTGCCTTTATTTTTACGGCTGATTTAGTCCGTTATTTGGACGTTCAACCGATGCTCCAATTCGTGCGTCTCTCTACATACGGAGATGAGATGAAAAGTTCCAAGACGGTGCAGTCATCTTTTGGACTCAACCAACTCAAGCTTAAGGGGCGTCATGTACTCATCCTGGAGGATATCATCGATACCGGATTCACCAGTCGGTTTCTGATGGAATATGTCAATCGACAGCAGCCGGCATCGGTACGTATTGCCACCTTGCTGTTCAAACCTGATGCATTTGAAGGGGACCGGGCACCAGACTACGTAGGATTTCATATATCTAATGAATTTGTGGTGGGATACGGGTTAGACTATGCGCAGTATGGTCGGGAGCTTCCTGGCATTTACCGACTTAGGTCCATGGCTACAAAATAGGTACATGATTGGAATTCTATGTGAAAACTCCCTTCTTTGTAATGTGATTGTTAACGCATCCGCACGCATTGCCAAGAAATCATCACCAAAAGTTTGTTCTGCTGATGGCTGGGATCAGCAGCTTAATCATAACCTAACTAACAGAAACACATGACTACACGGGCTGCAATTACCGCGGTAGGCGGCTATGTGCCGGAGTTTGTGCTTACCAATGCCATGCTGGAAAAAATGGTGGACACCAATGACCAGTGGATACGGGAAAGGACCGGCATTGAAGAGCGGAGAATCCTGAATGATGGTCGTACTACCTCTGACATGGCGGTTGAGGCAATCAAGGATTTATTGGCAAAAACTCCCTATGGTCCTGAAGACATTGACCTGATTTTATGTGCCACAGTCTCTCCTGACTATGTGTACCCTGCAACGGCTAATATAATTGCGCACAAGGTTGGTGCCCACCGTTCCTGGGGATTTGACCTGGAAGCCGCTTGTTCTGGCTTTTTGTTTGCTTTGAATACAGGTGCTCAGTTCATCACCAGCGGTGCGCATAAGCGTGTTTTGGTAGTAGGAGCCGATAGGATGACCTGCAGGGTAGACTACGAGGACCGTAATACCTGCATCCTTTTCGGAGACGGTGCCGGGGTAGTACTCCTTGAACCAGACACCGAAGGTTTCGGCCTGCAAGATGCCATTTTGAAAGTAGATGGGAAAGGTAGTGACTTTCTCTATCAAAAGGCAGGTGGTGCAAAACATCCCACCAGCCTGGATACTGTTCGCAAAAAAGAACACTTCATCTACCAGGATGGCCGCACTGTGTTTAAGCATGCCGTAACTGGCATGGCTGATGTGACAGAGGAATTGATGAAAAAGCACGGTCTGACAGCTGATGACGTTAGGTATTTGGTGCCTCATCAGGCCAACAAGCGGATCATTGATGCAACTGCTCGCCGTGCAGGGCTTCCTCCTGAAAAAGTCATGCTGAACATCAGCAGATTCGGAAATACCACCTGTGCCACCATCCCCCTGTGCTTATGGGAATGGGAAAAAGAGCTGGATAAAGGAGATAATATCCTGCTAGCTGCCTTTGGCGGTGGCTTTGCTTGGGGATCTGCCTGGGTCAAATGGGCATATTGATGTATATTGGAATTCAGGTAAATCACCTTGAATTCCATTTGCATGCGATACTTCTCTCAACTTTATTTTCCTGTTTTATTTTGCTGGGGCGTTCTGCTCCTCGCTGGATGTGCTACACCTGAGCGAATCCTACCTCGGGACAATGGTAATTGGCAACTTTCTCGTATGGACGTGGACCTTATCCTGGATGGTGGGGCCGTCGAATCCTTCAATTTACCAGATAATACCACCGCGCTTGCCTTTGACAGTACCAATTATGCCAGTGTAAGCTTCGAAGGTAATGGCAATGGTGAGTTCACCAACGTCCAATTCCAGATCAGTTTCAGGTGGTCCTATGACAGGCAGGAGGAGGAAATAACCCTGGACTTTAGCGTACCATTTCTGGGGCGGTTAGACCAGATGAAATTTCAGGTGCTTTCAAGCGATCGGGATGCACAAAGCTGGCGACTCGAAAATCGATATCAGGTAGACAATCCCTTTACCAGGGAGCCAGGTGAGTTGGTGGAAGTAATTCAGTGGCAACTCATCAAATAGTGGGAAGATGAAACGACTAACACTTTGCGTGCTGCTCATCACAAGTCTTTGGGGAACGCTTCCCGGTCAGGCTGTTCCTTATTCTTATAATGGTGCAGTTCATACGCCAAGGGGCAGGCTACATGCCTTGGTCATTTTTGTCCGTTATGCAGATAAAGATGCAATCCCATGGGAAAAAACCCGGTGGCCAAACAAGGAGGAGTTGCCACAATTTGCCCAACTCGCAACCAACAAACTGCTTTATCCGGACACCATAAGCTTTCAGATTAGAAATAAAACCATCAGCGATTTTTACTACACCATGTCTGGTGGGAAGTTTATGCTAACTGGGGAGTGTTTCCCTGTACAAGTTCCGGTGAAATTCATCCCAGAAACCAGCAGCAATTTTTTTTCTCGTCAGTCTCAAATGAACCAAGCGGCGATTAACTGGATTGTAGAGAATTATCCGGATTTTGACTGGGGGAGATTTGACAACCGGAAGAATCGTCCTACTTATGTGGAAGATAATGTGGCCTCCTCTCCAGATCGAAAATTGGATTATGTGGTATTTATGCACCGGGCCACGGGAGGATCTACGGGCATGGCTGCAACAGGAAATTTATCCATTCCAGGGACTGATTTTAAAGTAACTGATGGGCATACCAGCATCAAAGGCTATAGTGATTTTCGACACATCTGTGAGTATTTTCTCCATGAATTTGCCCATAACCTATATGATTCCCCCCACTACATGGGGGCTAATCACGCAGATGGAAACCGTTATTACCTGCAAAAAGGGTGGGGAATGATGTCTGGGGAAATCTTCTCCTTTAATACTGCCAATGCCTGGGAATGCTGGTGGCTAGGATGGAGTAATCCTCAGACAATCGACCGTTCAGGCACATTTACCCTCAGAGATTTTGCCACTACCCTGGATGCCATTCGGATTCCGTTGCCAGGAACGGAGGATGTACTGTGGTTAGAAAATCACCAAAAAAAGGACCTATGGGATGCGAAAATTAGCTCTAAGAAAGGGGGACGGGCGGGAAATCCTGAAATAGCTCCTGGAATCTACGCCTATGTAACGGGAAAGCCCGGCGCAAGGCGTGAACAACCTCGCTTAAAGCCCTTTAACCCGGCTTATGCCAATTTTTTCCGTTTACTGAACGGTCAAGGTAATTTTGATTTTGTCTTGAGTGGCGATAGCCTTGATACGGGGTTTTTTATCGCCCCCTCATTGGAGCGGAAAGCTACAAACCCCATGAGTGGCCTAAATGACCTCCAGAGCATTCCGTTTGATTTAAATGGAGATGGCCGGATAAATGTCTCTCATTCACATGGCAATAAAGGAAGGAAACGAGCGGAATCCTGTGAAATCTGGGTAGAGCAACTTAACGGTCGCCCTCAGCGAACCATCAATATCCATGGTGATGAACAAGATGGATTCTCCACCGGGGCGGAAATTGGGCTTTCGGGCACGCTTCCCGCCTTAACCTATCCGGTTTACGATTTTGCCAAAGAATCCCTTTCTCCCATTTACCTTAATGGCATCCGAATACAAATTGGAGAAATGGACGAAGCAGGAGCATATCAGGTCATTGTTACCCTTGATGACTGGCAGATACGGAATGATACGCGGTGGGCAGGGAATATGATTATGGGGAAGCCTGCTGGGCAAACCCTGAAGCTAGCTGAAAAGAAAGTCCTGACACTTGACCTAAGTGGAACCGCCAACCGGATTACCCCTCATCCGGAAACGCAGGTTTTTGTCAACCCCACAGTCGTTCGGATCGATTCGGGCAATACATTTTTGCTAACCAGAAAGAGTGAGGTGAAAATAGCGGCATTTGCGAAACTGGTGATTGCCGAAGGAGCAACCTTAAAGCTAGACCGCCAGTCAAGTATTAGCATTATGGAAGGCGGGAAGCTGGAAATAAGCAGGGGTGCACGGGTTGAATTGGGCCGTGTCACGAAAATAACGGGAGAAGGAAATCTGATACTGGAAGAAGGGGCAGAGGTAATTAAAAAGCGGAGGGCTGTTATTCGAACAACTGGGGTTAACCCCTGACGTCAGCTAAGTTTTTTCCGGTGAACAACTTGAATAACTCTTTGGGTTGATGGACAATGTGATGAGGCTCATGTTCCTGTAGGGCATCAGCAGAACCAAATCCCCAGGTGACCCCAACTGACCTTACTTCCGCCTTGTGGGCGGCTTTGATGTCTCGGCGTTCATCACCAATCATGACCACCTTGCGATTGGGAATCTTATATTTTCGGCTAAAGGTTTTAAGTACCCGTCCCTTCCCAAAAATGGAAGAAGGGGAGTGAATAAATTCAAAATATTCCAGTTGGTGCTGTTGAAGGAAATGGTGAACATTTTCCTCTGTATTAGAGGTGAGAATTCCCATGTGAAATCCTTCGGATTTTAATGCGAGCAATACTTCAGGCATTCCTTCAACTGGCTCAACCTGCGGAAGGTACTTCTTGAAAGAGTCGCGCACGCGTTTGATGAACACAGGCAATTTTACCCAGGACATATTGGCCATCTCCATCAACTCAGCTACTTTTTTTCCCTTCAGTTCCAGGAACTCCTCAGTGTTCATTTTGGGAAAGTCAAACTCCGGTGCCAGCTCATTGGAAATCTCCACCGCAACAGATAAGGTGTCTGCAATGGTGCCATCAAAATCAAAAACCAGGAGCTCTTTTTTCATCGGGTTATTCCATCAATACCTTCATAACCGAATTTTCATCTCAAAAGTATCCTTTGTGGAATTATCAGTCAAACGTTTGGGCAGTTTTCATTTTACAGACATCAGTTATCGGTTTTTAGTTGGGAACATATCCCATCCAAACTGTAAACCGAAAACAGACAACTTTTTTACTCCACTACCGAAAATTTTCCAATAAAATCATCTACCCCATCCGCAGTTACATGATAAATGTAAATGCCTGGTTTGATTCTCCTGCCATCGCGATCCCGCATATCCCATTCAAGCCCGCCATCGCCATCTGTTTCCTCCAGTTTGGTCACCATTCTGCCAGATACACTCATTACCCGGATATTGGCAATCTGGGTCAGGTTGGCAAAGCGTAATCCGTCAAACTGGTCATGGTTTCGCACAGGGTTGGGATACACAAATACCTCCGACAGATCTTGCTTAAAGGCTGAGAAGGTGGCTGTGTTTCCCTCGTTTTCCTGAAAGCACACCTGATTGATGGCACACACCTCTGGGGTGACAGTTATGGAAATGGGATAGCCCAAGGCACCGAATCGGGCTTTGTTCACCGTTATGCGCACGGCGTCCATGTCTTCAGAAGCAAATGCCACGGACCTGATGCTGCCCACAGGCGATATCTCATAATTTGCGGTATCAAGGGCACTAGCCTCGTCTAAGGGATAGTTCATAAACAGGATGGCTTCCTTGTCTCCTGCAATTTCCCATTTGGTCAGAAACAAATAATCATCTTCAGCGGGTTCATACCGGAAGTTTTGCAAGGAATCTGCCGGATTTAATATCCCCCGCTCTGCATCCAGAAAGTCAGGATCAATCCGGAGGGTATTCATGCCTTCTGGGATCAACTGGTCAAACCCCAGGATCAATTTCCGACCAGGATTACCTGCCTGGATGATCGAAGAAGGGGTATGAGTACCATTTAAAAGGAACAGAGGTTTGTCCGTATCCCTGTCAATTACAGGTTGTGAAAAATAAACGGTGAGTTGTTTGGGACTAACTGCTACAACGCTGTCCACACGGTTGTTTTCATGTGGACGCAGCACCACAAATGTCCCAGGAGGGGATTCATTTGGGGTTAGCATCTGATTTCGGGCTACCACAAAAAAGAGGTATTCTGATCCATTCTCCAGGCTGCTGTCAATGATGGAGGTAGCAGCAGTTGGGAATAGCGGGCCAGTGGTATTTCCGCTGAATGGGTCCTTGATGTGTACCATTCCGTAATCCGTCGCATTGGGTGAAGCCTGCCAGGTGATCTCCGCACGGTCAGGACCCAGCACACGCCCCTGTACGGAGGTGACAACCTGTGGTCCGGTATACGCTACATCCTTTTCCCAGAAGAAGGTGGTATCTCCGCGGCCAATCCCGATCTCATTGATGCCATTTCCATTCAGGTCCATGATGATGTGGTGAGTTGCCAGGTCGCCAAACCTGAACCAGGCCATCTGCATTTCATTTCCATCAAAATCGATGAGGTAGGTGCGAGGAAAAGTGGTGAACAGCAATTCATCTGCCGGATCGTCATCCAGGTTGCCTGCAGTTGCAGCATTGAAGGGATCGGTATCAATGTCATAGAGATAGTCTTCCCATATGACCTCGTATTGATTGTCCCCGGTAGCCTTGAATATCCGCAGCCGCCAGTGCGCTACATCATATTCAAAGTCGGCATTGCGAAGAGAAGACGCATGTGCCGCCACGAAAAATTCTGGAATGCCATCTCCATCAAAATCTCCTTTGGTGATGTAGGTAGCAGATTTAATCAGGTTTGTAGTGTCCACGAGGCGGTTGGTGTAGGTATTCCCACCCCCGTGTTCATACACCAGAATATCTCCATCAAAGTCACCAAAGACGGTTTCCGGCCTTACGTCATTGTCAAAATCACCTGTTATGGACCTAGGCGCGGTTGATCCAATGTAGTTGGGGCTTATGTCCTCCAAAATAGCCGCCTGTGTAAAATTGGCTCCCCCTCCTTCAAAGACAAAATAGTCTTCGAAATCCTTCATCACCAG
>JBCDIQ010000230.1:0-9290 GCA_039024295.1 Bacteroidota bacterium | reverse complement strand
GTCAAGTTCGCTTGCCATAAATCCGGCATAAAGTGAAGGCCGAACTGGGTTTGAGCCTGGGCAACGGCACAAAATGCAAGCGAAAAGAGCACAAAAATGACGTATCGGATATGCATAATGAGTGTTTTACAGTCCAACCAGGGTGCTTATTTGTAGGCCAACGAAGTTGTCCTGGGATATTTTTACTGCTTGCGGAGGGGTAGCCAGCCTGACCTCCCAGACAACATGACTGGCTGCCTGAAGGGCTTCAAGCCGGCCGGGCTGGAGAACCTCAATTTCATTTTCTGTAAGCACAGGCTCACTCAGCTTTCCATTGGCATCCGCAATCCCTGATGCTAATTCGTAGGGGCCTTCCATAAAAAGAGAGTCAAACACCTGGTAAGACTCATCGGTGAAATACACCTGGGCAATTCCTTCTATGGGAAATCCATTGGTAAACCGGGTTTTGAAGCTCAGGTGCCTAATTTCTTCTATATTCTCCCAGTCCATGAGGACAGTGTCCCGTAGCCTAAAATTTGATATGGTACCGTCTAAGGGTAAGTCCAATGCCACTTCTACCCGGAATATACTTGAGTCCTGCACATACCCTCTGCTTTGTCCCAAGTCAGGATTGGATAGCCCTTTGATCTGGTAAAAAACTTCCTGAGGAATCGCATCTATAAGGGTGGTAATATTGGAGTTCATGTTGTTGAGTTCCAATTGGGTGGCTTTAAACTCCCCCTTTTCGTCGAATCCTGGATAGTTCAGAGATATATCTTCCAGGTCATTGGACTGGACGGGGACCAGCCCCTGCCTGCGGGTTTGAATGCTCAGGTCGCTCAGGTCTGCTGATATGGGAAATCCAAATGAATTATCGATTTGAAACCGTAAAACAGGTTCGGCAAACTGAATGTCTCCTTCCCAGTCGGACTCAAATATATTGACAGAAAATGAATCCACGGATAAGTCAAAAGGATATTGGTTTAGATAACCTTCTGCATAAGTGGGGACCAGGTTGGCAAAGCGGTAGACCAATCCGTTAAGGCGAATGGATTCTCCAGCAGGAATTCTTACGGCACTGTAGGCCAGTTGTAACCCATCATCTCCAGGTCTCAGCATTCTTTCATTCAGGTCGAATTTGAATTCCTGGGATTGTGTTTCCTTTAGGAAGAGGGTTGTGTCAAATTCAACAGCCCCAGCGATCAAATCGGGTATTCGAATGTTTAAGAATACATTTGGGTAATTTCTTTCAGGAACAACTACCACCAGTTGACCCGATTTCAGGTCTGCCCGTTGCAGCTCCTCCCCGTTACCAGTCTCCAGGGGAATGCTAACCATCGTATCCAGCATAGGAACATCAAAAGCGGGAATTGCCATTACCTCTTCTCCTCTTACCGAAAATACTTCATCCCGGTAGATAAATTGGATGATGCCATCAGGGCGGATTTCGAGTATGTCATCCTGGCCGATTCTTCCCAGCAACTGCTCAGCTGTGGTTTCTCCCTTTACCAATGGAAATGCCAGATCCGGGTTCCAATCAGAAATGGTCAGGTCCTCCAATTGGTCTTCGACTTTACAGCCGGTTAAAAAAATGGCACAAAAAAGTACCATGGCCGCTCCCTTGAGGATGCGCTTGGAATTCGCGTCTATCATCAATGCTATTGATTATATTGATTGATAAATTTATGTAAACTAAAATATATATTATACAAAATAAAAATGACTTAAAGCAGCAATGTTACATTTGGTGGTTGGATTATTGCGGCTTTTCTTTGTTGGGTATCAACCCCGCAACAATGCAGCAACCTCACACAATCGAATACTTTCAGGAGTTCATGCCCGAAAATGTCTGTTATGGCTGTGGGCTCCACAATGACCAAGGCCTACAGATCAAAAGTTATTGGGAAGGAGCGGAAAGCGTGTGTCACTGGACACCCCAGCCGCACCACCATGGCTGGAAGGGCCTGCTCAATGGGGGAATTATCGCCACCCTGATAGACTGCCACTGCATGTGTACGGCAATGGCGGCCTCTTACAAAGAAGAGGGTAGGGGACTGGGCTCTTTGCCCGAGTACCGATATGCAACCGGTACCTTAAATGTAAAATACCTCAAGCCTACGCCCATGAAGGCGGCCCTTTCGCTACGGGCCGAGGTGCTCGAGATTAAAGGGCGAAAAACCACGATGAAATGCTCCTTTTTTGCAGGAGAAGTGTGTACTGCTGAGGCTGAGGTAATCGCTATCCGAGTATTTGACAGCAGCAAGGATACAGGTGGGAGTCCGTTTGGAGGATAAGGGGATTTATTTCCCCAAGGGTGTAACTTTATCTTCGATAATCCGGTAAACCCAACAGCAACCCTCGATCTATAGTTAAACCTTTACCCATTTTTTTTCATATGTTTGATATTTCCACCCAAAAGGTGGAAAATTCTATTTTTCTCAAAATTTAGTACATCCATTTATGCAAAATGCCAAAATCCTCTGGATAGACGACGAAATCGACTTGCTGAAAGCTCATCATAAATTTTTGAACCAAAAAGGTTTTGAGGTGGCTTCCGCTTCCAATGGCATTGATGCCTTGGAACTGGTGAAGGAGCAGGATTTTGACGTGGTATTTTTGGACGAACAAATGCCCGGCATGGATGGACTCACCACCCTTTCAGAATTACAAAAGATTACGCCCAATCTTCCTGTGGTGATGATCACCAAATCGGAAGAGGAATATATCATGGAGGAAGCGATTGGGGCCAAAATATCGGATTACCTCATCAAGCCAGTAAAGCCAACTCAGATTCTATTGGCCCTCAAAAAAATCCTGGATAACAAAAAACTGGTGGACCAAAAGGTAAACCAGGGATACCAGCAGGATTTTCGGAACATTGCGATGCAGTTTTTTGATCATAACGATCACCAGGACTGGGTCGAGATTTACCAGAAGTTGCTCTTTTGGCAAACTGAAATGGAGAAAAACTCCGACCAGAGCATGAAGGAGGTGCTGGATACTCAGATGGCAGAGGCCAACCTCAACTTTGGTCGCTTCGTAGCCGATAATTATTTGGATTGGGTAAATACCGGTGACCCCGATGATCGCCCTATCCTATCCCCCGATGTGCTTCCAAGAACTACTTTTCAGCATCTGGGAGAAGGCTACGAAAGTGTATTTTTCCTGCTAGTAGACTGCCTCAGGTATGATCAGTGGAAGGTATTTGAGCCCATTCTGAGCCAATATTACTACATCAATTCCGAACAAGCCTACTACGGTATCCTGCCTACGGCTACCCAATACGCACGTAACTCTATATTCTCTGGGCTCTTTCCCAGTGAAATGGCCAACCGCCATCCTCGACTTTGGCTGAATGATGACGAGGAAGGGGGCAAGAACCTACATGAAGGGGATTTCCTGGCTGCGCATTTGGAACGTGCCCGCATCAATGTGAAGCACAGCTACAACAAAGTCATCACCCTACAGGACGGCAAGAATATGGCCGACAATGTCCTCAACCTGCTCAACAACGAATTGAATGTGGTGGTGTACAACTTCATCGACCTGCTTTCTCACTCCCGAACCGAGATGAACATTATTCGTGAGCTTGCCCCCAATGAAGCGGCCTACCGGTCTATTTCTCGCTCATGGTTGGAACATTCTCCTTTGTTGCAGATGCTTCAAACCCTGAGTCAGCGAAATGTTAAGGTGATCATTGCTACCGACCATGGTACCGTTCGGGTGAAACGGCCCATTCGCATCATTGGAGACCGGAAGACGACGACCAACCTTCGTTACAAGCAGGGTAAAAACCTGAACTATGACGAGGGCTCTAAAAATATCTTTACGGTGCGCAAGCCAGAAGATGCGAAGCTGCCCAAGTCTAATGTGAGTTCCACCTACGCGTTTGCGATGGAGGACTATTTCTTCGCCTACCCCAACAATTACAACTATTACGTCAACTATTATAAAGACACCTTCCAGCACGGGGGCATCAGCCTCGAAGAAATGCTGATTCCCATTGTGGAGTTGACACCGAAGGGGGCGTAAATTAAAAATATTCCTTAAGGGAAGTTTTTTTCAAAGACTTCTCAACGTATAATTCAGCTCTTGGAGAATGGTGTTTCAAACACTATCTTTCTAGAAACGCTAACTTATTTAAGAGTGATTTTTTAAGTTGGTATTAACTCTTCTGTTTTCGTTCCCATAAATTTTGAAGCCCCAGTTTTCGCTGATTTATCTATTAAAATTATGCAAATCATTACGGTAGAGCTCATCAACGATAAGGCCTTGAGGCTGCTCCAACAGCTTGAGCAACTTAACATTTTACGTCTTATCCCCGAAAAATCAACAACACAGGAAAAACCCAAAAGACAGTGGAAAGGCAGCATATCTAAAGAAACTGCCGATCGGATGCTACAAGATCTCAAACAAAGCCGTAGTGAATGGGAGCGAGATATTTAGCTGACACCAACGTAGTAATTGAACTACTTGGAGCATCTCTTCCAATTTCAGGAAGCAATTGGTTGCAGGATATTCTTGATCAGGATTTGTGTTGTCTATCAGTAATAAATAAAATCGAATTGCTAGGCTTTGAGGGAGAGTCAACAGAAATGCAACATCTTCAAGATTTTATCGATTTCATTGACGTATTACCACTTTTCTGAATCCATTGTAGCACAGACCATTAGCTTACGGAAGCATCATAAAATCAAATTGCCTGATGCGATCATCGCTGCTACAGCTTTAGTACATAATTTGACATTGATCACTAGTAATACAGCAGACTTTCATCGTGTACGTGGGTTGGGCTGTTTGGATGCCCATCTGCAGTAAATTGAGGGTTCAGTTGAGGACCCCGTGCTAAGTAGTATGCCCACCAAACCTGTAGAAAATTACATTTTCATAGATTACTAAGTCCTACCTTTACCTATACCCTATCAACTAACACCTAAAAGCTAATTCCTTTCTCAAGCCCCCCAACCCGGTCTCAGCAATTTCGGAATCAATACTTCTTCCTCAATCCGTTCGTGGATGTGGAGGTCAGATTCAAAGGCGTACAGTTGGGTGAAGAGTACTCGGAAGGCTAGCACCTTCATCAGTTCTGGGTGCCCGTCGATGATCAGGTTGCGAATTTCTCCAAGATCAGTATCCAGGTGGTCCTCCTCGTGGCGATGGAGGAATTTAGAAATGGAGAACCCGGTTTCATTGCGTGCAACTTCTGCGCCGCTATAAGCTTGAATCTGTTCCCGAATGTAGGGGAAAAGCTCTTCTTCCTCAGTGGTAATGTGCTCAATGAGTTCTTTCTTGTATACCTGGAAGAAGGGTTTCAGGACCACCAGACGTGGGTAATCGTCTGAATAGCGTTCGATCAACAATTCAATAGAATGCTCAATTTCCGCTGTCCGTTTGTTTATATAGTACTCATGGGTTTTTTCAAGATATTCCATGATGACCCCAACTTCAAAGGCAGAAAAAGTATCTACTGAAAACTGCTCAGGATGATCAAATACCCGAAGGATTTCAACGAAGAAATCAATATTCAGGCATTTGTCCATGCAGGCAATCTCTACGGTCTGGTCATTGTTGCGATATACCAAGTCGAAGCGGTCGAGGACCAGTTCAAGTAAGGGGTTGTGGTTTAGGACATCGCGTAGGCTGCTGGCTCTGGTAATTAATTCCATGATTAAATAAGGTTCTTTGTTCAGCTACAGTGTCAAAATTACGCTACCTGCGAAAACAGAAGGGTGACAAAAGTCATTCTCCAATTTAACATTTATCATCTAACTGCCATGACTTTTGTAACAATTTGCCTTCGGTTTTATGAAAAATGGAAGCGGTACAAAATTGCTCCCATTAACATTCAACTAGTAGTGTGATTGGTTAATCTGGTATGCCCATGAAGTCTGGCAGCTTCATGGGCTTTTTTATTGGGAAAAATCCAGATGTATCAGGGTGACCTGCTTGTCTATCCCCCGTCCACCAAGTATATTCACCCTTAAACCTAACCCCGCATCCCATGAACAAATTTCTAGAAGACTGGATGAAAGAATTGGACGAATTAACGTTTAGTTTGGACATGAAAGACAGCGAGGCCACCGAGCTGTTTGAAAAGCAAAAGGCAACCTTTCGGAAAAAAGTGCAACAAGCAAAAGGTGCCATCAACGAGATGGAAGGTTCTGCCAAGGAAAAAGCCATGGGCCTAAAAGCTGAACTGGAACACCTGGAAGTTCAACTGGCCCTTGGAAAAGCAGAAACGCGAGATGCCCTGGCTGAGCAAAAAAAGAAGGTAGATGAAGCATTTCAGCAGACGGAAACTAAGTTTAACCAGCTTAAAGCTGAATCTGAATCTACCGCAGAAGGGTGGATGGGCGAAATGGACACTGCATTCACCACCTTCCGCACCAAAATGGATCTTTTTCGGTTGCATTTGCACTTAGGAGCTGCCGACGCCAAGGATGACTTCAAAGAAATTCAGGCGTCACTGAGGTCCAAGGTCAATGAAATGAAGCAAAAAGCCGAGGCAAAATCTGAGGAGTCTGAAGATAAATGGGAAGGATTTGCCGACGAAATGAAAGAGGGCTACAGCCACATGACCCAAGCAGTGCGCAAGCTTTTCTCCTGATTTCCTTCTTCAACAACCCCTGAGGGCATGGCTTCATGTCCTCTTTTGTTTTTATATCTTCATCCCCGCTAACACCTAACAGCAAATACCTAAAACCTCTGCCCATGCCCACCAACTTTACCCATACCACTGATGCTGGAAATACCTTGAACCTTACCGTATACGGTGCTGAGAAATTTGGGGATCAGCCTTGTGTGGTTTACCTGCACGGTTTCAAGGGATTTAAAGACTGGGGATTCGTCCCTTACGCGGGAAGGTATTTTGCCGAACGGGGATTTACCTTTGTCACCTTCAATTTTTCCCATAACGGAATTGGAGACGATCCCCTGGTGATCAGTGAACTGGATAAGTTTGAAAAGAATACCTTTAGCCTTGAGGTGGCCGAGGCCAAGGAGGTATACCGATTATGTGCCCATACTGATTTTTTTGGGGCGTACCTCAACCTGCACAAGATTGGTGTGATTGGACATTCCCGAGGAGGAGGAATAGCCCTTCTCAGTGGAGAATCAACCCCTGAAATCAGCGCAGTTGCTACCTGGGCAGCCGTCTCCACCTACGATCGGTATGATAAAAAAACACGACAAGCCTGGCACAAAAGAGGTCATGGGGAGGTGGTAAATGGGAGAACAGGGGAAGTATACCGATTGGGCATGGACTTGCTGGAAGACATCGAAAAAAGAAGCAAGAACTCCCTGAATATCCTGGATGCGGCGCGTAGGATGGAAAAGCCGTTACTGCTGCTGCATGGGGAAAAAGATGTAACGGTACCTTATTACGAAGCAGAGCAGCTCAATATTTATGCGCCTCCGGCAACGACTGAAATGCGACTGATTCCAGATACTGGACACACCTTTGGTGCTGTGCACCCTTTTGAACAAACCACCCCTCAATTAGAACAATTGCTGGAAGCCAGCTCAGACTTTTTTGATCAACACCTCCGTTAGGCATGAAAAAAACAGGTTTGCTCTTAGCATCCTTGCTCCTGTTTTATTTTTCTATTCATCAATCTGTTGCCCAGCAATCTCCAGGCAAAGCCTGGCAGAGCCACCTGGATTTTGCTAATGAAGGCCTCAATGTGTGGTGGCACATGCACCAGCACATGAGTCGGCACAACCGTGGACTGGCCCGGGCAGTAGCCGATAATGCTGGAAAAGGCCCCCTGTTCCCCGCATTTGGTGAAATTGTGACCCAGGGGCCACGTCCTGCGAGAGGGGTTTACCAACTCCCCCGTCCACAGGCTGATTTGTGGACCAATGTTAGGCTGATGTACCACCAGACCAAGGAGCACAATGATGCGTTTTCGCCTACCCTGGCAAGCGACCTCAACAACAGCAGGGATGAGTGGATGTTCTTGCTCAATGAGGCGAAAGGATTGTGTGATACCCTCTATCGCCTGAGCCGTTTGCCTATCAAGGCATACGCTCGACAGGTTGAAGTCTTGGCTGCCTTCAGCCGGGCAAACCAGCGATTGCTATCAGCCCATCGAACCTATATAAGGCTTTCACAAAAGGTGCCTCCCTATCCCGAAGGCATGCGCGACCTCTTGTATGTGACCATGTGTGCTGCAGAGTTATGTGAAGGGGTGAAAGAGGGTAAATCTTCAAATGCTCTCGAAATGCTTAGCAACCAACTCAATGAAGCCCTGCAATTGGCTTACAGCATGAAGGAGGAAAACATGGGCCTACTCCAGCTAGATGGGTTTCCGTCAAAAGATGCGGAAAGTACTTACAATTCCTTGATCCGGTTTGGAGAAAAAATTCGGGATGTATTTCGCAACGCTGCGGCTATACCGGAAGCGTTTCAACAATATCCTGAAGGCTATTTCCTGTTCCACCAGAAATTGTACTATGCTTTCAACCATTACCATGGCGGAATATCTACCGCCTTCAAGCAGTTGACCCTGTTGTCTCCCCAACCCCTTCCGCCCTTATTGGAACTGGCCCCCATTTTTGTGGTTATTCCGGTAGAACCAGGTGAAGCGCTAGATGAACAAGAGGATTCCTCGGACCAGCCTGCTTCTCCATCCCTGTCTGGAAAGCCCATTAATCAATTGGTGCTGTTGCTGGACGTTTCTGCTTCTATGAACCAGCCTGACCGGCTTCCCCTGTTAAAGGATGCGTTTTCTTATCTGTTAGAAATCATGCGACCAGAAGATGAAGTGGCCATTGTGTTGTATTCAGGAGAAGCCAGGGTGGTACTCCCCCTAACCTCTGCTGCTCAATCAGGAAAAATCCTGCAAGTTTTGGGTCGGTTGAGAAGTGGAGGAAAAACACAGATAGAAGTGGGGATGCGAACTGCTTTTGGATTGCTGTCCGCCAAGAAAATTCCCCAAAACAACCAGCGGGTGATTCTCGCCACAGATGGACAGTTTCGTCTATCCGCTAAACTCATCGAACAAGTAAAGCAGGAGGAACTAAATGGATTCAATTTATCGGTGATGGTCTTCGGTAGCCAACCAGACCCTTCTCGGATACGTCGCCTTTCTTACCTGGCGAAAGTAGGTGGCGGAAATTTTGCTGAGATTAATGGGAACAATGTTAAGGAGAAATTACTGCTTGAAGCTGGGATGGGGGAATAAGGGGGCTTTTTAAAGAATATTTTAAATATTAATAGATTGATAGTCAGTATTTTTTGATTTTTTCTGAAAATAAATCACTTTTCTCCCAACGGTTTTGAAGGCTAAATCCGTGTTGATGGTGCAAGC
>JBCDIQ010000229.1:0-9403 GCA_039024295.1 Bacteroidota bacterium | reverse complement strand
CATTGAGTTAAATGCATTGCTAGACGCTCTTCTGGTCATAGATCCTCATTTTTCTTTTAAGGAAATGGGATTTAAATCATTTAAGAAATTTATCAAAAACTGGATTGGGGATGTCATAGAAAAGATTGAAAAACGGCAAAAGGAATGGACCATTTATTTTAAGCCCAAGGAGAAAATAAAGGGATTTAGCCAACCCAAACAGCTGCGCAGAAAAATCGCTGCCCCAAAACCCAAAAATCCAAGGCGCATTTCAAAACAACAACCGCCAGCATTACGGAATGGAGCCAATTCCCCTTCCAAGGAGGGCTCAAAAAACAGCAACCAACCTTCCTCCCCCAAGCCCTCAAAAAGCAAAAAAGTAGGCAAGGAATCCTTAGCTGAGGCCAGGTCCTTGGTCAAACGCTACCTGGGAGCGCGCAAGAAATCCGGCCCTGTGCCACTCGCGAGGTTCAAGCCTCATTTATTGGCAATAGATAAAAATTTCTCAGAGAAGAAGTTGGGCTTTTCAGTCTTCAAGCAATTTGTCCTTTCTCTTGAGGGTGATCTGGTAGATAGAATCCAGAAGGATGAAAATACCTGGATGGTGTATTTCAAAAGTGAAAATCACCCTAAAGCTTCTCAACCTGACGAGCGGCAGAAAGACCCAGCGTCCCCTAAAAAGCACACATCAAAGCCTAATAAGCAGGAAGCAACAGAAAAAACACACCAGTCTACCAAAAAGTCCCCTGCGCATCAGGGTAATGCCAAGGAGAAGCATGCCCTTCCGGCGAGCAGTCAAGCAGAAGAAAATACCTTGTCAAAACTGAAAGTCCAGGCCAAAACGTTTCTGGATACCCAACTCCATTATTCCCCCAACATGGAAAAACGCTTGCAAGTGGGAGAAAATCTGCTCCATGCATTCAAAGAGTATCCGTTAATGACAAGAAAACAGGTAGATCAACAGTTGATCAGGCGTACCAAGGATCCCTCCTTTTCAAGGTTTATCAAAATTTATGTCGATCAATTGCTTCGCGTAGCAGCAATTGAACCTTCTAATGCTGACGACCCTGTTTCCAGCAGGTTTATCCGTCTTTCAGAAACATATCAAGAAGCGGACGCGTTGGACGAAGCATACATTGCAGGATTAAGTGAAAGCTTGAAGGAACAATTTCCAGAGCTCAAAGCAAAAGAAATTCTCTCGCTCCTGTTTTAGTCGCCCAGTTGGCAGAACAGCTAAGCAAAAAATTGTAATTTTGACAGAGTTGAATGTCGGGCTGTCAGAAAAAGCCCATTGGTTTAGGGTTTGTATGTAATATCGAAAAAAGATTATGAGTAGCGCAAACGGTTCTTCCAATCATAGCAATTGTCTGATCATTGGCTCTGGTCCTGCCGGATATACTGCAGCGATCTATGCTGCCCGTGCAGAAATGAATCCCATTGTGTTCAGTGGCAAACAACCAGGCGGTCAGTTGATGATCACCACAGATGTGGAAAACTACCCAGGGTATGCCGAAGGGATCATGGGTCCTCAAATGATGGAAGATTTCCGCAAACAAGCGGAACGATTTGGTACCAAAATGGTGTACGAAGAAATTGTCAAAGTTGACCTTCACAGCACCCCTAAAAAGGTATGGACGGACGGGGGAAAAGAATTTACGGGAGATACCATCGTTATTTCCACTGGCGCATCTGCCAAATGGCTGGGCTTACCTTCTGAGCAAGAATTTGCCAACCGTGGGGTAAGTGCCTGCGCAGTATGTGACGGATATTTCTTCCGTGGACAGGAAGTGGCCATCGTTGGGGCAGGTGATTCAGCAGCTGAGGAGGCCTTATACCTTTCAAAAATCAATTCTACGGTTCACATGATGGTGCGTCGTGATGAGATGCGGGCTTCCAAGATTATGCAGAACCGGGTACTGAAAACCCCCAACATCAAAATTCACTGGAATACGGAAGTGAAGGAGATTTTGGGAGATGAAAAAGTGAATGCGGTTCGCATCATAAATAACCAAACTCAGGAAGAACAGACCCTGACGGTAGGAGCCTTATTCGTAGCCATTGGCCATAAACCCAATACGGGAATTTTTGAAGGCGTGCTCGACATGGATGAGCAAGGGTACCTGATCACCCAACCAGACTCTACCTACACCAATGTTGAAGGTGTATTTGCTTGTGGGGATGCCCAAGACAAAACCTATCGCCAGGCAGTAACTGCGGCTGGTACGGGATGTATGGCAGCCTTGGATGCTGAGCGTTGGCTCGCTGCTCAAGAGACGGAAACTGAGATGGTGGGATAATAATTCCGCCCTAAAAAAGGCTCCGGGGATGTGCAAACGCGCATTCCCGGAATTTTTTTTGAAAAAATTTTCCCTCTTCCCCAACCTATCGCTACCTGCTAGCGTGTATCTCGTCAAAATCAATCATCATGAAAAAAGCACACATTCTATTCCTCCTGATTGGTATGGCTGCTACAACCACATTCGGCCAAGGTCCCATTATTTTGCAGGGGACCGTAACAGCCAATGGAAGCCCTGTGGCCAACCATACAGTAAGTGTAAGCATGGTTTTCCCTGCGTATAACAACACCGTTACCACGGATGTAAATGGCGTATTCAACGATACATTATTTTTCAATCTTCGACAGGCAGTAATACTACTAGCAACACGAGACTGCCGAGGTAATACCCTCACTTCGCAGGCAGTCTTTGCAGGTGCGGGACCTGTATTGGTGAACATTGACCAATGCCCACCACTACCAAGGTGTCAGGCTTCCTTCACTAGTACCACAAGTGGCCTTAGTACTAGCTTCCGAGGAACTGCTACTGGAGGCGTGGCTCCTTATTCCTTTACATGGAACTTTGGAGATAGTAGTTCAAGTTCTGTACAAAATCCCACTCACAGCTACGCTTCTCCAGGTACCTACCGAGTATGTTTAGCCATTGCAGATAGCCGTGGATGTACTGATACCATTTGCCGTCCCATTGTAATAAGAAATCCATCAGTTCCCCTTTGTCAGGCAAACTTTAGTTCTCAGCGCATAGGAAGAAGCGGCCAAGTAATCTTTACCAATCTGTCACGACAGACCAGCAACATTCGCCCTACCTATTCATGGAATTTTGGAGACGGAAATACCAGCACACAGAAGAATCCTACTCACCGCTATGCCCAAACCGGTCGCTATCGGGTTTGTCTGGTCATTTCTACTGGAAGTGTCTGTGCAGACACCTTCTGCCAAGTGGTTTCTGTATACATAGCACCTCCTGCAAGGTGTCGTGCAAACTTCTCTTACACCCGCAGGCCTCAAACAAATACGGTTGCCTTCACCAACTTGTCTACCCCTGGAAGGTATCAGTGGAGCTTCGGTGACGGCAATACCTCTAGTCAAGTTAACCCCTCACACACCTATCGCCAGGCTGGTGCCTACAGAGTATGCCTGATTACTTCAGACCCTGCCACCAATTGTAGTGACACCATATGTAAGGCTGTTTGGGTTGGCCAGCGTCCGCCACAACGGTATACCCTCACTGGAACCGTGAGTACCATTCCTGCCAATAACATGGGTACGGCAATCGTATACCTGATTCGTCATGACTCAACAGCGGGTACCTTGACGGCATTGGATTCTACCTATACCCGAACCGGAAGGTTTGCATTTACTGGCCTACGTGGGGGAGATTATTGGGTAAAAGCTGGTCTGCTTCCTGGAGCAGCTAACTTCAGCAGTTACCTGCCCACCTATTACGGCAATGCCCTTCGCTGGAGAGCTGCTACAAAAATCAATGTCAATGGCCGCCACCGCCCAGCAAATATCACCCTGATTGCTGGCAGAAATCCAGGAGGTCCCGCCTTTGTTGGAGGCCTTATTTCTCAAGGTGCCAATAAAACTGCCGGAGACCCACTAGATGGTATTTCAGTTCTCTTGTTGGACAGAAATGATAATCCGGTTTCCCATACAATAACGGACACTGAAGGACGGTATGAGTTTGACCAAATTGCTTACGGTACGTACAAGGTAGTTGTGGAAGCAATTGGCAAATCAGGAGACGATGAGCAAATCGTAACCGTAAATGCCAGCTCATCTGCCATCCGTGACATCAACTTTGAGGTTTCAAATAATGACATCCTCATCACCACCTCTTTGGAAGAAGCTTCTTTTGGCAGCATCACCCGTACCTATCCTAATCCAGTATCCTCCACCCTTTACCTGGAAATGGAACTGACCCAGGGCAGCAACCTACAAATCAGCATGATAGACCTAATGGGACGTGAATTGCTTCGCCAATCAGAAAACCTGAACCTTGGCAACAACAGAATAGAAATTCCTGTGGGAGACCTGCCAGCTGGTGCTTACCTCCTGAAGGTAACCGACGGCAATGACCTCCTAATGGAGAGAATCATCAAGGCAGGAAACTAGTGCCCTTTCAATGCTCGGCATGGATTCATGCTGAGCTTTGATTTTCCAACGAATTGAAAATAGGTGTTATGTGTAATTCAGTATATTGCTGAAAAGTGCGCAAAGCCTGGCAGGAATTCCCTGCCGGGCCTTTTTGCCAAGCTAAGAATATGAACATTACCCCTCAATTACTGAAAGCTTGTAAACGGCAGGACCGCCGGGCACAATCGGCTTTGTATAAAGCCTGCTTTCAGCCATTGATGGGAATATGTATGCGGTACCAGAAAAACGAAGCAGATGCGGTTGCAGCCCTGAACCAAGCCTTCCTCAAAATCATCCAAAAACTGGATACTTATCCACCTAAAGTTCCCTTTGAGGCCTGGGCTAAGCGGATTACCATCAATACTTTGATTGATGTATACCGTGCACAAAAAAGGCATCAGGACAAAGTAGCCTATTACGAGTTCTATGAAACCGACGATTTCACCGGACTGGTGTCTTTCAACGAGGCTGATCAGCAGCTTGATGCGCAGGAAATCGAGCAACTGATTCAACAACTGCCTGACATGAGTCGAAAAGTATTCAACCTATTTGCCATTGATGGGTACAGCCATAAGGAAATCTGTAAGATGCTAGACATTTCAGAAGGCACCTCCAAATGGCATGTCAGCTCTGCACGTAAATTTCTCCGAAAACGCCTTGAACACCTTATTCATTCATCAAATCAGACGATTAAAACATGAAGCAACAGGAGCCCCATAACCTGGACCAATTCCTGAAGCAAAAATTGGAAGGCCGAACCTACGAGTTTCAGGAAACCTACTGGCAGCAAGCGGAAGAGCTGCTAGACCTGCACACCGATCCTCCTAAAAGGGGTTTTTGGTGGAGATGGGAAATCGGCCTTGGCCTGTTGGCTGCCCTGGTGCTTAGCGTGGGATTGGGTGCTTGGTATTTTTCTCATGCTAATGACGCTTCCGAGCTTTTGGCAGGAGCATTCACCTCATCTGAAGTTGTGCCTTCTTCCGTGGTGGGTACATCTGTTGCGACTTCTTTTTCCGCAGGAATAGCACAGACAGATTGTTTCTCCGAAAATCAGGAACAGACAAGGGTAGCAGGTTCATCATCTCAAAATATTGACATCGCTGTTAATTCCCCTAAGCCCTCAGCAGCAAGCGGCCCAACTGTAGCTACTGCTCACGATCAACCCCATGAAACGGGTAACGCCATCTTCCATGCAGCCACTCATTCTCCAAAAGGAAAAATGGGAGCAGAAAGTTCCAAGCCCCATCAACAAGGATGGCTCGGTCGTCTGCTAGGCAATAAGAAAAATTCAGCTGAAAAATCCCTTGCAACGATTGCCGTACAACCCTTCACATTAGGTTACCAGCCCGCATCAATTACCGGCCGGGTGATTCCCCTGGAATCTATACGTGAATTGGGCCCAAGACATTTCCTCAGTCTGGAGGGAGGTGTCAACCTAAGTCCTGGGTTGAACTCGAATTCAACATCAGCAGGGATTTCGATCGCACCCTACGCAGGCATTGGCTATCGATTCGCCCTTACCCCAAAATGGCAACTCCACACCGGGCTAAGGTATCAGATGCGAACTGCGCTTAATCGGGAGCGTATGTTTGCTTCTACCCAGTTAGGTTTTGGTCGGGAAGAGGAAGAAATCACCCTTGAAGCTCGCCAGCTTCATAGAATAGAGATGCCGCTAGAAGCGGGCTTCCAACTTCATAACCGCCATTTTGTACGAGGCGGGCTAGCCGCTTCCTATCTATTGGGGGTCAATTCCCAGCAATCGACGTTGTTTACGGATGCTACAGGCAACCAGACTGCTCAAGATCAAGGCAGTTGGGGCTACCGGGATGGATTTGTTCCCTTTCAGTTCAGCTTATCCATGGGCTATCGATACTACCTCGGAAAAGGCTGGAACCTTGATGCAAATGTGATGTACGGACTGACAGATTTGACTGAAACTGGCGTATTTACCCAGGATCAAAACGACCGGGATATGATGCTCCGGCTAGGGGTTACCTGGGATGTTTGGAGGAGGTGAAGATAAGGCGTTAGGTATTAGGTTTAATCTTAAGAAGATGAAAAATAGGTTTCCTCATTTAGGTCGTTTCCAGTTTGGTATCCTGCTTCCGGTTATCCTCCTGGTTTTTTCCGGATGCAAGGAGCAGGAATTGCCAAATGAAGGCATATCAGAAGCCGTTTTTTGGCTGGACGCTACGATTGGTAGCGAAGAAGTGAATTTGGTAGCTGGTGAATCAGGGTATTTTCAACACACCAGTTATGCGCAGGATCAATGGGGAGTGTATGAATTTACCGGGATGTTGGGACCGCAAGGATGTACAGACTGTAAATCTGCCTTTCAGTTGGATATCCGAGACAACCGACAAGTAGCCCAAGGAGCCAGTACGGATGCTTCAAAAGTCCTTTCCCCTTCGAGTTTCACCCTTCTTCCCGGCGACGCAACCGATTCTATCATTAAGACCGCATTCCGGCCGCAGCTAAATCAGGCTGAACCTGCCAACCTTACCTGGGAGCTTGGGGATGGTACCATCTCAAATGACCTGGAACCGCTTCATCGGTATAACTTTGCCGCCAATATGGACCAGGCCTATGAGGTGTGTCTGTCGGTAACTTATTCGAACGGCTGCCAGAGTCGTTTTTGTGATGAAGTCAAACTGCCTCAAAATCGTTGCGAACTCTCATTCGAATATGAGATAAATCGTCAAACTTTGTGGTTCCAGGCCCTGCCTCTCCCGGGTGGCGTCCCACCCTATCGCTACAGATGGGAAATAGAAGGGGTAGATACGTTGACCGTTGCTCGGCCTAACTTTCAGTTTTTTAGTAGGGGAGTTTTCCCGGTCTGCCTTATCGTTATTGATGGAAATGGCTGTGAGGCAAAAACCTGTAAAAACATTGCCATTGGTGGTGTGAGTAGCTGCGCAGCTAATTTTGATTATGAGCTTCAAAAGACCTTCACCTTCGACAGCCTGAATCTATCGCAGGTGAGGTTATCCTGGACCAATGAAGAGGGGACCCTGTTTCGATCAGACCTTGGCAAGCAGCCTGCTGGAAGTTATTTCAGGCTGTTAAGCGCTGAGCCGTACGAGAACAACGAAAAGGGGGAAGCCACCTATCGGCTTGCGTTCGAGGCTAACTGTACCCTGTATTCAGTTGGAGAAGCTCCCATTGAATTGGTAACCAAAGAAGCATTTATGGCTGTTGCGGTGCCTGAATAGCTTTACTTCTCCACGCTTTCGCTCTTTAACACCACCTGCTGGTCAGGCTCAGGCTTTTCCTCCTCAAGCGGTACCTCCTGGTCCATGAGCTGCAGGCTACCACCAGTTGCCTGTGCTATTTGCACATAGTCCTTATTTACATTCTCCGGAGTGCCCCCACACAGAATGACATGGATCGGATGTTCAATTTGATCGAGCAGTTCCAGGTCCCTCACACTGCTTTTATTATCGGCAATTAGAATGATCTCATCATAGCTTTCCAACAGGCTGATGCCTTTTATCACCGCCTCCAGGTCATTCTCAGGAATATCTCCACCACTTCCTTTCCGCATCACATTTTCCATCGTCCTGACCACATTGCCTATGTTTTCTGGGGAGGTGTAATAGATGCCGCCCGTCTTGCCAATTTGCTTATTGGGCGTACGCTTACGGTTTCCATCGTTGAAGAAAATGAGGTGACTTACGCGATTAGCAGTATCGTTTTCCAGGTTATGACGATGCCAAAGCACCAATTGGACTCCATACTGGTACATGCTCCCCGTCCAGTCCATTACCACCAGCATATTTTTCCACTCCGGATGCCGATCGATTACTTTGATAACCGTTGAATCATAGGGCAGATAGCTCCCCACCATTAGGCCATGAAGGTCTTCAGGCGAACGGACTTCCTTTAGAATCCTTTGCTTTTTGGGCTTATACTTTATCACAAACCCATGAAAATACCTCAATGCCTGGGCTTCAGTCTTACATTGGGTCTGGAGCACCATTTTCCATTTCACATTCGGATTTAAGAATGCCGAATCGAGTTTAATCAGGGTATCTATACGGTTGGCGAACAGTTCTTCGTAATTCGTTCTCCAACGGCTGAAATCCTCCGGATACTTAGTGAACACCAGTTCCACCTCATATGGCACATTTCGCTCAGATACCTTTAGCCAGGCATCTGGCGAATCAATGTCATATCCTGCGTATGGCATACGAAGCACCGCTTGAAGGGTGTATTCTTCAAACTGATAAAACGGCACTTCAATTTTTTCAAAACTTATATCATCCTTGTCAATGTAGTCATCAGGATGAGCCTGCCCCAAATTGTAAGAGCATATCAGAATAATGCACGACAAGAGGCTTTTTGATAACTTCATGGCGCTTGAAATTAGAACGTTTGGCTGTATAGGTTTTATCGATAAAACCTATCAATAGGTTGCAAAGCTTTACATGCAAAAACAATACTAGAATAGTATTTTTTAGTAAAAAAATTAAAAATTCTTACGGAGAAGTTCTCCCCAATTTCGATGAAAAACAATCCTAAAATTTACCACTCTGTTACATGGTCTGCTATTATTTCCCGAATTTGACCAAATGTTAATGTATGCCTGTGGCGCGAACGGTTGTACCATTTGCTGTTCAGGTCTTCCACCATCAATTCTTTTTCTTCCTGATTTACTTCTTTTAATATTCCGTAATACGTTCCTTGCTCCCATGTAACTGCATGGACTTCCTTTCCTTGCCATTCACTTAACTTTTCTTCCAGCTCGTGGGACAGAATTCGCTCGAGTCTTTTACCCATTATTTTAAAGTTTTCAGTTATCGGTGCTCGGTTTTCAGTTTATCGTGCTCAGCTCACCTTCTCAATTTTACAGACTTTCGTCTAAAATACTGAAAACCGTAAACTGACCACCGACAACTTCTATTAACTCCCCAATAGCCGCATACTTTTCTTCCGAATATGCGCCAACATGGCTGGTAAGGTCACTTCAATTCGCTTTCCTTCGATGAT
>JBCDIQ010000228.1:0-9434 GCA_039024295.1 Bacteroidota bacterium | reverse complement strand
TGGGGGCCAGCTTAACCTCAACATATTTGCTAGCAATTCCTCCAACTGGAGGCAAAAGATTCAGGTGCTCACAGATGGGGGCCAAGCAGGAGTGGCAGGAATAGGCGGAGCACCCGGGGAAATCATTGCAAAACAATGTGAGGATGGCACCTGGGCAGAGGCAGTCGATGGAGAAAGTGGAACTGGAGGAGGGATCACTAAAAATTCCACTGGTAATGCAGGAAGTGCTCAAAACTTCTCATTCCCTTTTCCTCCCCCCAAAGCCTCTGCTACCCTGCCTGAAATCCCGATCACGCTCAAAACCGGCGGGAATTTTGGCCAGGTTGAGGCCCAGCTAAAGCGGTCTTTCCAAAGCTGTGGATATGAGGAACTGAAATATTATGCCATCCCAAACGGTTTTGCTGTGGTTACGGGCATAGAACAAATAGAACCCACCGGCAAGCCTCTACCGCTGCCTGATCGGTGGTCCAACAAAACGAAGTTCACCTTTGAAAAATCCCTGGCGGGTATTTTTGAAGCACTGTTCACCTCAAAAGAGGGATTTTTCCGTATCATAGTCTTTGCCTTTACCTCAAGTGATATTTCTACCACGCGAGAAAGGATTTCCAAAAAAGATGCCTTGGCGTGGTTTGAAAGTGGCTGGTTTAGCCTGCCAGGTAAATTGAAGAAAACAAAATTCTCAAACGACCATACACTTACCGCTTTCATTTACGAATTCAAGGTAGATGAAAATGAAAACAAACCTGCTCTTTCCCTTCCCTCAAATGTGCCGGCAAAAAGCCATTTGGTAGCTGCGGGAATCTGGAGGTCCTTAAATTTGGAGAAGTGAAACGAAACATCGCCATTGTATTACTGGCCCTCACCCTTGCCATCCTGATTGGCCAGATTGTTTTTGGAAAGTATGGAAACGTATTCATCCCTATTGTATGGCTGTTCGTGATTTTGCCGCCTATCCTCAAGAAAACAGCAGCGTCTCACCATTTGCTGAAGGCCATTTTTTACCTTGCCACCTTCCTCACCCTGATCTCCCAACCCATTTTTCTGATCACCCAGGAAATTGGCAGCGAAAAACAACTGCTGCTATCTTTTACATGGATTGTCCCCCTTCAAATCATTTATTGGTTTAGGGTGTTTGGCAAGCCTAAAGCTCAAGTTCGCCAATCGGTGGAGGTAGCTCCCTCTTCTGAAACCATTCAAAACCTCATCTCCAAAAATGAAATTGAGCAAGCATTGGAACGTACTTCCCAAATTGAGTCCCTGACTCAAAATCAGAAGAACGAAGTCCTCAACATGAGTTACCGATATGAAGAGGCCAAACGTAAAAACAGGCTGGGGGTTCTTTCCAATGAGGAGTTAAAGCTTGAGAAAAACCAGATTGTCACTGGGCTGATTGAGCTTGTTTTGGGACTAGAGGAATAGTTTGATATTTGTGGGTTCACTTATTCCAACCAGATGAAAAAGTTATTACTTATTGTCTGCCTTGCACTTTTCATAGGGATGTTTCTGGCTAGGCTTACCCTCTTAAGTACTCAAGTTAAATGGGGGCACCATTTCACCTTCAAAAACGAACTTGGACTTGAAATTAATAGCCTTAGCATCACGATTGGATCAGAAATAAACATGATTAGAAAAACGGTGGATGAACCCAACTTTCTAGGAGGTAACCTTGGGGTTCCCAAGAAAGGATATCCTCATGAAGTTATCATTAAGGTATTCAGTCAGGAGGGTTATTTAGTTATCCCAGCAGATTCGTTTGATTGTTACAATTGCGATGGCTCACATAGCTATATATTAACAGACTTAAGGGCAGTCTATCAATTCATAAACTGAATGGATACAGCAAATTTTCTTTGGGCTTGCAAGCAAATTTACTTCTTGAATATTCATCCATTTGATACGGATAAGGTTGAAGATGAAAATTATGAGAAGGTCGTTCAAATAGGCCAGATAGCATTAAATGAACTGGGCACACAAAATTTCCTGGGATACTTACTAGAAGGTCAATATAGGGTAGAACTATGGGCTGCAATGATCTTTCTTGAGACAAAAAATATTGAGGAGAAAAAGGCTTTAATTAATTCGCCTAACCAAACTGCTAAATACCATTGCATTCAATCGATAGAAAAATACATAACCTCCCCTCATATTTCCGAGCGGCGCAAGCAATCTGGCAGCAAGTTTCTCGCTAAACTCGTTTAAGCATTACCATTACAATACTCAAAGGAACGAAAACCAGTGGAATCATTAATCGATACAAGTTGGATGTTGATTGAAACCATCAATGAACGTGGGGGGACCATATATCCAGGAGCTATAGCCCCGGGAGACTATTTAAGCTTCAACGAGGAGTATATCTACAACAGAGAGTTTAGGTTTGGCGCTCAGCAGTATCCTTATAAGTTTGTAGAGGATGGAATAAGGGTCAGTAATGATGAGCCTATCTGGAAGGTTGTGTCATTTTCTGCTCATACCCTAGAGATAGAATACTTGTACGCCAAATTTACCTTCCAAAGGGTAATTAGTTCTGCGAAGCAAACCTCTCACGGCGAGCTCCTTGAAACCCTGCTCAACCACAAATGGCGAATAATTTCTGACTCAGAGGAGTTTTTTCTCCCTCCACCTTATTCCGAAATACCATACCCAACCTTATTCCACCTCTTCTTGAAAGATGGTTTTGAGGAAAAAGATGGCGAACTGTTTAAAGGATATAGCATCCTCCTCAATATTAGTTACCACAATAATTGGATGGAGCTGCCTTCTTCCGCCGCTGGCATGGCCGCGTGGAACCTCATTCAGGAGGAAGGGGCGTTTATTCTAAGCATCAGCAGGTGGATTTCAGGTTTGGAGGTAAAGAATCTCTACGAACATTTTCAACTGGTTGTCAACGAGTCACACCAATTGACTTTTTCAGGAAAGTATCGCTTAGAATTGATCAAGATGTAGAGAGTCAATATGTGAAACCAATTGCCCCAGGGATAATCTGAATTCTGTCATTCCCCTTTAAAAAAGTGGTAAGTTTGTCGCTTTACCTACCAACAGGAATCAATCCATTCATTTTTCCCTGATCCACATGAATCCTTTTTCCATTCCCCTTGATGCCGGAGGCTTTGCCGTCTTTGTTGTCGCAGGCCTGCTAACCGGTATTATCAACACCCTAGCCGGGAGCGGCTCTTTGGTGACCCTCCCAATTTTTCAGTTCATGTGCGGCCTTCCAGCAACAGTAGCAAATGGCACAAATCGGGTGGGGGTCATTTTGCAGAGTGCCGTCGCAGTTTGGTCTTTCGATCGGCATGGAAATGTGGATTTCAAAGGAGCGGTATGGCTGATTGTTCCATCTGTAATTGGCTCTATCATTGGAGCGGGTCTGGCATCGGTAACCGGCGAACGGGAAATGGATATGGCCATCGGCTTTTTGATGGTATTCATGCTATTTGTGCTGTTTTTCCAGCCCAAAAATTTCCTAAAACCCTCCGAGGCGAGCTTATCAAATAACCGAAAACCCAGTACCCTGATCATTTTCTTCCTGATTGGCATTTATGGAGGATTTATACAGGCCGGGGTAGGCATATTCCTATTGGCAGCATTGGTGTTGGCCGCAAAATATGACCTCATAAAAGGCAATGGGGTAAAATCCCTGGCCGTGGTGGTGTTCAACATCCCTGCAATAATCATCTTCGCCTGGCAGAACAAAGTTCACTGGGGTTTGGGATTCACCATGGCCATTTGCCAGGCTACGGGTGCCCTGATCGGGGCCAGGTTCGCCAATAAATTCCCCAATGCCAATACGTATATTCGATATTTGCTGATGGTGATCGTAGTGGCATCCGCTGCAAAGTACTTAGGCCTGTATGATTGGTTGCTTGAAAATGTATGAGTCCCATAAACACAAAATCTAAAAAAATCTTACATCTGAAATTTATGGTATAGGATGTGCAAAGAAGCTACATATCAGATGGATATTTTTGTATTCATAAACAACGTAATTCCAAATACAGCTCCATCTAATTTTCTGTAGCCTTATTATTGTAGTTTCTAATGCCTGTTTCTTCCACCTTATCGCCTTGCACTTCTACAATCACTATTTGGCCCTTCCATGGGTAATTTTCTGTGATGAGCTTATTCGTCAGCGTATATCTTTATCAGAAATTTCCTAGTGGAATCGTACAAATAACTCATTCTGAATCACCTACCTGTTAGGATTGCCGTCCCAACAGACAAAAACAGCTATTTTCGTGTTTGTGGAATTCCGACTTTAATCGGAAATTTTTACCATGAAGTACCGGCTGTTTTGCCTTCGCAGGTTCATGATATGTTCATTGATCCTATCACTGGGATTTATATGCTCTATTTCCTCCCTTTTTGCGCAGGCAGATTTCACCGTTGACGTCCAAAAAGGATGTCCCCCTCTGCTGGTAAACTTTCAGGATAACTCGACCGTTTCAGCTGCTTCCTGGCAGTGGGACCTGGGAGGAACCTCCTCTACGCTCCAAAATCCGGGTAGAATTTTTTCTACCCCTGGCCTTTATACCATCCGGCTCACTATCACCGACAGCTCCGGCCAGCAATACCAGGTCACAAAAAATGCGTTTATTGAAGTATTTAGTCCTCCTACAGTAAATTTTGGTTCAAGTAGGTCAAATGCTTGCATTGGGCAACCCATCAACTTTCAGGATTCCACCCAAATCGGCAGTGCCCCAATCAACCAATGGCTGTGGGATTTTGGAGATGGTCAAGTGAGTACTTCCCCCAATCCTCAGCACACCTATTCCACTCCAGGCAGCTATACCATCACCTTGCAGGTGCAGGACACCAACGGATGTATTGATCTGCTGGTGCGCCAAAACGCGATTGTCATCAGTGGCCCCAATGCGGACTTCTCCGCCGATCAAACCCTTGCCTGTAATCCTCCTTTAAGCGTCCAGTTTACCAGTGTTTTCACTGGAATAGGGACCCATTTTTGGGATTTTGGGGATGGGGGAACTTCTATCGCGGCAAATCCCTCTCATACTTACAATACCGCCGGAGCCTTTACGGTGACCCATATTGTACAAAACCCTATCGGGTGTCGGGACACAGTGATAAAGACCCAGTTCATAAATATTGGGCAAGCTTTGGCCAATATTCAGGTAAGCGACAGTACCCCATGTGTAGGTACCCAGGTTAATTTTTTTGCCGGGGTTTCAAACGCAACCAATATCAAATGGAAGTTTGGAGATGGAGATTCCTCGGTTGTGCTCAACCCCCAGCATACTTATGGCCAAGCAGGGACCTATACGGTTCAGCTCACCTTGACCCTCCCAAATAACTGCACGGTTAATGCACAAAAAATCATTCGGGTGCTAGCCCTTCCCCCGGTAGATTTTTTCAGCCTGGATACCTTGTCATGTGAGGCCCCACATCAGGCCCAGATGCGGCCGTTGAGTCCGACAGCTACCCAATGGTCCTGGACCTTTGGCAATGGGGCGGCATCCAACCTCCAGAACCCCATCGTTCCCTTCGCTCAACCAGGAGCTTATGATGTAACCCTCATCGTCACCGATGCCAATGGCTGTAGAGATACCCTGACAAAGCCAGACTACATTTCGGTGGGTAATTTGACTGCGGATTTCAGGGCCAGTGCTACCGGAGGATGTGCCCCCTTGACGGTTACCTTCCGTGAACTGGACCCAAGCCCTCGCAACAACCCCCTACGCCCCAATAACCCTGCAGCCGTTAGCTGGCAGTGGTTTTTTGGAACCGGGGACACTTCCCAGCAACAAACCCCCACTTACACCTATACCCAACCCGGTTCCTATGACGTAATGTTGGTTTCTACCAGCCCTGGCGGATGTAGGGATACCCTTTTCAGAAGAGCTTACATTAACATTGGGGAAAAGCCTACTGCCGGATTTACCCAATCGATTGATACTTCCTGTGCAGAAACGGGATTTACCTTCCAGGATACCTCGATGGGGAACATCACCCAGTGGGACTGGAGTTTTGGAGATGGAAAGTTTTCGAACATAACCAACCCTCCCCACCAATACGATGACACGGGTTCCTATCAGGTTCGATTGGTAGTGGCCGACCGAGGCTGTAAAGACACGGCCTTTGGTGCGACCTATGTATTGGGACCTATAGCAGAAATCGCAGTAAATAATGGGGTTGCCTGTGGAGTCCCTGCCACCTTTCAGTTCACCAACCTCTCAAAGCTATACGACCGCTTTATATGGGATTTCGGTCCAGGCTTTCCACTAGACTCAACAACTCAAAATCCCTCCGTCACCTTCAACAGTTTTGGCACTTTTATAATTGAATTGACGGTTTTCAATGACTCAACTGGCTGTAAATTTACGACCGATCTAGATGTAATTGTAGATTCGGTGGTATCGGCTTATACGGCGAGTCCAGTTATTGGCTGTGCTCCGTTGACGGTTAGGTTCAACAATATTTCTCAAAATGCGGCCGGATCCATCTGGAACTTTGGAGATGGGAGCAATAGCAATTTTCAGACAAACCCCACCCATACCTACACACAACCAGGAGCTTATTTGCCCCAACTCGCCAGCCTCTCAAATTCTGGCTGTACTGCCCTCTCGAACCCCGTACGCATCCTTGCGTTGCAGCCAGAGGTAGACTTTTATGTACAGGACACAACAGGCTGTGCCCCTTTTCAGGTCAACTTCATTGATACCACCCGAACATTTGTGCCCCTTACTTCCTGGCAATGGGACTTTGGAAATGGCCAAACCTCCTCCCTCCAAGACCCTCAGGCTACCTTTGGTCCTGGAAAATATGACATCAAACTGGTCATTACAGATTCAGCAGGATGTACAGATTCCATCACACGAGTTCAGCACATTCATGCCAGTCAACCAGTAGCGGATTTTAGCTTGGGTACTCGGGTCAGTTGCAGGGGGCAAAACCTCCAATTTAACAACCTTTCTCAAGGAGCCATTGTCTCATACTTGTGGGATTTCGGGGATGGAGATACCTCTCAGCAGGTCAATCCCACCCATACTTATACCCAAAACGGTGTTTACACCCTTTCCCTAACGGTGCGCGACACCAACGGATGTGACAGCACCCTTGTCCTCCAGAATTACCTCACCATTGAGGATGCGGAAATAGAGTTACTGGCTGATACAACCACCTCAGACTGCCCGCCACTACTGGTGAACTTCCAAGCGAATGGCCTCTCCAGCCATATTTTCACGACCTTCTTATGGGATTTCGGAGACAGCACCCAAGCTTTCCAGCAGAATGTTTCCCATTTGTACACTTATCCAGACACCTTTGACGTACAGGTAATTGCCATAGCCCTTTCAGGTTGCAGTGATACGGTTCGACTAGATAGCCTGATAAAAATTCGAGGTCCCTTTGGCCAGTTCACCTTTTCACCAGATAGTGGATGCCCAGGCTTACAAGTGGATTTTCAGGCTACAGGAGATCGGGTTCAAACGTACCAATGGGATTTAGGGGACGGCACCCTGCTATCCGGTGACACCATTTCCTATGTGTATCGAGACACAGGCGTTTTTTATCCTCAACTCATTTTAACGGACAGCTCCGGGTGTCGGGTATTTTTTCCTGCAGATGATTCCATTCGGATTTTTCCTCCTCCAGAAGTGGCCTTCCGATATTCTGACACCTTGCTATGTGGGGGTGGCTCTGTGTTTTTTAATGACCTCACGCAACCCCGCAATGGCCTGGTATCCTGGCTTTGGGATTATGGGGATGGCAATTCGGATACCGTCGCAAATCCAAGCCACATTTATGGGCAGCCAGGAACCTTTCCGGTTAGTTTGGTGGTAACCAATTCTCAGGGATGTGCAGATACCCTCGTATCCGCCGTTCCAATTGTGGTTCGGCCATTGCCGGAAGTAGACATCCTCGTAAATGATACCGCTGGTTGTGAACCCTTTGAAGTGGTTTTTTCTGATGTTTCTCCGGGCACCAATTCTTCCATTGTTTCAAGGGTGTGGGACCTGGATTATTTGGGCAATTCCTCCACTCAAGTGTTGGATACCTTTCTTTATACTGTGGCTGATACGTATAATTTACAACTGGTATTAAGGGACAGCTTCGGATGTCAGAACCGGGCTACGCAACCGATTATTGTATGGCCACTCCCCCAGCCTGATTTTCGGGCAGATCGCACGAATGGATGCGCCCCCTTGTCAGTACAATTTACCGATCTCAGCACTCCCACAGGTCAGATAGCCAGTTGGTTCTGGAACCTTGGAAACAACATTTTCACTTCCGCTCAAAATCCTGCTACCACCTATCGACTTCCAGGACTTTATGACGTGAGTTTACGGGTCGTGGATAACAATGGATGTGAAAATCAGGTGTTGCGGCCAGACTTTATAGACGCTCGTAATAAACCAGCTCCCCGGGTAGAAGCAGGAGCTGACACAGTGGTATGTCTGGGTGATTCTGTCCAGCTCATGGCACGCGCCTTCCCGGATACTGCGCAGTTGCTTTGGGAGTGGACCCCTCCTCGGGGCTTGAGCAGTACCACCTCTCCAGGGCCTTCTACCAGCCCTCCTTCAACCACGACCTATTTTGTGGTCGCTTACGAACCGGGCTGTCCCAAAAGCATCGCAGATTCCATCACTGTTCGGGTGAGGACCCTCCCTACCCTGGCCACCAACAGGCGACTTGAAATGTGTGAAGGAGACAGTGTACAACTCAATGGACTTGGAGGCGGCGATTACGACACCACCGCCACCTACAACTTCCGGTGGTTTCCCAACCAATTTCTGACCAACCCGCTTGCTCCTGAGCCATGGGCTTCTCCTCCCAGGAGCCGGGACTATTTTCTTCAGGTGACCTCCAGCTTTGGATGTGAAAGTGATACCGGGCAAGTCAGGGTCGAGGTGATTCCCCGGCCAGAAGTGGAGGCAGGACCACGTGATAGTTTGTGCGTGGGAGACAGCGTACAACTACAAGGGAGTTACTCCATCAGGCCAGACATAAACACGGGCAGAGTTCGGTGGGAATGGTTTCCGCCGTTTACCCTAAGTGACAGGTTTGCATTAAAGCCTTGGGCAAAACCCATTCTCAATAGTTGGTATGTACTTGAAGCGGCCAATGGAGCTTGTAAAGCAAAAGATTCGGTCTTCATTCTGGTGCGTTCTGGGGTTGCAGTAAGGACCGAAGGTGATCAGCAGACCGTATGCGAGGGAGACAGCCTTTCCTTACAGGCAAATGTGAGCAACGGAGCCACCATCAGGTGGGCTCCATCCGGGAATCTTTTTCAACCTGATTCCGCCAGTACATTTGGTATCGGAGATTCTTCCCGTTGGTATACCATCAATGTAGCAGATGGGTTCTGTAAGGGAGTGGACAGCGTGTTCATTCAGGTAAACCCTTCCCCTGAGGCTGCTTTCCAGCAAGTAGTTAGTGGGACCTGTGAAGGCGTTCAGGTTCAACTGTTCAATGAATCCAGT
>JBCDIQ010000227.1:0-9434 GCA_039024295.1 Bacteroidota bacterium | reverse complement strand
GAGGTCTGCGGCCGGCCCTTTACCTGGCCGAAGAATTGGGAGGAGGGGTCGGATGAGGTGAAGTCCGGGAGTGAGCGGTGCAGGAGGAATAAGAACAAGTGAACCCAAAAAGCTTTGTGCGGAGTGGGAATGTGAGAAAAGCAAAAGCCCCAAACAGGGAAAATCACCTGCTTGGGACTATTTTTATGGAAGAAGAGGAAGTTGCCTTCCCACCTTATCTTCAGAATAGGATCATTTACTTTCTACATTTTCACCCACTTGCCTGTCCAGACACCTTTGTCGGTCTGAGCACGCAGTACATAGGTGCCTTTAGGAAGTTCTGCAACGGACAGCTTGGCTTCCTGACCAGGAGCGTTGATGTTCATCACTTCTTTTCCAAGCAGGTCCATAACCATGATGCTTTCAATGGAAAGGTTTGACTGGACCACCAGTACATCTCTCGCAGGGTTAGGATACAGGCTGATGGCATCAGCTGAAAGCTGATCTGAAATGCTCACCATGTCATTATCGGTAATTACCAAGGTGAAGGTGTCAACGGTTGTTTCAGCACTGTTGGTGGTGGCAATGGCCAATACCACCGTCTCATCGCCTTCAACGTCCATATCTTCAGTGATGGTCACGTCAAAACTGAACATACCCGCAGCCCCACAACCATCAAAGGTGAAAGTGGTGTCACTGAACCCGAAGTCGGTGCCTTGTGTAGCAGTAGAGGAAGTTACCAGAGAAACGGTTACTGAGGTGGTGTCAGGATTTCCATTGTCATAATCCAGGCTCACAGATACGGAAGCACCAGCTTCGTCTATGGTGTCACCAGCAGTCATAAAGTCAACTGTAGGATTACCCAGTTCAACCAGATCGGCAGCGTAACGAGGCAATAACTGATACCCGGAAGTTCTTGGAACACTTGAATCAAACTGCCCCCCAATTCCGGTAATGGTTAGCCACTTGGACGCAGGTACAGCAGTCTCAAAAAGGTCAACATCATTGTCTATTCTCAACGCTAACGTATCTGTCCCATTTGTGATATCGATGTTTCTACCGCTTCCTGTGGTTCCTGGGGTAGGCCAATCAGCAGTATCGATAATGGTAAAGCACTCTACCTGAACCAGCTCACTTTCTGTGGTTTCGTCCAGTTCAGTTACTAGCCTAGGGGTAGCCAAAGCATTTCCCATTGAAACTACGATGACGGTATCAGGGGTCATTTGAGCAAGTCCGTTAAATTGACCAACTAAACCAGGAATCAGTACTTCGTCTCCTTCTGTAACAGTGTACATAAAATCGTTACCAGAAAACAGACCAATTCCGCCAGTAGAGTCAATGATGGTAAACTGGATGGAACCTCCCCCTTGGAGGTCAATTCCATGCACAACTCCCTGTACTTCACAGCGAACACCCAGAGAGTCTGCTTCTCCATCATTATTGGCATCTGCTGTGATTACATCTATGTTGTAACGAGGTAGGGGCACATCATTGTCAATGATTTTAACGACATAAGGAGTAGTAGGCAAAAACTGAGGAACGACTCCATTTACAGGTGCAGCTCCCATGTTGAATACAATGGTTTCGTCTCCTTCAATCATCATGTCATCAGTAATTGGAACGCTTATATCAACAAATGTAATCCCTCCAACTCCCTCTGGGCTAACTCCAGTGGTAACAGTTGTATAGGTAAAGTCCATTCCTGCCGTGGCAGTGGAGGCACCGGCATCAAGGGTTAAGTCAATCCGAACGGAGTCCATCGGTCCGGTATGGGCAACGATAAACCCTACATCTACCGAGCCAGCCCCTTCTGATACCTCCTCATAGGTGCCATTAAAAAGATAGGCAGGAACTGTGGGGCAAGCTCCATTGGCTATTCCAGGGCTACAAAACAGCATGGAGCTGTCTGTACCATGGCGCGTTCCTGTAACTCGGGTAGAATACCCCCAGTTTGCAGGGTCATTGTTGTTGCTGTTAACGTCGCAAAGAATCAAAGAGGGACCTTGACCGTCACATACAGAAGGCCACCCTAGCGTATTGTCCTCATAGTCAACAGAGTCAATGGTAACCCCATTGTCATCTATAATAACAATATCTTCTCCGCTGTTACTCAGGCTATTACCTGTCCATTGCAGAGCCGCTACACCAAAGTAATCTTGCATTCTGATAGAGTCTAGCGCCACAAGTAAATAGCCATTGGCAGGAACAGTAGTCCCAGCGGGAAAGGTGTAGTCAACACCCTGGCTAAAGCTCCAGCCGCTCATGTCGACCATATTAGCACTATTGTTAAATAGCTCAATGAACTCGACATCAACACTTGGGGTATTGTAGCTGATTTCTGTGATGACAATCTGTGCATTCACAGAAAACACCATGGCCCATACAAGAAGAAGGGTAGAAATAATTTTTTTCATAGAGCAGTAGTTGGGTTAAAAAATAATGGATTAGCCGTTAAATATAGGGAGGGCTAACAATCTTCCCTAGTTCAAGGCAAATCTTTAAGATTTCGTAACATTGGAGTTAAAAGATATTTTTACGCAAAAGCTCTTGGCCTAAATCTGGTGGTAGGAAAAATTCAAGCCCTGTAAGTGACCATGCAGCCCGGTTGATCCAATTATCCTCTCAAGATGAACCCTCAAATATCCTATCGAATCTGGTTCAGCCAGCGGTATGGTAGTACGCTCTTATGCAAAGGGCTGGCTCAAACGGGTATTATGGGAAATCCGGTTGAACTTTTCAACTTATCCGAGGGGGAAACGCTTTCCAGTACATATGGTGTAAAAACATACGAAGAACTAAGAAGGAAACTCTGGCGTATTGGTTCGGGAGCAAATGGGGTTTTTGGGATGAAGCAATCTATGTATGGAGCCAATATGAAGAAGCTCACCCAAGAATTGATCAAATTGAAAGGACTAAATGAACATCAACCTTTGGAACCTGAAGAGCTATTTGCAGGTATTTTCCCCAATTGTAAGCACATATTTATGACCCGTCGAAATAAAGTTCGGCAGGCAGTCTCATGGTGGAAAGCCATCAATGATCAGCATTGGCACCTGAAAAAGGGAACGAACTTCCAGGAGTCCGTTGGTTTTTATGAACAAAGGTATAATTTCGATGCCATCAATCATTTGTTCAAAGAGGCTTCCTTGCGGGAATGCGCAATTCAGGCGTATTTCACCCAGCACCACACCACGCCGCTGACCATTGTCTACGAAGATTTCATCCAAAATTACGAAGCCACCATCAGGGAAGTGATCGAATTTGTGGGGGTAAGGAGTGAGAATGTAAAAATAGATGAACCTTACTATCAACCGACCGCTACACCTGGCTCAGAAATGTGGGTTCAGCGGTTCAGAAAGGAACTACAGGAAAACATGGGAATAGACATTTGGTAGGGCAAGACTGCTTTCTTACTCCGCCCAGCCCTTACTCCGGCCTACAGCTTTTTGCCAGCCCCGATACAACCGCTTGCGTTTTTCAGCATCCATAATCGGCTGAAAGCCCTGATCCAATCGCCATCCATCAGTTACTTCTTGCTCTTGCCAAAATCCCTGGGCAAGGCCAGCCAGGTAAGCAGCTCCCAGCGCGGTTGTCTCAGTGACGGCAGGTCGCTCGACTGGCACGTTCAGCATGCTTGACTGAAACTGCATCAGCCAGTTGTTTTGCGATGCACCGCCATCTACGCGCAGGTTGGTGAGGGGCACACCGGCATCTTGCTGCATGGCCTCGATCACGTCCCGGGTTTGGTAGGCAAGGGATTCCAGGGTTGCCCGGACAATATGGGCTTTGGTGGTTCCCTGGGTTATTCCAAGTATGGCACCTCTGGCATACATATCCCAATAGGGTGCCCCTAATCCAGCAAAGGCCGGGACTACATACACGCCTTGGGTATCTCTGGCCTTGGTGGCATAGTATTCAGAGTCAGGTGCTTCGTCCAGGATTTTGAGACCGTCTCGTAGCCACTGAACGGCGGAGCCTGCAACAAAAATACTGCCCTCCAGGGCATATTCTACTTCCCCATCCAGGCCACAAGTAATGGTGGTGAGCAAGCCATTTTGTGAATGAACCTGTTCTTTGCCTGTATTCATCAGGATAAAGCAGCCCGTGCCATACGTATTTTTGGTCATGCCCGGCTGTACACAGGCCTGCCCAAACAGTGCTGCTTGCTGGTCGCCGGCTACCCCACATATCGGGATAGATACCCCGTCAAACAGTGCGGGTTCTGTCGTTCCAAAATCACCTCTGGAAGGCCGAACCTCCGGGAGTATTTTTGCGGGAATGTCAAGCTCATCCAGCAACCAATTGTCCCAACTGAGGGTCTGGATGTTGTACAGAAGGGTGCGGGAGGCATTTGTATGGTCGGTTGCAAAAACTTTTCCTCCCGTCAGGTTCCAAATCAACCAACAATCTACTGTGCCAAAGCACAAATCACTGAGGTCAAGTTCTGGCTGAGACTCCCGGAGGTGATTCAAAATCCAGTGCAGTTTAGTTCCGGAGAAATAGGCGTCTATTACAAGCCCGGTCTTGGCCCGGATGTATGCCTCGATGCCTTCGCGTTGCTTCAAGGCTTCACAAATGCCGGCTGTACGACGGTCCTGCCACACAATGGCGGGGTGCACGGGCTTACCCGTATGTCGGTTCCACACAATGGTGGTTTCCCGTTGGTTGGTGATGCCGATAGCTGCGATTTGTTGCGGAGAAATGTCATTTGCTGCCAGCACCTCACGAGCTACTGCCAATTGAGAATTCAGGATTTCCGTCGCGTCCTGCTCCACCCAGCCATCCTGTGGGAAAAAGCGGTTGATCTCATGCTGTGCCATGCCCACAATATGGGTTTCATGGTTAAAAATGATGGCACGTGAGCTGGTAGTGCCCTGGTCGAGGGCGAGGATGTAGGAGGGTTGCATAGGTGCTAGTTTCCAGTTTTAGGTTTGCAGTTTACAGTGAATCGCGATATGAAGAACTCATTGGCTGAAACTGCTACTGTTGCCTGAAAACTACTCAAAAAATGTGCTTTTTCGCAAATGGAGCCTAATTTCCCTTGACAATGAAAACCATGTTACGTTTTTCGGACCTTAAAATAGACCTGACAAATTTCAGGAGCATTTCCATCCCTATGAAGTTTAATGGTCCCCAGCCCAATACCTATGGCGTACCTCGTGGGACTTCAATTCCCTATGCAGGGGCAGGATTTATCGGGGATGTAAACCAAGGAGGCAGTTGCAATTTCCATCAGCATGTGCTTATACCCCATTGTAACGGGACCCATACGGAGTGCGTCGGGCATATCAGCACGAAGTTGATCGCGATCAATGAGGTGCTTGTCCAAAGCTTTTTTGCTGCCCGGTTAATTTCGGTTCAACCTGTATCTCCAAGCGAAACAGGTGATACCTATGTCCCGGATTTTACTTTCGACGATCGGGTAATTACCAAGAGGCTGCTGGAGGAAGCATTGGGGAAGGCTCATTCAACGGAGGCATTAATCATTCGTACGCTTCCCAATCATTGGTCTAAAACCTCCCTGGATTACCGAGGCGAAAACCCACCTTTTTTCTCAAAAGAGGGGATGGCTTTTTTGGTAGAGCGAGGAGTCGAACACCTACTGGTAGATATGCCTTCGGTAGACCGCATGCACGATGAAGGGAAGCTGTGCAACCACCATACTTATTGGGAAGTCAACATGGGTGCCTTTGAAGAGCGGGAATCAGGGTATTCTCAGAAAACCATCACAGAAATGGTTTTTGTTCCCGAAGAAGTAGAAGATGGCCTTTACGGAGTTGAAATACAGGTTCCCGACTGGTGCTCAGATGCTGCACCAAGCAGGGTACGGCTTTATCCAGTAGAATGATGGGCGGTCATGAGCCTTTTTTTAACTATTTGGTAACCTGATCTGTAAAAGAATTGCCTAGATTTACGGCCTATTCTGTGTGTATGCGTAAGCTTTACCTCTTTTTTTTATTGTTGATTGGGTGCTCCAGCGTTTTTGGACAGCTTTTTCCAAACCTGGGTGGGCAGCGGGCAGGAATCTCAGCCCTCACTTTCCTAAAAATGGATGTAAGCCCGCGCTCTGCTGCGCTGGCCAGTGCAACCACCTGCCTTTCTGGCGATGCCTACTCTCCCTACACCAATCCGGCTACGCTGACTGAAACTGAAAACCTATCTGTTGCCCTTTCCAATACTTTCTGGGCAGCAGGGATTAATTATGGCTTCCTGTCAGTGACCACGCCCACCAAGTTTGGCCACTTTGGCGTTTCTCTTAGCGGACTCAGTTCCGGCGCAATGCCCGTGCGTACGGAATTCCAGCCGCAGGGCACAGGAGAATTTTTCTATGCTTCCTACATCACGGGTGGCGTCACCTATGCGCAGCAGCTTACCGAGTGGTTTAGCTATGGGGCTTCTGTCAAGTATGTACGGGAACAGCTGGCAGATTTTACAGCCAATACAGCAGTGGTGGACCTAGGCTTCCTGTACCGAACAGACTTTAAAGATTTGAGCTTTGCCGTTATGCTCCAAAGCTTTGGGACCAATTCTACTTTACAGGGCAGTTTTGACATTGATTCTGCATTTGCCAATCGCCCCTTGGATTTGGAAGCATATCCGGCCCCTACTGTATTCAAGATTGGCCTTTCCATGATTCCCTGGCAAAGTGCTGATGAAAAACAGTCTCTCACCACTTTACTCCAACTGAATCACCCAAATGACAATGCCGAAAACCTCCGGATGGGGGTTGAATATGCCTACCGGGAATTGTTGTTCATTCGGGCAGGATATAAGATTAATATCAAGGATCAAAACCTGCCCACCGCTGGGGTTGGCTTGCGTATGCGGCTGGGCCGCCACCCTTTGATTTTTGACTACGCCTTTGATCCACTCGTGCACCTGGGAGTTATTCACCGCCTGGGCCTCTCCTTTTCTGTCAATCCAGTAGAAAAGTAACATGAGTTTTCGGTTGTCAGTTTCCAGTTCTCAGGATTTAACCTTTCAACTTTCATCATTATATATTGCCTCAGAAACCTCATGAGGATGACCTAATGTCAACAAACCGCAAACTGATTACTGAACACTGAAAACTTGATATATTTTGTCTCGCCTTCTTGAAATATTTCGCCCCAAGAAAGAACGCCTCTGGAAAATACTCTGCGAGGAAATTGGGGCTGATTACATCCCAGGAAAAATGTTGAAGGGCAGGCATGCCACCATTCAGGCCTACCATGAGAATTGGACCATTTTTATAGATACCTACACCAAGCCCAAGCAACCCACCCGAACCCGTATTCGTGCCCCCTATGTGAACCAGGATAGCTTTATGTTCCGGGTTTATCGGAAGCCGGCATTGGATTTTATCGCTAAACTCACCAAATACCAGGATGTGGTGGTGGGCTATCCGCAGTTTGACTATGATTTTGTGATTCAGGGAAATGATGAGCGAAAGCTGAAGCAACTATTTGACAATCCAGATATTCGGGAGCTATTAAGCCTGCAGCTTCCCAGGCAGTTTCTACTTGAAAATCGCCCGGATGAGAACTGGATGGTTGCTGATTTTAGAGAGGGAATCAGCGAGCTGTATTTTGAAACGGTACAAGTCATCACAGACCTTGACAAGTTGAGAGGGCTGTATGATTTATTTGCAGAAGTTTTGAACCATTTGTGCCATTTGGGTTCTGCCTATGAGGACGATCCATATTTACTCAGAAAATGAAATACAAACATATATACCTGCTGGGAATGGCCATCTTGCTGATCAGCAGTGGTTGTGATGGTTTTTTTGGCAAGCGGACGCCCATTGATTTTCTGGATGAGCCGGTATTTGATGAACGTCAGGTAGCCTATGTGCCCATTCAGCCAGTAATTTCCGAAGGACTGGTTCGGCCGATTGATGTGGTGCCTGGATATGATGAACTCGTTTACGTGGTGGATGAAGCTACGGAAGAAATCATTTCCTATGACCAGGCTGGAATTGAACAGGGCCGCTTTCAGGTTCAGGGCGTGAAGGCGATTGTACAGGATCGACGCCTGGATATACTTGCCGCTGGAACATTTGATACCCTGATCAGTGGAACGACCTTTCGCTTGCCAGCCATTTACCGCATAGACCTCGATCCTGCGGGCACTTATGGCTTGCAAAATGCGCGCATTCAAAATAAAATTATCCACCCCTTCTATTTTCGTACAGGTACCCCGACCACCAGTGATGAGGCAGTAAGTTTTGAAGGAATAGCGGTAACGGCTGATAATCGATTTTATGTCTCTAGAAATGGCCCCAATAATAGTCCAGGTCAGTTTCTGGGGCCAGATGATGCCGTACTGTTCTTCAATGACGCAGATGAATTCTTAACCCCAATTACCGTGAGCACAGGGGTCGGGAACTTTACGGATTTTTTCAACATGCCAAAGGCGCTGACAGGATTTGCTCAGCCTCCTCAAAGCCCCGCTGTCTCCCGTGACAACTCATTCATCTTTACCTCCGTTGCCCCCAATCAGGTGCTTAAGGTGCAAACCATTCAGGTGGAAGCCACCGAATTTGGAACGGTGTACAGCGTCCGGAATTATCAGACAGGAGACACAAGCCGAGCTGACCGATTCTTATATGAAGCCGATCGATTTGGATTGCCGTCTGATGTAACCGTAGCGGGAGATGGGACCAATTACATTTTCGTGACAGATGCCGAAAAAGACTCCTTGTTCGTGTTCAATGGCCAAGGGTTTGAAGGCGTTGCACCGCCTCCCGGTTCGGCCTCCACCAAAGTTATCTTGGCCTCCTTTGGTGGGACAGGAGAAAGCCTGACGCAGTTTCGAGAACCAGCGGGAGTAGCATATTTAAACGAGATTGTTTATGTGGCTGATGCTGGAAATGGCCGTTTGCTTAGGTTCCGCCTTACCACAGATTTTGACTAAGATCTGTATTTGATCCCCAACGATGTGTTAGCCACGCCCAATGAACCTCGTCTTCCTGCATTCCAATGGCTTTTCGGCTCCTGTTTATCAGGGCTTTTTTAACGCATTAGTGCCTTACAAGGTAGAGTATCCGCCGTCTGTATTGGGACATGGCAATGACTTTCCCAAGCGCAGTTGGAAGCCTATGATTAAAGGAGTCATTCACTACCTTGAGCAAGAAGTACAAACACCTACTACCCTCATGGGACATTCTTTGGGGGGAGTTATTTCTTTGTTCGTAGCTGCCCAAAGACCCGACCTGCTGGAACGAGTTATTTTGCTTGATCCCCCCACTTTTGGGCCTCGGTTAAGGAATATTTTAAAGGTGGGAAAGGCAATAGGGATTAGCGGGCGTGTGCCTCCTGCCAGCCTTGCAAAAAGAAGGAGGAGTGAATTTGAATCCCGGGAGGGAGCACTCGAATATTTCAAAGGGAAAAAACTATTTCGAAATTTTGATGAGCAAAGCCTGGAAAATTATGTTCAGCATGGGCTGAAAGAAGTCTCAGGAGGAGGCTTTCAAT
>JBCDIQ010000226.1:0-9439 GCA_039024295.1 Bacteroidota bacterium | reverse complement strand
GGGCAGCGTCAGGCAGAGCACAAAGCCGAGGATCCCCGCTCGCCGCGCCTGTTCCCCGGGTGTGGCCAGCGGCGGATCGGTCACCTGTCGACCGGAGGTTAGTTGAGGGGTTATTGGAATCGTAAAGGCCATAAATCCGACTGCATTATATTTCCATTGTGACCTGGGTAAAGTTTGAGTTTGATTTGCACCATCAGCAATGAGGTCAAATGCTGCGAACTCAAACCTGTCAACTCGTAGGGCACCTCCTCCATTGAACTGAACACCTTGAGGCAATATGTTTGTTAAGAACGGGTGAGTGAATCCCTGCAATATCATCTGGCCGTACGGCTTTCGGAAATTGGTATTGATTTGCCTCAAAGAATCATAATTTAAGAAGCCAGGACCATAAAGACCCTGTGACCGAGTGTCTCCCCAGGCATACCCACCTATAAAGGAGAGCCTTAAAAACTTGGGGACTGGTTCAAAATATGTCCCAACTCCTATTTCATGTAGATTTTGGCTACGTAACCTGCCTCTTTCTCCATACTCTCTATCCAGGGAGCTGGTATTCGCAGTAAGGAGCAAATGATTGACAGGGGAAACAGCCAGGGAGACAGAATAATCAGCATTGCTACCCATGGAAACAGTGCCTTCCACTTCGCCAGGTTGAACGTTGGGCACTTGTACTTCATTGGGGTAATAAATGATGTTACACCCGGTGAATGCTGCCAGGATGAGTAAAAAAAACCATTTGGTTATTGTTTTCATCTGAAAAGGGATAAGAAAGCGAAACATGAAGTAGTTCTAGTTGAATACTCCCTGTGAATATAGCGAAATCCTTTAATTTACCCTTAATTAACATCAGATATTTACCATCTCTCCTTCAATTGATCTTGTGCCAGATAGCTGCCATTCATCTGGGCAATTTGCATGATCTGCAGGTAGTGCTTACTGCTGCTAAGTGCAGGGGGGTACCCCATGATCACCACTCGCTCTCGTGCCCGGGAAAGGGCCACATTGAGCTTGCGATCTACTTCAATTCCTGAATATTGTGTTATTGAGCTTAGCATGTTCATCTGTGCAGGGTCAAACACTGCCAGGGATATAAGGATAATGTCGCGCTCTGCGCCCTGAAACCGTTCCACCGTATCAATGGTGACGTCTTCGAAAATGGGATCAGATAAGTGGGTGCGAATTTGACTGATCTGGGCCCGCCAGGGAGTAATAACCCCTACCGTTTCTGCTGGATGAAAACTGTCGCCATACGCTTGTTGTATATGCCGAACCATCAGGGATACCCATTCTGCTTCTTGCGTATGAGCTTTATCGAGCGGTTCAAGTCGAGATTCCCAGAACTGAACTCGCTGCGAAAACTCCTGGAAGAAGGGAACCGCTAGCGTAGTATCCTGTTTTCTGTGGGGGTACGCCTTTAGCTGATGGTCATAATAGGGATTAATGACATCAGCAATATCCGGATGCATCCTAAAATGATCGGTCAAAGTATGAATCGCCTGATGCCAGCCTTGTTGGCTGCATTGGTTCCAAAGGCGTTCAAAAAAGGAGGTACGAAAATCGTGAATGCCGACATCCCTGAGTGACGCTCGTTCTACTCGGCAGGTTCGTTCTTTTTGGATCGTAATTGCCGGTAACTGGTTTTGGTCGCCTATTAAGATGAACCTCTTGAAAGCGATACAGGCACCAATTAGCTGTGGCTCCAGCAATTGAGAGGCTTCATCGACAATCAGGGTATCCAAAGTCAAAATGCCGGATAGGTCTTCTTTTCTACTGAGGAAGGAGGCCACCGTTCCAACCCAAAGTTTGTTGGTGATGACCAGTTCATGGATGTAGGTATATTTCTGACCGGTGACGAGTTTATTCAGGGCTTCGGGCTGGCTTCCATTTCCCAACCGGATAAAGGGAAAATTCATGGCTCGAATCTTCTCACAAATTTCTTCCACTGCTCGATTGGTAAAAGCCAGGACCACAACAGTCTCTTCTGTTTGCTGGATCAGCTGTTCGACGATCCTTGCGAGCACTACAGACGTTTTACCTGTGCCGGGAGGCCCTTGAATCAGGCAGTAATCATTGCTGGAGAGGGCTTGTTGGATAATCCGTTGTTGTTGAGGGAGTAGGGGAGGGGAGCAGTCGGGCAGGGGCGGGGGAGGTGTATCCGAAAAAGTGGGAGCCGTTTGGCCAAGCACCAACACCTGCTGGTCTTTGGGAAGGGACAATACCTGAAACAGGCTTCGAAGCAGGTCCGCATAACCTGCCTCCATAAAATCGTGCTCAAGGACCCAGGCCCGATGCTGAAGGAACCGATCAAGGGAAACCTGCTGGTTTCTGAGCCTCACTATCAGGCAATCGGCATCAATGTGAACCAGGCTACCCTTCAGGATCTGGTGTGAAAGAGGAGCGAGCGGTTGCTCCTGGGGATACAGCAAAACAATGTCTCCTCGTCGGAAAGTATTCACTAGCCGGTTGCTAGAAGAAATAGAGAATTTGAGTTCACCAGGTTTTTCTTCGGGAGCGGGCCTGCCCTCATAAACCAAATCTGTAAGCAAGGCATATCGTTCCGCCTTTTCCGGGCGATCTTCTTGCCAGAGGGCTGCAAACCCGATTCGCCTTGAGTCGTCTTCTCCAGCATCTCCCACCTTTGCAGCAAATATTTCCCTGAACACAAATCCAGTAAACTCCTCTACATACGCCCGGGTCAGGGAAAGGGCAGTCTTTAAAGCATGGGCAAAAGATTCCAGGTCGTTGTCCAGGTATGGGGGTCTGGCACCAAAAGTTTGTGGACCTACCCTGGGGAGCAGGGAGAAGTTTCGTTGGCACAACGCCCGAAAAGTGGCCACCAGGCGGTTTCGAAGCATGAGCAGGTGTTGTTCATCAGAAGCTGAAACCGGCACATTTCTAATGGTCTTATCTGCATCCACTGAATACACCACCGCAGACGAACCGCTTCTTTTCTGCTGGAAGACAGACTTCAACAACAAATGGTAACTGACCACCTGTATATTGTGGTTCAGCTTTACCCCGGAGGTGGGAGACTTTCCACTCTTGAGTTCATAGATATCTTTTTTCCAGGGCTGGTCCCGATCTTCCCGCATCAGGTCCAGACGACCCTGCAGGCCATATCGAGCTGAATAAAAAGCTGGTTCTATCTGAAATTCCTGGCCCTGATGAGACTTGGCGAATTTACGGAGCTGGGGCAGGTGAAGCGACTCAATTTGCGTTCTTGCTTTGGTGAGGGCTTCAGGCCCAATTCGTACTACAGGAAGGACATTCTGACGCAGGGTGTTGGCAAATATTTCCTGCCAGGGTTTTTGCGGATCGAACAGCAACTGATCCAGAAGGTCGTTTACCACTTTTCCGGTCAGGGTGGCGGCTTTGGTTTGGAAAGGGAGTAAACGCCTTAGCAGGGCAATTCCAGGATGCGCGTGAATGGTTCCATTGGCCCAGAAAAAACACTCTGCAAGTTCGGTCGCATCTACCAGGAAATCAGGCTCTACTACCAGTCGGGTCTGGGAGGTCGAATGATAGGTCCCCTCTTTGTGATCCAAATGAAATGCATGAAGGGTGGCGTAGGGCCATAGCCATTTTCTTGCCTGGCTAAAAGCCCGACTGGAAGGAACCGTATCTCCCAAGGGATGGTCATATAGGTAGAGCACAACAGGCTGGTTGGCTTCATCCAGGGCGTGGACCTCGCAGAAACTTTTTCCCTGTAAATTCTCAGTTGTTGGCAGGATTTCTTGGACAACTAGAGAAATGAAGGCAATTTCTTTTCCCCTTTGCCGAGGGGAAGCAGTTAAGGTAGGCAACTGCTTGTTTTCCCAGTAGGTTGATAATTTCTTGGGAGTGGGCACCTTGAAGAAATAGGCAATCCCTTGTGCGACCCCTTGAATGGAAGCTAATAGTGCTTCTTCAGAGATAGTATTCTCAGAAGTGGTAGCTAGCCTTCTCACCCCTGAAAGTGGCTCCATGATCTCGGCTGGCGGGTTCAATTCGGCTGTTACAAAAGCCTCCATTGCAAATAAATTGGCAAATATCTGCTGTTCTTCACTTACGAGCATTTTCAGCACCATCTCGTACACTCGAAGTACCAACCGAATCCTTTCAGCCGGGGTCTTATCAGCAGGATTCAGCAAAATATGATGAAGTCGGTTGTAGAGCAGGTCCATGTGAGGAGAAAGGTGATAGGTGTCAGCTATTAGGCAATAGGTAGGGGGAGGTGCAGGAGGGCACTACTCAAATTCTGTTCATGCTTCTTGAAACACTTCTTCTATGACCTTTATTTCTGTACCGATGCATATAACCAACCAAGCCCGTAGGTTGGGCTGTGATTGTAATTCGGGAGCAGAGAGGTAACGACGGAGTTGGATTCGTCCCTCTTCTGTGACCTTCGCTAGTTTACTCGCATCTTTTTGTTTGAGGTATTTCAGCTCGAAGGCAAACTGATACGGTGTTTCAATAGCCGGCTGACGCAGCAGCAGTAAGTCTACATATCCCCTTTCTGCCTCATGCTCAGATCGCAAGGTATAGAGCTGGGCCATGTGAAGGTAGCTCAGGAGTACCATTTTAAGCCCTGTCTCATTGAAGTGGATTAGATCGCGGTTGGAGATTTGCTTGAGGGTGTCTGTGACTAATTCAAGCAGTGGTAATGGCTGGTTGTTTTCTGCCAGGGTGTATACTGCTTCTTGTATATTAATTTCAAAGCCTCTTTCTTCTAATTTTGATTCAATCAACTCTCGGAAAAAATCAAAATAAAGTTTTTCAATCACCAAGTTGGGGATACCCAAGACAGCGAGTTGGAGATTTTTGTCTTTAATCGTAAGCAGGCCCAGGTAAAAGAGCATACTTAGGAAGTCTTCCGCCGTAAAATACCGCTCAAAGCTAAACTGAGGGACAATGTGAGTGGTGATGGTGCCTTCCATGAGGACCTGTTTCAGTACCCTAAAATGTTGTGAAGTCTCTCCACCGAGGCGAAACACCTGTTTGATTTTACCATAATCAGAGACAATATTGGTGTCAAGCAGATTTTCAGGCATCTGTCCTTGGGATATATACTCGGTTCCAAAGTAGAGCACCATGTCGGGGTTGTACATACGCTCTGCATGTGCATTGCTGAATCGGTAACCGTTGTACCAATCACGCAAGAGCTGATGAGTTTCCCTATTAGGAAGACCTATTTTTTGGAGCAAGTTGCCTACCTCCGCATCTGTAAAGCCCATCATGCTTTCAAAGCGACGGTTACGGGTAAGGTCTTTTGAGATATTGAAGCCTGAAGTGAGGCCGTCCAATGTCACCGGCGAAACCCCCGTCATAAATATTCGGTCAATCAATCCCTGCCCTGTACCCGTTTTGACCACTTCGTAAAACTTTCTTACCCACCCTTGCTTACTTACGATGTCTTGAAATTGCGAAATGTCAAAGCTGACCAGTTCATTGGTAAAGTGGTCATATTCATCAATAAGCAGATAAATTTTGTAGGAGCACCCTGTCAAGGCAGTCAAAAAGTCATCCATTAAAGCGTGCGGAACCGCTTCTTTCAGCAATTTCTCCAGTACTTCCCCCGAAATGAGGTCTGGATAATTCTGGGCAAACCGACTAATGCCAGCTTTGATCTTTTTTAAAAAATCCTGATACGTACTGTCCCTGGAGATCGTACTGATTCCGCTAAAATCAAGATGTAAAATTAGGTAGCTGTTTGCCAGCTTCGTAGGCTGCCGTCCAATGGTCAATTGGCCAAATAATGTATCGAACTTGTCTGTATATTGTTTCCCGTAATAATAGTTCAGCGTAGACAACCACAGGCTCTTCCCAAATCGGCGAGGGCGCAGAAATACCAGATAAGTCTCTCCTAGCTGCTCCAACTCGGCGATATACCGGGTTCTGTCCACATAGTGAAAACCATCCTCAATTAGTGAAGCAAAATCAGACCGGCCATAGGGGAGCTTGAGCATATGCGAATATAAGAAATTCAGGGTTGGTTGGCACCCGATTGAAAAATCAGGGTACTGACGGTAGCATTAGCTTCAGGGCCTTGCTCACCTCGGTTGCCGGAAGTTTACAAATTTTATTCTGACAAACGTAAATGGTCGTTTGACCCTTGATGAGTTTGTTGGTGAGGAGTTCTAGCTTTCCTTCTGATTTGCCTCCCAGCAAACGAATATTGGGCAAAAAGTACGCATCCAATTCTTTCCGCTTCTTTTCCCAATCCTTCCCGGTAATGGCCACCTCGTAAGGCGTAGAAATCATGTCCAGGTGGAGGGTAGCCCAATTGGTGTAAAAGGCAGGTTTTTGGCTTACCTCATCCATGACATTATGAAGCATTTGCCTGGCCATCTGCTGATAATCATCTTGGTAAAAGTATAGCCCAAGGTCGGATAGCACGCGTGCCATGGTCGAATTAGCTCCCGGAATGACATTGTCGCTGGTAGGGGTTTTTCGGGCAATGAGGGGCGCGTCCTGGTCCGAGGTGTAGTAAAACATTCCGGTTTTAGCTTCAAAAAAGTGCTTACGGGCATATTCAGCCAGTTTTTGAGCCTGGAATAGCCATTTTTCCTCAAATGTAACTTGATACAAGCTGATAAAGGCTTGTGCGGTCAAGGCATAGTCATCCAAAAATGCATTGATGGTTGATCTGCCATCCTTATGAATCCGGGAGAGCCGGCTGTCTTCAGACATACAATTTTCCAGGATAAATTGGGCATTTTTTGTGGCTGCCTCCAGGTAAGCTTCATCCTCCAATGCGCGATAGGCATCTACATACCCCCGCAGCATGAGGGCATTCCAGGCAGTAATGATCTTATCATCCAGTCCGGGGTGTTCACGTTCCCATTGTATCTTGTGCAGGATGCTTTTACTTTTTTCGATGGAATTTCGCAGCTTCTCTACTGAAACTCCCAGCTTATCGGCCACTTCCTTATCCGTAGCCCTTCGATGGATGATATTTTTGCTTGCTTCCCAGTTTCCCCTTTCTCTGATTTCGTAATAAGGAATAAACAGGGCTGCAGCTTTTTCGCCCAGTGCCTCTGTAATCTCTGCGGCAGTCCACACATAGTATTTCCCTTCTTCCCCTTCGGAGTCCGCATCCAGAGAGGAGTAAAACCCTCCATTTTCGTCGGTGAGTTCTCGACCAACAAATTCCAGGGTTTCTTCTATCACTTGTTTGTACAACGGATTTTGGGTAAGTCGAAACGCTTCAGCGTATAAACTGACGAGCTGCGCATTGTCATACAGCATTTTTTCGAAGTGTGGAACCAGCCAGTCTGCATCGGTGCTATACCTCGCAAAACCGCCTCCCAGGTGGTCATAAATTCCGCCAAAGGCCATGTTGTTCAGAATGGAAGTGACGCCTTTTAATGCCTTTTCATCCTTGTACAAATGATGATACCGGAGCAGGTATTTGTAGTTTTGGGGCATGGGAAACTTGGGAGCCCCCTTCCCACCCCCTTTCTTCATGTCCAATTGAACAATGAAGTTGCGGTAGGCGGTTGCTGCCTGTTTAGCTGTAAAGGTAGCTTCTGTCTCATTCAGGCTGATTTCCTCAATGCTGCGAATGCCCTGTGCGACCTGATCCGCAATTCTTGCTGCCCGGCTGGGATCATTTTTATACACGCCATGCACCTGCTGTAGAATATTGAGCCATTGATCTTTGGGGAAATACGTGCCAGCGAATATGGGCCGCCCGTCAGGTAAAGCGATGGCATTGAGGGGCCAGCCGCAACCGCGCTGGTTCATCAGGTGACAGGCATTCATGTAGATGTCGTCCACATCGGGACGTTCTTCCCGGTCCACTTTGATGGAAACAAAATGGGTGTTCATCCTGCGGGCCACGGCCGTATCTTCAAACGATTCATGCTCCATGACATGGCACCAATGGCAAGCTGAATAGCCCACACTGATGATGACCAGTTTGCCTTCTTGTTGTGCTTGCTTGAAAGCATCCTGTTGCCAGGGCCGCCAATTGACCGGGTTATGGGCATGTTGCAGCAGGTAGGGGCTACTTTCCGTTATGAGGGCATTGGTGAATGCGTGATTTTTGTGGGAGTTTTCGTGATTGTGTGGCTGCCCCTGACAGGAAATCAGCGACAGTAATAGCAGACCTACACAACCGATTTGAACTTTGTTGTGAAATCTTTTCACGGGAAGGTTATTTTGCATGCAAGAGAAGTTAGGTGCCTCTGGCTATTTGTGTAGCACAAATAATTTGAGGGGCCAGAAGACAGACCCTAAATTTCATACAAAAACATGATGATGAAAAAAATCTTTTTAATCCTGGCGTTAGCCGCAGCCCTATTTGCCGCTGGCTGTGACGCAGTATACGAAGCTGCCCAAGGGGTGGGAACTACCAGTACTGAGCCCTCCTTGTCCGAGATGTCCGGGGGCATGAAGGATGCCCTTTCTGCGGGAGTGGTACGTTCTGTGAACGTTTTGGGGGCCTCCGGGGGCTTCCTGAACAACCCGCAAGTGCGCATTCCCTTTCCTCCAGAAGCACAATTTGCGGCCAACACCCTTAGGGACATTGGCTTGGGAAAATTGGTAGATGATTTTGAAGCCAAGCTGAATGAAGGTGCTGAAAAAGCAGTCAAAAAGGCTGTGCCCATTTTTAAGAATGCCATTACTGGTATGACCTTCAACGATGTGAAAAACATTTTGCTTGGAGGCGAAAATGCAGCTACCAATTACTTTAAGGCCCGAACTTCTACTCAGTTGTACAATGCGTTTGCGCCTGAGGTGAAGGGCACCCTGGACCAAGTGGGCGTAACAAACCTATGGACAGACATTACCAAGAAGTACAACGCGATTCCCCTCACCAACAAAAAGGTGGAAACAGATTTGGTGAAATATGCGACCAATAAAGCTATGGATGGGCTTTTCCTAAAAGTGGCCGAGGAGGAAGCCAAAATCCGCAAAGACCCGGTTAAGCGGACTACTGCGCTTATGCGGAAGGTATTTGACTACGCTTCGCGTCAGCGGTAGGACTTGCTAGTAAACTCGTGAATTAACCTTGCCGGGGAAACCTTGGCAAGGTTTTTCTCTTTACATCCAAATTTTATAGGTAGAGTCCCTTAAACATTCTGAACAGATCAGTTCTTCGTTAAAAAGAAAACGTAGACCAGGGTTGATGCTATTATCAATGTCACACTCATCGTATGAGCTAAATTCATGGGCAATTTGCAAGGTGCCCAACGACGCACCATTATAAATGATGTCAAATATATAGTCGTCTTTATCAGCTGGGTATAATCCTGCAATCTCGAAATATCGACCTTCAACAGGGAATATATAATCATTAAATCCAAAATTGAACACGAAGAAAATGGCGTCTAGGTTGTAGGGCGAGGTATCTCCAAAAAACAGGTCCTCGTTCAATATACTGTCATGTAAACTTTACAAAGATCCCTCCTGGATCACCGGTATCACTTACGCTACAATCGTCTTGCTCACAGGAAAT
>JBCDIQ010000225.1:0-9473 GCA_039024295.1 Bacteroidota bacterium | reverse complement strand
TTCCTCTCCAGGGTGACTATGTATTGGTAGAGACCCGTAAAAGAATCTTCATTTTTCATTATGCTGACGTAGGACTTAATTTTGTCTTCATTCAGCAGGTTTGTTCCAGCGGGGATCGTATCTGATTGATGGATCAAGCTACGATCTGAAAATAATTGAGTCTCCGTTATAAGCAGTTCGTCTTGCCCAGGTGTTTGGCATTCGGTAAACCCTGTGCCTATGCCAAGCAATAGGGTATCTCCATCTACTATCTGAGGTGTGCCCAAATCGTTGGCAGCTCCCGGTCTTATTGGGAATAATTCAGGGAAATACCTTTTAGGATAATCCTCACAATTTTCACAACAGACGAATAAAAAGGATGCAAATATGATGAAATAACGAAACCCTGTCAAAAGTTTATTTTCACTAAGCATGAGTCTGAAACGTTAATTTGATCCGATAATCCAAATTCTGCATACATCCAATAATAGCCTGATTCATTTAAAAATTCAGCATTTGCCCTGAAATTACAGAATAACATGAATGCTCGTTGCAGTTGCACGAAAGAGAAGTATTCCACCAAATTTTCCCCCGCCAGAATGGTGTCGGTTGCTGTAAAAAAATCCCTGTTGGATGTCAATTGGATTTGCTCTTCAACTACTGGGTTCAAAATGGTTAATTCATCCACCCTCTGAAATAGGTCTACAGAAGTCCTACTCATTTCAAAGTTGGCCCCCAGAAGGATGTCCTCCTGCAAAAATTCCGTCGGAGCGGAACCAGCTTCATCATACGCCAGAATGCCTTCAATTTCTACCCCTTCAATACTGGTGAAATAATCGCGTTTGCAACCTGTGTTGACCCCTGAAATGACCAGAATAAGCAACGTAAATATGGTCCGAGAATTTACCATGTGGTTATCTTATTTCTTTCAGATTTTTTAGCATCCCTGAAAAGTGAGCAACTACTGTATATACTTTCCTCTACAATCTGATCTTCCTTAAATCCTTGTGAACAATAGCAACGCGCAAGAAAGAGTTATGTGCCCCATCGGTTAAGAATTCCTCTAAATATCCTAAAAATCCTGTAGGCTACCAAGCTTTGCCTTTGAAGTGCCCCGTTCACTCCCCCGCCCTCAACCTCACCCCCAGCTTCCGCTGAAAAAATACAAAGCCTCCCTTTTCATATAGGCGTTCCAGGTTAGCATACTTCTTCTTGAACCAGCTTTTTTTGGTAACAGAAATGGGGGCAGCCGCATACACCGCCTTATCAATTTGCCCATTGGCGAGCCATTCTTTGCTGTGTCCTTCCGGGTGGGTGTGGGGTTTGATCCGGCCGTAGAAATAGGGCAGGTAGCTTTTGTAGCCCGCAGGGAAGAGGTACACATCCTGTCCGACAAATTGGCTGAAAAACTCCTGGGGAGGACCTTGGGTGTATACCGCCACTTTTGGGACCACGGTTTTGTACATGCCGTTTACAAATAGCAGGCACAGCACCAATTGGAGGTACACAAAGGTAATGTATTTCCCCTGGACCAACTGGCGGAGGTTCCAGCCCATGCCTAACAAGAATATAGCACCCCAGATCCATTCCCATCCCGTCCAGGCAACTTCTATTTTGATGGCTTCCCGGGCAGTGCCGTCGAGGTAAGGGAGGAGGAGGTCCAGTTGATTCACCACCACATTCAATAAACTGGGCAACAGTCCCCAAAGCAACATGCCCACTCCATATAGCACGTAGCTTTCCCATTTCAGGCCTGCTTTGTCTTTCAGCAATTGGTACACGTACAAAGCGGATAGGAATACCGCCGGAAAATAGAGCAGTGAGCTGTAGTGGACAATTTTAGTCGTAGCGAGGGAGAATACCACCATGACCACCCAAAACCACACCGTCATGAACCGCTGGAGTCGGGTGTCTTCCAGCTTGACGAACATCCCCCGAAAGGTGAAGGCCGAAATAGGAAAACAGCCCAGCAGGAATACCACAAAATGGTAGTAAAACGGCTGCCCATGACTGGCCACTGGTTGGCTAAATAACCCGAGCTGGTATTCAATGAATTGCTCGATGAACCAGGGACCGTGAATGAGGGTTTCAAGGCCATACCAACTGCCTACCAGGATCAACCACGCCAGGAGAAATTTACCTGCGGCAAGCCAGGGAAGCCGGAGTTTGTCTACCCATAATTTGTACACCCCATAAATCAGCAGCACCATGAGCAGGGCGACAGGACCTTTCGTAAGGGTAGCCAGTCCAATCCAGAAACCAGCCGCCCAAGGCGCGGCATCCTGTTTAGCCTCCTCAGGAGAGGTGATCCATTTTTGGTCAAATTGCCAGATGGTGATCAATCCCAGGAAGATGAAATAGTTGAACGTCGGATCAATAATACCCGACTTGAAATAAATGACTGGCAACAGGGTACCGAGGTATAATCCAGCCAGCAATCTGCCGAGAATGGGGTTTTTCAGGCGGCACCCTTGCACGTACAAGGTGAGCACCGTTGCCATCCCAATCAGGGCATTGGGTATGCGGGCGGCAAATTCCCCCACCCCAAACACCTGCATACATAATGCCTGCAACCAGAAAAATAGCGGGGGCTTTTCCCAAAAGGGCTGGTAATTCACCTGGACCTGAAAATAATTTCCGGTCACCAGCATTTCCCGAGCTGACTCCGCAAAGTTGATTTCGTCCCAATCGAATAGGGGAGGGGCTCCTAAAAACAGCAGAAAGCCAACGAGGCTTACCGTTCCAAATAGCACGAGGTCGCCAATGTCTATTCGCTTTTTTGACATCGGGGCGAAGTTAGGAAAAATGGGTGAGAGCACTAGGCCGCACTTGCAGCGGGTTTTTCCTTCTCTTTTTCTTCCCGCATGAGGCGTTTTACCACCCCTTCTAGAGAAAGCCCCTGAATAAGCAAGGAGCAAAGCACAACTACATACGTTGCTGCCAGAATCATTTCTTTCTCCATATCGGCTGTGAGGGAAAGGGCCAACGCTATGGAAATACCGCCTCGCAGGCCTCCCCAAGTCATGATGGGAAGGGTATAAGACTCAAAGGTTTTCTTCAGTCCAAAAACACTGCTGGGAATGCTCAAAGCCAGGTAGCGAATGACCACAGAAACAACTGCTGCAAATAATCCAATGAGCAAGTAAGTGAGGGTCATTTTTACCACGAGAAGTTCTAAGCCGATCAATACAAACAGGATGGCGTTGAGGGCTTCATCGAGTATTTCCCAGAATTTGTTGATGTAATCTTGAGTGACTTGAGACATGGCACCTCTCTCACTGGAATTACCGATAAACAGTCCGGCGACTACGACAACCAGTGGGCCGGAGACATGAAAGGCAATAGCGGTAGAGTATCCTCCAGTGGCAACCGCCAAGGTGATTAGCACCTCTGTCCGGTATTCGTCCAGGTTTTTTAGCATGTGATAGGCCACATACCCAAAGAGCAGTCCCAGCACGATTCCGCCGATAACCTCCTGTGCTAGCAAGCCGACTACATAACCCGCCCCCACATTCTCGGTACCTTGCCGAGCTATTTCGAAGAGGGAAAGAAATACCACCACGCCAATTCCATCATTAAACAATGATTCTCCTGTAATTTTAATCTCAATTTCTTTTGGAACCCCCGCTTTCTTCAAAATACTCATCACGGCGATAGGGTCGGTCGGAGAGATGAGGGCACCAAACAGCAGGCAATAAATCAGGTCAATGCCTTGTCCAGCCAATTCCAACGCAAAATACATGAGGAATCCAATGGTAAAGGTGGAAATCATGACCCCGAGGGTAGCGAAAGAAAGAATGGTCCACTTGACCTTTGCTAATTTTCCCAGATCGGTATGCAAGGCTCCCGCAAATAGGAGGAAAGACAACATTACTTCCAACACAATACCTGAAAAGTCTAAATTGACTATTTGGGCAGTGATGGCTTCAGAAAATCCATTTGAAATCCCTTTTAGGGCGATCACCATCAAAGAGATGAGCAGGCCTGTGAGCATTAAGGCAATTCCGGTCGGAAGCTTCAGGGTTTTTTGGTTCAAAAACCCGAATCCTGCCGAAATCATCAGGATAAAGGAAGTTAGATGAAAAAATTCCATGGAGTAGAGGATGCTTTGTGCGAAGGTACGTTAAGAAACTGTCTTGAAATGCCTAATTGAGAAGAAAATCACCTTTTTGGAACCTGGACATCACCTTTTCCGCTCAAAACCCCGATTCTCGGGGTTCTTCGCGAAAAGAGGCTTGCCAGAACCCCAAAATTCGATTTTCTCTTTCAAAAGCCAACATCAAGACAGTTTCTAAATCCAACAATTACATAATCAACGAACCTGGGGAAAGGTTATCCCCAATTTTTTACCCACATTGGGCCTAACACCTAATCCCTAAAATCTCACACCTAATACCTGTTCCTTAAAACCTATCTCCTAAAACCTAACGCCTATTGCCTGTAACCTATTAATTCTATTTTTCCCTTCCACCAATTTCGGCTAACTTTGCGCGAATTTTAGGGTTCACATTAAGGTGATTTTGTGAGCCATTATACTCCCAAAACGCGCAATCATGCCCCTCGATCCCTCCATTAAGTCAGTCCTCATCATCGGTAGCGGTCCCATTATCATCGGTCAGGCCTGCGAATTCGATTATTCCGGTTCTCAGGCGTCTCTTGCCCTCAAAGAAGAAGGCATCCGGGTAGCTTTGATCAATTCTAACCCTGCCACCATCATGACCGACCCGGTGACAGCAGATGATGTGTATCTATTGCCTTTGGAGAAGGAATCTGTCATCAAGATCCTGGAAAAGCAGAAAATTGATGCGGTATTGCCTACTATGGGGGGGCAGACCGGCCTTAACCTGTGCATGGAATGCCAGCGGGCAGGTATCTGGGAGAAGTTTGGCGTAAAAATCATTGGGGCAAACATTGATGCCATCCAAAAAGCGGAGGACCGGGAGGTATTTCGTCAACTGATGACGGAAATTGGGCAGGACGTACCTAAATCGGAGATTGCAAACTCTTTCCTGAAAGGGAAAGAAATTGCCCAGCGAATTGGTTTTCCATTGGTGATTCGCCCTTCCTACACCTTGGGTGGTACAGGCGGTGCGTTTGTGGAGGATGAAAAAGATTTCGATGTGTTGCTGAAGCGTGGGTTGCAAGCCAGCCCTATTCACCAGGTGCTGGTGGAGGAAAGTATTTTTGGGTGGAAGGAGTACGAGTTGGAGGTAATGCGGGATGGCGCAGGGAATAAGATTGTGATTTGCTCGGTCGAAAACCTGGATCCTACGGGAATCCACACAGGAGATTCGATTACCGTGGCTCCGGCCATGACCCTGCCAGACACCCAATTGCAGCAGATGCGGGATGGTGCCTTTCAGGTAATGGATGCATTGGGAGAATTCTCTGGCGGATGTAACGTTCAGTTTTCCATCAACCCCGAAAACGGGCGTATGATCGTGATTGAGATCAACCCACGGGTGTCTCGATCTTCCGCCCTGGCTTCTAAAGCTACTGGTTACCCGATTGCGCGAATCGCAGCCAAACTGGCTGTAGGATACCGTCTGGACGAACTCCCTAACCAGATCACCAAGAATACTTCGGCCTTCTTTGAGCCGAGCCTGGACTATGTGATCGTGAAAATTCCTCGTTGGAACTTCGCCAAATTCCAGGGGGCTGATCCTCATTTGGGATTGCAGATGAAAGCAGTAGGGGAGGTGATGGGCATCGGCCGTTCGTTTAACGAGGCGTTGCAAAAAGCGTGTCAGTCGCTGGAACTCAAGCGGAACGGCATGGGTGCCGATGGCAAGGAACTACTTGACCTGGAAGGGATCATGGAAAGCTTGCGTCATCCCTCCTGGGACCGCATTTTCCACATCAAAGATGCCATGCACCTGGGCGTGCCCCTTAACGCCATTTTCGAGGCAACCAAAATTGACCCCTGGTATTTACGGGAAATTGAATACCTCGTGGCCCTAGAAAAAGAAATTTCCCGTCATTCGCTGAATGATATTCCGCGTGACGTGCTGCTGGAAGCCAAGAAGAATGGCTATGCGGATCGTCAGATTGCCCACCTGCTTCGTTGCCTGGAGAGTGAAGTTTACCAAAAGCGGATCGACATGGACATCAAGCGGGTGTACAAGCTTGTGGATACCTGCGCAGCCGAATTTGAGGCGTTGACACCTTATTACTACTCCTCCTTCGATGACGAAAACGAATCTGTGGTTTCTGACAAGAAGAAGGTAGTCATCTTTGGCGCGGGTCCAAACCGGATCGGCCAGGGGATCGAGTTTGACTACTGCTGCGTACATGGGGTACTGGCAGCCAAAGAGATGGGCTATGAGACCATCATGATCAACTGCAACCCTGAGACCGTATCCACCGACTTCAACATTGCGGATAAGCTTTACTTTGAGCCAGTTTTCTGGGAGCATATCTACGACATCATCCAGCACGAACAGCCCGAAGGGGTTATTGTGCAGTTAGGAGGCCAAACGGCCCTGAAGCTTTCTGAAAAGCTACACCGCTACGGCATTCCCATTCTGGGTACCAGCTTCGACATGATGGACATGGCTGAGGATAGGGGACGTTTCTCTGAATTGCTCCGTGACCTGGATATCCCATATCCAGACTTTGGCGTGGCTGAAAATGCAGAGGAAGCTATTGAAATTGCCAAAAAGGTAAATTATCCGGTACTGGTGCGTCCTTCTTACGTATTGGGCGGCCAGAAAATGCGGATCGTCATCAACGACGATGAACTCACCCGCCATGTGATCAGCATCCTGGGAGATGTGGACGGCAACAAAGTACTGGTGGACCACTTCCTGGACGGCGGCATCGAAACGGAGGTGGACGCCCTTTGCGATGGGGAAGACGTTCAGATCGTGGGCATGATGGAGCACATTGAACCGGCTGGCATCCACTCCGGAGATTCCACTGCCGTCCTCCCCCCGTTTGACCTGAGCCCCGAAGTATTGGAGCAGATGGAGACCTATACCCGCAAGCTGGCCCTGGCCATGCAGATAAAAGGCCTCATCAACATCCAGTTTGCCATCAAAGGAGACAAGGTATACGTAATCGAGGCCAATCCCCGGGCTTCCCGTACGGTGCCCTTCATTGCCAAGGCACACGAGATCCCTTATGTAAACTACGCCACCAAGCTCATGCTAGGCACCCATAAGTTGAAAGACTTCACCTTCCGGCCCAAGCTGCGCGGCTATGCCATTAAGGTACCTGTCTTCTCCTTCAACAAATTCCCGAATGTAGACAAGGCCTTAGGCCCAGAGATGAAATCTACCGGTGAATCCATCTATTTTATCAAAGACCTGCAGGACCCCTTTTTTGTGAAGGCGTACAATGAGCGGAATATGTATTTGACGCGGTAGGGGAGGAGAATTCCTATTGGCATCCTTATCTAGTAATTAGCATCTTACAATCAAAAGCAATTGGAAGATGAAGCAGCTAATTACGATCTGTTTGTGCCTGATGGTGAACCTTGTTCAGGGACAATTTCGATTTACCGACTTGATTTACGAGGAGGTAGGGAGTGGAGGTATTGGGATACAATTTGGCTACCCTAACTCTGAGAATTTTCAGTATGTAAATAAGTGGTGTGATGAACCCCAGGACTGCTTTGACTATGGGGAGCCTACCATTTTCCTGGGGACATGGAAACGGAGTGGTAATTCCCTGATCGAATTTCATTTTTCTGAAGGCCCGAGTGCGGACCCTACGTTCATTGCGATTCATCAGGGAAGGGTTATCTTTGCAGAGGGCGGCAACACGTTCCATATCAAGGGGAGTACGCTTTACATAGAAGGGAGTTCAAATTCCTATTTTGATAAAAAGCGCAAGTTTATCCTGTCGGATAATACCTATCGAGAGGTAGCCCAACCTGCTTATTACATAGGAGCTAAGGGGAGGTTGAACTATCCCATCAGCATATTCTCCGATCAGAATTACACCAAAAAAGTCGCTTCCTTGCCCAAAGGCTATGAGATTGAGATCGTTTTAGGAAACACCGAAGAAGTATATGGTTCCTTGAGACACCTGCTGATCAAATCTGAATTTGGGCTGGTGGGTTGGTTCGATTTTAACGGAGGTGCTCTTCGAGAGCCTCTAATTGATGGGTTTATTTTTATGGGGGATTGAGGCCACTAGGTTGCTTCATTATTAAACCACAAATCAGTAAATTGGATTAAAATTAGCACAAATGGTAAACGTGATTTTTTCAGGTAAATCAGAATCAGACCTTAACCTACTGATTGCTTTGGCAAAGAAAATAGGGATCAAAACCCACGTTCTTAATCAAGAAGAATTGGAAGATTTAGGTCTTGGTTTTGCCATGAAAGAGGGTAAAACAGGCGAATATGTTGATAATAAGGATTTCCTGAAGCAATTAAAAGATGGAAATTAAGATTGATAGGTCCTTTGAAAAGGATGTTAAAAAGATCAGGCTTCCTAAAATACGCAAACAGATAGCTGAAAAAATCGAGGAGGTTGCTGATTTAAATGACTTACAGGAGCTAAAAGGAGTGAAAAAGATAAAGGGATTCGAGGGCTATTACAGAATTAGGCTAGGCGAGTATCGAATTGGTTTTGAGGTAGATGGGAATGCAGTCATCTTCCTCAGGGTTCTTCACCGCAAGGATATTTATAAATTCTTTCCGTAGGTAGCTCAGCATCTCAATATAAATGCCAGTAGATCCTCGGAGTCCAAGTCAGCTGAAAGCCTACTGATTCGTATCTTCTACCTCGCTATGCAGATCGTTGCCTTCCTCATCATCTTTTTGTTAATCATCACTTGGCTGGTTATTTCTAGTTCGGAACCAAGAGAAGTGCTTGAAGATACCTCTTCGAATCAATCGGTTGAGGTAAATAGCTCAGGACGACCTGAATTTATTTATAAGTTCAAGAAGAATATTCGCTCCACTCCGATAGAAATTAACTCTCCTATTATCAGGGTATTATATGGGCAGGTTAACCATCCTTCAGGCATGCTCACGTTTCAGGGATATGACTTATGTGATACGGCTGTCATGATTGAGCTTGCAAATGGTGTGTGGGTCAATTGGATTTGGGTAGAACAAGCGGATGGTCCCGTATTTACCTTTTCAGATAAAAAACCAAATAAAGTGTTTGAGGATGAGTGGGCTGAAATTAAGGAAATGAACAACTCAGCAAACTGGCAACCTTTCATTAACCAGGAATTGGAAAGGGTAGAATTGGTGAAAAAGGAGTTTGGCAATGGCCAACAATTCCTTTCCGACCTCATCTTGTATTTCCAGAATGGAACCGTATCCATTTGTGGAATTGACGAACCAGATCCTTACGAAAGGAAACTAGAAGAGCTGCCCTTCTTGATTGACTGGACTGCTGTTATTTTTAACGAGCGGATATTAGAGACAAATAAGCGGGGGTTCTACTCTTAAGGTATTTGTAAAAAGGATTAAAAGCTCATCCAAACCCTATTCTCTCACTATTTCGTATATTAGAAACTAAAATAATGCGAC
>JBCDIQ010000224.1:0-9489 GCA_039024295.1 Bacteroidota bacterium | reverse complement strand
GAGTGCAGATTTTTTTGACTTGTTTTACCAGGAAAAGTTCGAGGAAATCTACAGAGGCTCAACAGATATTTTTAAAAGTGCAGCAACAGAGGAACAATCTAATGAAATGCTCTCTTTAGCGGATTCCATGAGGGGAAATGCAAATTACCGAATATTTAAGCATGCCTTTTTCATTCGGCCAGACTACGGAGCACTGATAACCATTAATTTTATAGCAGAGACTGATGAAAGGGATTTGTATCTAAGTTTGACGTATTTGGGAGAACCTGGTAACCACAAGATTGCAGGGATTCATCTCAATGAGATAAAGAAGAAATGAGGGTGAATATTTACGTGCAAGGTCCTTATTTTACATTATCCCCCCCAATCACTACCTTCCAATCTCATATGACGATTTTTCCCTATGAATGAAGCGCATGAAAAACATGTTCAATTCTACCTGAAGCACCTGGCACACCTAAGGACCGAAGACCTAGCCATCGTTCGGGCAAGTCTAAGTATTTATGAGTTAGGAAAACGGGAATATTTCTTGGAAGGGGGTGAAACCCAAAAAGAATTGGGATTTGTGTGCAAGGGGCTGGTTCGCAGGTATTACATCAATGAAAAAGGGAATGACATCACGACAGGGTTCATCAAAGAAACCGCCTATGTGACCGACTACCCGGCGTTCATCAGGCAAATACCGACCAAGTATTACTTTCAATGCCTGGAACCAACGGTGATTGTTACTGTTCCCTACGAGGTCATCCAAGAGAGCTATGAGACCTTCCAAAATGGCCAATTATACGGCCGGATCATGGCTGAGCGTACCCTTACTACCTTCAACGATCGAATCGAAAGTTTCCTGTTTCTGACCGCCGAAGAACGGTACTTGAAGTTCATCTCTGAGCATGCCGATCTGATGAACCGGGTCAGTTTAACCCACCTTTCCTCCTTTCTCGGGATCGAGCGGCAGTCCTTGAGCCGGATCAGGAAGAGGATATCTGTCAAATAAACTTTGTCACAAATGTGACAGGTAGGTTTTCGTTGCAACCTCCACCTTTGCAAAACCAACCTCAAATTTTTGCAAGGCATGATCAAGATCAACACCCTCCTTACCTGGGGCAAAAGATTGCTGGTAACCGCCTTAGTGCTTAGCGTTACAAGCGTCCTATTTGTAAATCGAGAACTGGAAAAGATGTACGGAGGCATGGTCAAACAAATTGACATCTCCCTCCACATGCAGAAAGCAGAAAAGATCATCGTCATTGAAAACGTGAATGTGCTTTCTCAACGGGCAGACTCCATGCTCCCTAATAGGACCGTACACATCCGGGAAGGCATCATTGACACCATTGGAGAATCAATTCCGGCTCCCAAGGAAAGCCGCATTGTCAATGGAACGGGCAAGTTCCTGATCCCAGGATTGATTGATTCCCATATCCACCTGTGGCAAAGTCCCAATGACCTGTTGCTGTACCTGGCAAATGGCATAACCACTGTCCGAGAATTAAAAGGCAGCGACCACCACCTGGATTGGCGAGCTGAAATCACATCAGGAAAAAGGCCGGGCCCTAATCTGTTTGTAGCTTCCACCAAATTACAGAGCAAAGATTTTTTTGCGGGGGCATTTCTACGCTGGACGCAGGGCGACATCATTCAAACGGAGCCTAATGAGGCAATTGAGGTGGTGAAGGACCTGCAAACCAAAGGATATGATGCCGTGAAAATTGGTTCATTTCTGGATGAAGAAAACTACCTAGCCGTAAATGCATCGGCAAAGGAATTGGGCATGCCTGTCATCGGGCACTTTCCCCTTGCTACGCGGCTGGATAAGCTCTGGACTTCCAATCAAACCGAAGTCTCCCACCTGGAGGAATTCGTGAAGCAACTCAACCGAGAATTTGGGCGGGTCAATAGCCAAAATAAGGAAGCATTTCTCAAGCTGGTGGCACAGCGTGCTCCACAGATTGCCCAGAAGCTGGTAGAACTGGACATATCCGTTGTGACGACGCTATGGCTCATGGAAAGTATCCCGAGACAAATGGGGGATATCCATGATATTTTGGAGGAGGTGCCACTGGAATATGTAAATCCCGGCATAGCCGAAGGCTCTTTTATTGCAAAAGGAGCACTAGGCTGGCTACCAGAGGTAAACCGCTACCTCACCCTCTCAGATGAGGACGAAACAGAAAGGGCGGAAGACTTGGCCTATTTTGACACCTATGTAAAAGCCAACCAGCTTCTGCTAAGGCTATTTCATGAAAATGGGGTGACGATCATGGCGGGAACGGATGCGAATGTATCTGCAGCTGTGCCTGGATTTTCCTTGCATGCAGAATTGACAAGCATGAACCGTTGTGGCATGCAGCCCAGTGATATTTTGCGCTCGGCCACCAGTATCCCCGCTCAGCGGATGAACATGAACAGGGGAATTGTGGCCAAAGGATTTGAGGCGGATTTGGTCCTGCTGGACCAGAATCCCCTTGAAGATATTTCAAACACACAATCAGTGACCACGGTCATCAGAAAAGATAAGATCTACGATCGTGAAGATTTAAATGAGATGCTAACGGCCGTTAAAGAGGTAAACGACCAAAGCAGAACCCAGGACATCAGCCAGTATGAGTTGAAGCATGAGCATTAGGGGTGAGATGGTGCATCATTTTTATCCAAAAATCCAAGTGGTTATTTAGGTAATGCCTATGCTATTGCAAGCTAAAATCTACTAAGTTACCTATGGTGCGTTTAGCTATTGCTGATCTATTTTGCTAATATCGGAATTAGAAAATAGCCATCATTACTAACCTGCCATCTCCTCTAGAATGAGTGACTACGCTGAGATTTTCGTACAAAGCCGACTTGAATCCATTGCCCAACAACTGGGCTATATCGATCCGGTCTGTTTGTTACTGGGTCTGGTGAATACCACCAACACATCAACCCCCTTCCTGGAAACATTGGAGCTGGAAAAGATTCGAAGGTTGTCTTATGCCTACCTAAAAAATGCGCATCATCTAGAGATGGATGAAGGGCAAATTGATGTCCCCACCACCATTGAATTTCAAGCAGTTCTTGAAAACAGTGAATGGTACTGTCAGGTAGATAATTATCACCACAACAATGGGATCTATTTATTGTTGGGCTTGACCACCTTCCCTAATGAAGCCTCAGAAATCCTGTTAAAAGAAGGCGTCTTATTCGAAGATATTGTTCATTTCTTTCAGGAAAAGGGAGATCTCCAAAATCCCATTAAAAAAGCGAAGCAGAAAGTTATTCAAAAAGAAATGGGGTTTGATCAGTGGAACCACCGATACATGAAAATTACTCCTATCCGGCAACACAGAAATGCCTACATAGATGACTTGTATCAAATTGCCCTAAGGTTCCATGCTGAAAGGGAAATGGATCAGGCATTGCGTTACTTAAAGCGTATCCTGGAACTAAACAGCTCATTTTTACTATTCGAATCTCTTCTTTTGCTGGGGGATATTCAGAGTCATCGTAAAAAATATCAAAAAGCCATTATCGCTTATGACAGGGCACTTGAAATAAACCCAACAAGCCTTTCTGCCTATTTTGGGAAGGGGTTTACCCTAAGCGAACAGGGTGAATATGATCAGGCATTGGCTTGTTACCAAAAGGTTGCAGATTTCTCCCCTAATGATCCGGCAGTTTACAATAATATCGGCTTTACCAAATTGGAACAAGGTCGGTATGTGGAATCAATAGGGGATTTTCAGGAAGCCATTACCCTGGACCCTGAATTTGCCTTTCCGCATGATAACCTGGGATTTGCCTATTTTAAGCTGGGTAAACTGGAGTTAGCCCTGGAAAAAATCAACAATTCTATCCAATTAGACAAAGGCAATTCCTTTGCGTATAAGAACAGGGCATTGGTTTATTTAGCTATGTCGGAACCAGAATTGGCTAGGGAAGATCTCAACCTGGCAGAGAAATATGGGTATACGGAAATGTATGATGATGAAGTTCTAAAACTGAAAGAGCAATACTTTGGCAAAGCATAAAATTGTTTTTAATAAATGGTTAAACGTCCAGAACCGAACACAATCAGATTATGTCTTTTTCTAATAGCCTTGGTTACCTGGGTTGGGTGTTCCGAACCTCAATTCAACCGTCGAGAGATGATTAAAACTGCTCCAGCATCCTTACAATTAAAAGAAGAAACCCTAAATCTAAAACTGACCTACTACGGAATGCTTTGTCCATGCCCTCAATGGGCAACCAAGGAGAACATCCAGCAGTATGAAGTATGTCTGGGAACCAAGGATGAAATCCCTATGGATTCTGTATTCATCCTCATTGAACCGGAAAATGAAAAAACAGCCAATCCCTTTGATTTGACGTACAATTCCCTTGAACCCACCTTTACCTTCAAAGGTCGGTTTTATCAACATAAACGAAAGTGGGTCACAGAAGATAGGATCACGGTTAATTGCAGGGTCTTCAAATACACAGCCTGTGAACTTTACCCTCAGCCGTGATTGGAATTGCACGGATGAATAATCTAGCCCTCAAGACATGAAATACTTGCTCCTCCTAATACTAGCATCGGCCTGTACCATTTCCCTGTCGGCCCAGACTACCTTTGAAGTCACGGCCAGAAATGGACTTATTCTACGTGATGCCCCAAGAAGCCAAGGGAAAAGAATAGGAAAATTGCCATATGGCAAGCCGATTGAGGTATTAGAGAGAACAGGGGTCGAGCAAATCATCATTGATGGTACAGACACGATTCGCGGAGAATGGGTCAAAGTTCAATTTGAAAATTTCCCCACACGTATCTCTGAATTTAAAGAGGGTTATGTCTTTTCAGGCTACCTCATCTCTAAGGACCTTCACGTTCAGCAGCTCCAACGTAAAATCGACCGATTTCCTTTATTCAAGGGCTATACCATTGTTCGGGACAGGCTCCAATACCACATCAGGGGAGATTTCTTTGGTGATGGAACGGAAGACCTCGCTGTATTGGTGCAGGATGCCGAACAACGCATCAAAGTGGGGTTCATCAACTATGGGAAAAAGGACCAACCCTTGATCATGGGGCCCCATAATACCGCGTTTGAAATGAATGATTATGATTGGATCGGGGTGTTCGAATCCGTAACAAGGGGGGAAGTATTGTGGTCAAATTATGTAGATGATTTTCGAGATTTCGAAGAGGTTCCGGCAAACGAAAAGGTGACGCTGCCCTATGAAGCCATGTTCATGCATGTTTCAGAAGCTTGTGGAGGAGGTTTTGTCTATTGGAAAGAAGAGAAATTTCACTGGTTGCAACAGGAGTAACTGGAAGGGAAGTACTTGTGCGTTCCAATTTCCCTAGATCAATCGTATGTGCAACAGAACTCAAAATTAGCCAGAAATGAAAGCCCTGCTCTTATTGATTTCCCTTCTTTTGATAAGCATAAGTAAATACGAACCTGATACCCAGGCTAGTGAAAGCACTGCAACAAAAGAGCAGGTAATAAGGGAAAAGTTAAGGATAACTGGTGATTTCAATGGAGATGGAAAGCCTGAGAGCCTGAAGGAGAGGTATGTACATTCAACCTCTCATGCTGAGATTGAGCTTCCTGACCCTGATAAAATTGAATACGATTCACTAGTTTCGTTGGCCGTTAGCAGTCACCCCAAAGTTTACCTCCAAAGTAATGATGATGAAATACCAAACTTACACATGGCTCATGGTGGACAGCTATTCGGGTTGTGCTGGTTAAAGAATGAAGGAGATATCAACGGAGATGGAGCAGACGAAATATCCCTGGTACTCGATTGGGCAGATTGGTCGAATTTGAATACCTGCCGAATATTTTCCCTCAAGAATAATCAATGGAAGCAGATAGGAAGTTTTTCAATAGGCGAATGGCAAATGTATCCCAGTGAAGACGAATGTCTATTTGAAGGATTCATCCACCAGGATACCCTTGGAAACTTCTATGTAGAAACGTATGATTGGGAGGCAGGCCTGGTGGTTCAAAAAGAATTGCAATTAGACAAATAGGAAATCCCCAATTCACTCCATCAAACCAATATGATACGGCTCTTTATTGATAAACTGGGAACCGGCCACCAGGATGTATTCTTAAAAATCGATGCGATGCCCAGTTGCCTGAGAATAGCCGACAGCTACTATTTACCAGATTTTCTGGAGATGGACGTTTCAGCAATTGAGCAACAGAATAACACCTCCTCCGTTTTAGCCATGGGTGCCACCCAGCTGATAGACTACTGGATGGAAAGCATACGAACCACGCCAAATGGGCAGGAGGTATTTGTCCCTTTTGACCTTAGCGACGAATACCTGGCAGGGCTGATTATCCGCAGAACAAAACTGGGCTATAAGGTTCGAATGGCCTCTACCAATCAAATCCGTGGATACAACGTGAGCAGGTCCACCCTTGATAAACAAATACGCTTGCATGCTACCTCTTTTGAAAATGAGGATAACGAGTGGCTCATCAGTGAAAAGGCCCTCTTGGAGGGACTTGAATGGAGTAAGGCTGAACTAACCTGAAAGCTTGCCATCCCCGTTAATGAAGAAGGCAGAAAATCTCCTTACATTGAGGAACAAATTCTACATACTCCCAGGAAACAGGAAGTGAAGCTATCTCAAAAAAGTACAGGCTACCTTATTGCAGCAGGATCAATTGCTGCAATTGTCATTTTATTGCTGTTGATAGGAGAAATTGTCATCCCTTTTGTGTTGGCCGTCCTGGTGGCACATGTATTAAACCCTGTAATCCTAAAAATCCAGCAACAGATCAAAAACCGAAACCTCGCGGTCACCATATTTTGGATAGCTGTAGTGGCGCTCTTCGGTATTACCTTCCTTTTTCTCGGAGGGCACATTGCCAAGGACACGAACCGGTTGGTAAATGCAATTGAAGTTTTTTCTGAAGAGCACCAAGCAACGCTTGATCAAATAAAAAATCAGGTTTCAAGCTTTGTGGAAGCGAACTATAACCATGAAGTGATTCAGGAGCGACTTGAAAGCATAGACACCTCATCTTCACCTGAAGGGCAGGAGAGTTTGGCAACCGCGATTGAAAGCGTGTATTCCCTGTTCTCAGCAGAACCTACTGCTGAGGAAACCCCCACCACTGAGTCATGGAGTGTCTTGGGCATGCTCATGTATTTCATCGCCTACACCGTCCTGGTCATGTATTCGTATGGGTATTTTGAAAAAAAGTATGAAAAGTACGCAGGCTTCATCCAACGGAATAATGCTGACGCACTGGGTCTATGGAAGGACTTTTTGTCCGTTTTCCCGACCTATTTCAGGCAAAGGGGGCAAATTGTCCTGATCAATGCCCTCCTAGCTATCATTGTCTTTAACCTGATGGGCCTTCCGGGTGCTCTCATCCTAGGAGTAATCATAGGCATCCTCTCCTATGCTGCTCATTTCCATTATTTGAGCCTGCCATTGACAGTGATTGGATGCTGGGTGCTATCCGTTGAACAAGGGACAAGCATCTGGTTATTTTTGGGGATTGTTGTATGCCTGTACCTGGTGATCTCGATTTTAGAAGAAACCGTCTATTTCAGTAACATCATGAAAAGTGTAAATGCCATGAATCCGGCAATTACCCTGCTGTCTTTTAGCCTGTGGATTTACGTTTTTGGGGGGTTCACCGGCACGATCATCGCATTGCCATTGACCCAATTAATCATGATTTACCTGGATCGCCTGCTGGTATATACGAAGGCCATGAGCGAACACGGTGAAAGCGAAAATTCAGGGAATAACCGCTAGCAACGAACCTGTTCCTGCCCAAACCAAGCGGCTAATTGTCAGCCAACCTTGGCTATCATAAATCGGCTGACAGGTTCCATGTCAAGTCGTCCTCTTCAATTCCAATGCAATATTTTCCCGGCTCAAAGTCCTTTCGTACCCATTTGGCCAAAAAATCAACCTTTCCCTTTCTTTCCACCCGGTAGACCATGCCTTCGGGGTTTTCTTCACTGCGAATAGATGGCGTTTTCAGGTTCAGCTTGGGTTTCAATGCCTCCACACCTACCGCATCCCCTTCATGCAACAGCCTGGGCAGGGGCAACTCCATCTGCTGAAGGACATGAAACGGCTGCCGTTCATTCTCAGCATTGAAATAATCAAAAAATACAATGGGCTCCTGCTCAATGTGATACACCAGCCCATGTGCCTGAATGAGCCATTCTCCTGTTAGCCTTTCTCCCTCCTGTAACAGATTCTGAAATAAATCCTGCCTACGTTCCACCCACCTGGCAAATACATTGTGCTGCCTATACGGACTCGTGGTTGCCACATATCCAGCTCGCGTTAAGGCGAATATCTTCCCGTCTTTTTTTGCCACGCCCACATTCGATCCGTCGTACTTCTCAAATACCAAAATCGTGTCGTGTCGGTCGCGTTTTTTCTGGGTAAGGATTCGTTCCTGCCCCTCTCCAATGTAGTAATCCTTCTCCCCCAGCTTGCTGCTGGAAAGATGGGGAATGCTGCCGTAGTTTTTTCTTTTGAGGGGCTTCATAGAGCGAAGAAATAGCTTGGGTGGTTAGCAGAAAAATAGTAGAATAGTAATCGATTGGTAGAGCTAGTTACCAACAACAAACTGCTGAATAATGATGAGGTTCCTATTTTCAATTTTCTTACTATTCTATTTGTCGTCATGTGTCACGAAGAAATTCGCGGTGATCAAGCAAGACGAAAATTACGGATTAATTAATGCAAAAGGGAAAATGGTTGTAAAGCCAATTTATGACTTAATTTATTATGCAGGGGAAGGTCTTTTCAAAGTAAAAATCGGTGAAAAATGGGGATTCATTAACAAGTCGGGAAAAGTAATTATCGAACCCGTTTACACTGAAGTCGATTCTTTCGACGAAGGTCTTGCGCTTGTCGGCAATCAAAAGTTTGGATATATCAATGCCGAAGGAGATACGGTCATTGGCTTTATTTATGATGGTGAAAGTGCTGGTTTCACGAATGGTCTTTCTGATGCATACGTAAATGATAGTTGCGGATACATTGATAAAAGCGGAAAAGTTGTCATCCCGTTTATTTATGAAACCTGCTATCCCTTTCTTTTTAAATATGCACCTGTTTGGACTTTTGAAGGTGAAAAAATCTTAATTGATCAACTAGGGGACACACCAGAATATGAAAAGGAAATCTACAGTAAATATCTTTGGCATTGGGAATTGTATCCAGGCTCAATAGAAACTGGATCTGGGCAAGGGAGATTAAATACCTCAGGTGACACTATTATTCCTCCTTTGTACAGAACTATCGGATTGATATCAGATGGAATGTATATCGTTCAGGCTCATGATAAAAAATGGGGGGCTTATAATAAAGAAGGAGAGATTGTTATCAATCCAAAATTTGAAAAACTATGGCATTTTTCAGAAGGACTTGCAAGTTTTTGTGAAGATAACAAATGGGGGTTCATCAATAAAAAAGGAGAAATCAAAATCCTCCCAAGGTTCGATAGGGTATCGGGATTTAACTGTGGATTT
>JBCDIQ010000223.1:0-9519 GCA_039024295.1 Bacteroidota bacterium | reverse complement strand
CTAAAACGCCACATACCAAGCCACATTTACCCAAAAGCGATTTCTTCCCGGACCCTCCAGAAAATCATCCAAGCGGTAATCTACTCCTCCCTCAAGTTTGTTTGTGTCCGTAAATAAAAATCCCAGCAAGGGAATCCACCGGACCTCAAGGCCATAGATATCTGCCTCCAGCGCATTGAGGTATTCATGGTTAATTTTGAAATAGGCTTCACCAGGGTTCACCGTTTGGCCACTTAGGGGAAGTTCAAGGGTGAACCGGTACCTCAACCGCAACTCCGGTGTACTATTTTCCTGAAAGGTCTGGTCGGTTACAATCCTGTGGACAAGGCGTAGCCCCCTTGGTTCCTGTACCACAGAGTATTGCTGGATTAATCGGTGAACAAAGCCATGATCTCGGAAACGGATCAAATACCCTCCAGCTAGGGTGCTCGACAGCCCGACCTTTTTGGCTCCCAGTGCGGCCAGATCCGTTAGCACGTACTCGTAATCTGCTTCCCCTTCGTTTTGAAACTCGCCCTGGAGGAACCTTTGGCGCGATTCCAGCTTGAGGTTCAGCCGCCAGCCATTTTCATATTTGTGGTTGAGGTTCAATACAGGCATCATCCCCAGCGAATAGCTACCTTGAGCATGTAATGAACAGGTACCCAATACCAGTATGGCTGCTACCAATAAATACCTCATCAATATTCCAGGTTATCAGTTCTTCGCAATAGAATAGTGGCAACATGCTCCAATTGTCCATTCTCAGCAAACAAAAACTCCTTGAGTCCAAAGCCTTTTTCAGTTTGCACCTTTGCGACCAGCTCATATCGAACGGTTACCCCACTGGGAGGGGTCTTCCACTCCAATACCTTTTGAAGCTCCTCTGGCGAGCCTGTGTATTGCACCTGTATCCTCCGAAAGGCATACTTGGAGTAGTTTTCGCTAAGGTAAGCATCAATGCTATCACGAGTGGAAGCGGGGATGTCTTCCCAGTTTATGAGGATTTCGATGTCTTCCAATGTGCTGGAATCATCAAACTCTATGCTGTACCACCGTCCCTGATGCCGCACTTTTGCTTCGATAGAAGTCCGATCCAACGCCTCTTCTTTGTACCATTTAATCTTACCAGAAAAGCCAGCATTGGCCATGAAAGCCGTTGCTCCATCGGGAACCTTGTTGACATTTAGCCGATACTCCCGTTCATACTTAACCTGCGCATGAAGGAAGAATGGGGAGTATCCCCCCAATAAACAGAGTAGCTGAATGCATAACCTCCACCCCCTTTTCATAGCTTTTCGGGATTAAGGACTGTGTGCTCATTTACCTCATTGCCTGTGTTGAGGGTGGAAGCTGGCTCAAACAGCAGCACACTCACCTCTTCGGGGGCAACAGGTTTGTGAGAAACGCCTTTGGGGATGATGACAAATTCACCGGGATGGATTTCTAGGGTTTGGTCTTCCAATTCCATGAATAGGACGCCTTCCAGCACCAGGAATAATTCATCTTCATGCTCGTGGTGGTGCATGACGAATTCTCCTTTGAGCTTGGCCACTTTTACGTGCTGACCATTAAGCTCTCCAATGATTTTGGGACTCCAATGCTCAGCAAATGCATTCAATTTTTGACCCAGGTTGACTGTTGAGATTTCCATGTGGCAATAGGTTAGTTCGAAAGATACGGAATTATCAAGGCTCTCCTGTAGAACCCCAAGTCGGGAGTGACGGACCTCTTTTTTCCACAATCATGTTGACCATTAGCCTACCAAAGGTACCAATCGGCAGACAAATTTCAGGTTATGGGTGGTATGGCAATCATTCCTGACCGTATTCCCTACCGTAAGTTCCAAAACAATGAAAACCCTTACCTTCTACGTACTTATTACCCTGTCTGCTATCGCTTGTGGAAATGATCCTCAGCCTGAAGTAAAAAGTACAGCATCAGCTCCCGCCCCTCAAAAAGCTATTTTACAAACGAGCTCCCAGAACCCGTGCGAACTGATAGCAATTGATGAGCTAGCTGCCGTCCTAGCCCTTGATCCTGGGAAAATTACGCCTACAAAATCTACCGGATCGGATAACATATGTGTATTTGCAACAACCGAATTATCAGAAGAAGAGGAATCCGTAGATTTCTTGTATGTAGATGTAAGGTATAATAAGAATGGCTCCGATGACCTAGAGCTTTTGATAAATAGCAGAATTGAACAGGGTTCTATGGCCGTTCCTGCGGGCCCCAATAAAGGAAAAATGATTCCTACCAGAGAAGTGAAAGAAGTGGGAGACAAGGCAGTGATTTACTCAGCGTCCTATTTTACCACCCTAATATTTCACAAGGAGAATAAGGTCCGATATGCCTTGACCTTCTACCGTGACGTTCCAAAAAGCTTCATTTTTGACGGCCTTGCCCTCACCTCCGAAGAATTGGAGGTCAAACTGATCGAGTTTGCCAAAACCCTGTAAAACAAAAAGACCGGTTGGCACTAAGACCAACCGGCACTGAAGGCGCAGATACATTCAGTTCAGCTTTGGAAAGAACGATGGTTAAGCTTGCACTCGCTAACGCTAAATTCTTCTATCAGATCAGTCCGTGGCAATGACGAGGTAACGCGTACCTTGCCAAAAGGCCTCAGGATCAGTTATTTCAATGGAGGCAATTGTTTTTCCCTTCTCGTCGCTGTTGAGGGTGTAGGAACTTGAAGGATGAGCTGTGAGTAGTTTCACCTTTTTGGTATTCACAGGGATTTCTGAAAGCTCACGAATGTCAACCGGTTGGAATGCTTGAGCAGCAAACTCATCTTTTAACGCAGCACTGCGGCCAATTCCTAGGAAGCCACCGCTTCGATCAATTACCTGTGACTTTTCGAGTTCTTTGGTAGAGCCTACCACAAAGTAGGCAGTGTGCAACGTTTTGTCTTGATGTTCCAATTGCTCCTCCTGCATTTCAAGGGTCTTCGCCTGGGCTTCTAACTGGCCGCGTTGCTGACCACGCGTGGTGTACAAATACTGCCTACGGCTTTCAAGGGTATCTGCCCGATTGGTCAGGTTATCAGCTGTAAGCATTAGGTCGTCCAGAGATGTTTGCATTTCAGCAAGGTGCTCCTTCTTCTCGGTCAGTTGCGACCGCAACCGTCGCACAACTCCTTTAAACTTTTTGCTAGAACCTTGTGCCTCATCCGCACGAGCGTTTAACTCATCTATGATACGCTGATTTTCTACCAACAAAGTATCTATCCGATACAAACGCTCAAATACCTCATCTCGGCGATCTTCTGAAAGGTCGTCCTCTTCTAGAGAAGCTTCCACCGCATATTCATCTGCGGAAACCATCTTAAGGTTTTCTGCAAACACATTGAAATCCATCATAAACTCATTCAACAAAGAATCTTGCTGCCCCATTCTTTGGTTGAGCTGGCGATTGGCCTCATCAAGCTGAGCAAGTTTGTCTTGGTCACATGCAGTAAGGAATACGGCAATACAAATGGAGGTTAGGATGGTTAGGTTTTTCATGGCTGTTGGCTGAACAGGTTGGGTGTATCTTAACAACACTATATCTGTTCAAACTATGTACCGACATGCCAAAAAATTTCAACCTACTCTCTATCAGTTTTTTACAAAAGTTTCTTTTATGCTAATTTTCTCGATGTGAGAAAGCCGTTCCCAAAATGAGAAAAACCCACTCAATTTGAATGGGCTTCTCTTTCCAGATAGGTGGTCAAATAATTCTTAAGTCAGAAGGAGATCATATCCTTCTAACTGTTTCGTGCTACTAGAATGTTTCGAGCTTAGAGAAAAAGTAGCTTGCTTCTATGTGTGCATTTTCATCAGAGTCAGATCCATGGATGGCATTCGCCTCAATAGAACTGGCATATAATTTACGAATGGTTCCATCGGCAGCTTCCTGAGGATTGGTCGCACCAATGAGGGCACGAAAATCTGCGACGGCATTTTCCTTTTCGAGCACCATCGGTACACAAGGCCCACTGGTCATAAAAGAAACCAGGTCATTGAAGAAAGGACGCTCCCGGTGTACATCATAGAATCCCCCGGCTTCCCGGTCATTCATGTGGATCATCTTCATGGCCCTGACCTTAAAGCCAGCACTGACAATGTGATCGATGATTTTTCCAGTGTGGCCGTTACCTACGGCGTCAGGCTTGATGATGGTTAACGTAATGTTGCTCATGACGGGATTAATGCTGAATTTTGACACAAAACTAACTTCCTTTGAGCGATTATACAATATCGCCTACTTTATTTTATCATGAAAGATATTTCTTCCTTGGCAGCATTGCTGCAAAGTCCCAAAAATATTGTGATTACCATGCACATGCGACCTGATGGTGATGCCTTGGGGTCCAGTATGGGGCTCTATCATTTTTTGACACTTCAAGGTCATAGGGTACATGTTATCAGCCCAACGGATATTCCAGATTATTTGTCCTGGTTAGCAGTAGAAGGAGTAACCTACGATGGCTCTGCTTACCCTGAAGAAGCGAAAAAACATTTCATGGCAGCCGAATTGATTTTCTGCCTGGATTTTAATGACCTGCATCGGCTGGGGCAATTTGAAGAGGACGTTCAGGCAGCAGGCGGAACCAAGATCATGGTTGATCATCACGAATCACCAACTGGTTTCGATGACCTCAGGTTTTGGGATCATCATGCAAGTTCCACAGCAGAGATGATCTACCGGATCATTTCAGAATTAGGTGCTGTGAAACATCTAAATGTTGCAGCAGGAACTGCACTTTATACAGGTATGATGACAGATACTGGGTCATTTAGATATCCCAACACGAGTCCAGCTGTGCATAGAATTGTGGCACATCTCATGGAGATAGGGGTTAAAACTTCTACTGTCCACGAGCAATTATTCAGCCAGGAATCTGAAAAGCGGCTAAGGCTCTTGGGACACGTTTTGAATAACCGCCTGACAGTCCTACGAGAGTATGGAACTGCATATATTGCATTAAATAAAAAAGATGTAACTGATTTTCAGATAGGAACTGGTGACACAGAAGGATTTGTGAATTATGCCCTTTCCTTGAAGGGGATCAACCTTGCGATATTTTTGGTTGAAAAAGACGACCTGATCAAGATGAGCTTCCGAAGTATAGGGGAAGTATCAGCTGTTGATATGGCAAGAATGTTCAACGGAGGTGGGCACTTTCATGCTGCTGGAGGCCGTAGCACTGAGAGCCTTAATGATACAGAAACCAAATTGTTCGCCGCCATACAGAAATCAAACGGAGGTCGAAATTTTTAAGAAAATATTAATCCTCTATTGTAAGAAAATCTGCAAGTATGCATGCATCATCATACGTATTTTCCGAAGATTTTCAGGGATATATTCCCCTAAATCAATGGAAAGGAGTAAACTTATAATTTGTTGTGAATTTTGCGGATGAAAGGTTTTGGCCAAAGTAGAAGGTATCTACCTGAGTTTTTGTCCATCAGTTTTGTAAACTTGCATATGCACGAAGAGCGCATCGATACTTGCCTGAAGTTATCGTGAAATTTTGCAAAGTCCATGTTAATACTCCTCGTTGAAGATAACCCTGTTGATGTTCGGTTGACGCAAGAAGCCTTACTTGAAGGCGGGTTTCAACATAAGCTATCTGTCGTTAAAGACGGGGAAGAAGCACTGGACTATCTATTTCAACGCCCTCCTTTTGAGGAAGCACCTGTTCCAGACCTCATCTTCCTTGATCTTAATCTACCCAAGAAAGACGGTCACGAGGTGCTAAAAGAGATAAATCGAGCCTCTTCTACTCGAAGCATACCTGTGGTTATTCTAACTACCTCAGAATCCGAACAAGATATTCAGGTCAGCTATGAGCTGCACGCAAACTGTTACATCACAAAGCCTTCCGATATTTCCAATTTCGTGGAAGTAATAAAAAGTATCGAAAGTTTCTGGTCACACACCGTTCATCCTCCAACCATCTCCCGCTCGTGATTGGTCAATTCAATATTCTGCTTTTTGAGGATCAACCCTCAGATAAACGCCTGATAGAATTTTACCTCGATGAAGGTAAATATGTCAGGGATTACGAACTTTTTCACCATACAAGGTTGGAAGATGGCCTCAAGCGGCTGCGTGATCCCCACCAACCTCCTATTCACATTGTTTTATTGGACCTTTCCCTTCTTGATTCAGATTGGGAAGAAACGATGCAACGCCTGAAAGAAGGAGCGTTTGAAGGGTTTCCCGTAATTGTCTTAACCTCAGGTAACCCAGATGAAAACCTTGGAAACAAAGCCATTGATTATGGTGCCCAATGGTTCATCGAAAAGGGAGAGATAAGTGCCTACACACTGGGTACAAGCCTAACTTTCTCCCTCAAGCAGTATCAGACTCAGGAAAGGCTCACTGAAAGCCAGAAAATCGCCAAGATGGGCGGATGGGAAATGGTTGAAACCTCAGATGGTTATCAATTTACCGGTACTCCTGAACTCTATCGGCTTCTTGGCAATCCCCGGCACTTAACCCTGGATACCTATCAAGACTTCCTGGCCATAGTCCATCCAGATGATGTAGATGTGGTCAAGGAAGTGATGATGGCCATATCTGAATCAGAGACCTTGACCTCTTTAGACCATCGCATTTTACTGAATGGAAAGACCTTGTTTGTCCAGCTCCAAGGAAAAAAAGGATTTGATCCCTTGAGTCGTAAACCCAGGCTTGTAGGAACCCTCCAAGACAAGACTGAGTTTAAACGAATAGAAGACCTCGAACGAAAGAAGGAACTCGCTGAGCAGTCAGCCAAGATGAAGCAAGATTTCCTGGCCAATACCAGCCATGAAATCCGGACTCCATTGAATGGAATCCTGCAGCTAACCCGAATTTTGTTGTCAAGGTCGCCTTTGCCTTCTCAACTGGAATACCTCCACTCCATAGAATCTGCTGGGAAAACCCTTCTGGCTGTTGTCAATGACGTATTAGACCTGTCTAAGATAGAAGCAGGAAAAATTGATTTTCATCAGGCAGACTTTAGCGTGCCGCATGTAATTGGCTCTGTTGTAGACATCCTTGAATCTAAAGTTCAGGCCAAAGGAATTGAATTACGGGTAAGACTAGATCAGGCACTCCCACAGGTTGTGTCAGGAGATCCCGTTAGGTTGCAACAAATTTTGTTCAATTTGATCGGGAATGCCATCAAGTTTACAGAGGAAGGATATATTCAAGTTTATGTATCCCTTCATAAATGTGACTCCCAGAGGGCTTGTTTGAAGTTTGAAATAACCGATACTGGTATTGGAATTCCCCCGGATCAGCTTTCCTCCATATTTGAAAGTTTCCAGCAAGTTACGACGCACCAGGCTTATCACTACCGAGGTACAGGACTAGGCTTGGCAATTGTAGAGAGACTGGTACAACTGCAGGGGGGAAAAGTTGGGGTGGAAAGTGAGCAAGGGGTAGGATCAACTTTCAGGTTTTATCTGCCATTTGACATCAGTGAAAAGCAGTTAAAGGATCTGGCCCTTTCTGAGCAGAACATGCCCACGCGAGGGTCATTGGATGGCGTTCATATTCTGGTAGTAGAGGACAACCAACTCAATCAACTGGTTACCCACACAATCCTATCAGACTGGGGAGTAACAGTTGAGATAGCGGATAATGGTAAAAAGGCCATAAATAAGCTCAAAAATAATGAATATGACTTGGTGTTAATGGACCTGCAAATGCCAGAAATGGATGGGTACCGCGCTACTGAGTTAATCAGAAGCGAGTTTAACGCTCCAAAACGGGATATTCCTATCATTGCCTTAACTGCAAATGCATTTACCGGCATGGATGATGAATGTCTGAAGGTGGGCATGAATGACTACGTATCGAAACCATTTGAGCTAAATAACCTCCACCAGAAAATCATCCATAATCTACCGGAAGAAAAAATTATTTCCCTGAAAAAACGGGTTGATAATCCATCGGATGAAGCAGAAACCTCTCAGGTCTCTCCTAATATTTCTCCGGCTAAACAGGGCTACAACGGTCACAAACCGGTAAAAATAGACCTTTCCCGAATCCAAGAAATCGCGAAAGGAGATTCCCTGATCGTAAAGACCCTGATAACCAAAATTCAAGAAAATACCTTTGACCTGTTGGAGCAGTTACAGCAGGAGTTAAGCTATGAAAACTACGAAGGGGTGGCCGAGAGGGCACACACGCTTAAAGGTTCTGTTTCCTACCTGAACATTGAAGGGTTTATGGATTTGATCCAAGAAGTTGAACATATGGCAAGAAATTCACAACTGGCGTCTCTCGAGCAGCTACAAATAGGGATTCAAAAAACCGAGAGGCTCCTGAAAACTGCTTTCAAACAATTGGAAGCTACTCAGGAGTTGCTTCCTTCATGAGCCAATACACGACTCAGAGCTTGCATGAATGCACCTACTTCCTCCTTGGATATACCCAAAGGAGGCAGTAACCTTAACACATTGGGCTGAGCGGCAGAACCTGTAAATATGCCTTCTTCAAATAGTAAGGCCTTTCGGATTGGCTTCGCTGGGACCGGAAGTGAAACACCTACCATCAGGCCATGTCCCCTGATAGGCTCTTCTCCCAATAAGGCTACAAGCTCACCTTTAAGTACCTGTCCAATGGCACGCGCGTTTTCAATGAGTTTTTCCTCTTCAATCACCTCCAAGACAGCAAGTACAGCTGCACAGGCCAAATGATTTCCTCCGAAAGTGGTACCTAGCATTCCATATTTTGGTTGAATATCGGGGTGAATTAAGATACCACCAACCGGAAATCCATTTCCCATCCCCTTAGCCATGGTAATAATATCCGGAACCACATCTGCATGCTGAAACGCAAAAAACTCTCCACTTCGCCCGAAGCCACTCTGTACTTCATCCAAAATTAGCAAGGCTCCATGCCGTTTGCATATCTCTTTTAAGCCAACTAAAAATTCAGGGTCGGGCACATATATTCCCCCTACTCCCTGTATGCCTTCAATGATGATCGCTGCAAACTCTCCGCTAGCAAGCGTTTGCTCCACTCCGGCTAAATCATTTAGTCCTAGCCAGCTAACATGCCCATTTCTGTTCAGTGGTGCACTGATTTTGGGGTTACAGGTAACCTCTACGGCTGCTGAGGTTCGCCCGTGGAAACTCCCAAAAAATGCACCGATTCTCGATTTTCCTGTGTGAAAAGATGCTAGTTTCAACGCATTTTCTACCGCCTCAGCACCAGAGTTAACCAAAAATAACTGATAGTCCTCACACCCGCTCATCTGGCCAAGCTTTCGTGCCAGTTCTTCCTGCAAGCCATTTCTAACTGAATTGGAATAAAACCCCAATTCCCCCAGTTGTTGCTGGATTCGGTTTATGTAATGAGGGTGAGAATGACCAATGGATATCACAGCATGCCCACCGTATAAATCCAAATATTTACGGCCTTCTTTGTCCCACACATGGCATCCCTCTCCCCTCACAGGCTCAATGTCAAACAAAGGATATACCTCAAAAAGTTTCATACGGCAATATGAGAGATTACCCGCAAGATTGGAAAAAAATCTGGCCTTTGCCT
>JBCDIQ010000222.1:0-9533 GCA_039024295.1 Bacteroidota bacterium | reverse complement strand
GGATTTTATCCTTATTCAACGGACCCGGAGGCTCTAGTTATCATATTTTTGCTTGCAAAAGCAGTTTCCAAGGTAAATAACGATGTTATGTTTTAATTCTAAGTTAATTCTTCGTTTATCTCTCTCCACAGGATTGAAGGCATTTTCGGTTGCTGTGAAGTAACACAACTTATATTTTTGAGCCTGATTGATACCTATGACTTGGATTCAAGTTCTTGCCTACTTCATCTTGCCGCTGGTATTTTTATTTGCCGAGAAACGGATCAAACTGATTCAATGGCTGGGCCCTGTGATACTTTGCTATGCAGCAGGGTTTCTTGTTGGCCAACTTGGCGATCTTAATACAGAATTTGCCCAAACCATTATGGAGGTGAGTGCGGTCCTTGCGGTTCCCCTTGTCCTATTTTCTGCCAATATCCCTGAATGGCTCAAGCTTGCCCCCAAAACCCTGCTTTCCTTTTTAGGTTGTGTAATTGGGGCAGTGGCTAGCACTACCCTAGCCTACTCATTTTTAGGTGATTCCATTTCAAGTGCTGACAAATTTGCCGGTATGGCAGTAGGGGTCTATACAGGCGGAACACCGAATCTGGCTGCGGTCGGGGTCGCACTTGATATGTCTCCCGAACAAATTACACAGGCAACAGTGGTGGATATCGTTCTTGCAGTTCCCTATTTGCTTCTCTTATTTACCATCGCACACAGGCTGCTACAGCTTTTTCTTCCGCATTATCAGCCTCTTCATTCTTCAAGTACTTCTACAACTCCCCTCCCAGACATCTCAATAAAGGGAGTGGCCTACAGCGTACTACTCTCAGGAGCTTGCTTGGGAGTATGCTTTGCTGCGGCAGAAACCCTTGGCGTAAAGGGCCCTCAACAGGGGTTGGTAATTGTCGTCGGCGTAACCCTATTGGGAATTGCTGGTGCCCTATTCCCCTCTATTAGGGCCCTAAAAGGCAGTTTTGAAGCGGGAGAATACCTGTTGCTGGTGTTTTGCGTCGCTGTTGGCAGCCTTGTTGACCTGGAATTACTCCTGAACCAAGACGGTGGCCTGCTTGGGTTTATGGCCGTATGCATGTATGGTTCTATTTTCTTTCATTTGATAATCGCAAAAGTGCTAAAAATTGATGCAGATACTGCTTTGATCACTTCAGTGGCCGCCATCATGAGTCCTGTGTTCGTCGCCCCTGCTGCTCGGGTGATGCAAAACAGGGAAATCATTACCTCCGGCATGACAGCAGGTGTCTTAGGATTTGCAGTAGGGAACTTATTAGGCTTGCTTCTTAGTAGCTTATTAGGAACATAAAAAAGACGTACCCGAAGGTACGCCCAGTCAACGGAATAACAGGAAGTATATATTTCTTGCCTAATCTTTAGGGTGCCTAGGCGTTGGCTAGTCTTCAATTTCGTCTACAGGGGACTCAACTTCTGGAGTATCTGTTACTGCCTTTTCCATTTTAAGGGGCACCTCCTCACCAAAACCTGCTGAATCAGGAATCTTTTCCTCCCCAAAAGCTGGTTCTTCCGCTTGAGGTTCTGCTTCGGTAATGGGCACCTTAATAGAGGTTGTGTCCTCCGCTGGAGCGGCAAACAACTGATGGCTCATGTCTTCCATCGGAGGAAGTTCATCATTGAACTGACGGGCTGGTGCAGCGGGCCTGCTAGAAGGAGCAGGTTTATTTGTGGCCTGAAATTCTGTGGGACTTTCATCATTTTCTTGTGGGTCCTCTTCCACGAACATATCTATGGCCTGCTTGGCCATTCTAATAGAATCCTCGATGCGTGCAGCCTCCACCAGCGCTTGAACAGCCATCAAAGAATCGCGATAAGCTATCACAAATTCCTGGTGGGATTTTTGCTCGTCCTGGCGCAATGTTTCCATCTCTCGGGCTTTATGGGCGAATTCGCTTTTATCCTCCATGGGAGCGAAAGGAATGTACTGCACCATCAATCCGAGTTCTGTGATGCCTCCTTTTTGGCGTAAGCTTAATTCAATAATTCGATTTGCTCTTGCATATGTCTGGATTTTCCAGCCATCCTCTTCAAATGTACTTATCTCCTGAGCACCCGTTACCCGCAGGTATTCCCAAGTGCCTTCTAACGCCCTTTTGCCATTTTTCTTGTTGTAAAGCTTCTGCATTTCCACCTGATACAATTTGCCCCTGTTGAACAAATAGCTACAATCCCCCTCAGGTGCATTTACGGTTATGGACTGATTTTCTTCAATCGAGCTAACCGCCCAGTCCTTCTTCTGCTCTACATATTGCTTTACAGTTGAAAACTCGTTTATCAGCTCAAAAGAAACAAAAAATGTATTCTGTCCCCTTGAGGCAATAAAAGGCATCAATAGAAATAAAAAAATGGTAGATGTTTGTTTCATTAATATGTATTTTTATGCAAATGTATAATTAATATTTTCGACAAACAGCACTAGATTAATTTAATTCTTACTTCGTATTATTTTTTAATTAAAAACACAACCATTTTCATTGGGTATGCAAAACAACTTTCTTCTTTCATCCAGGTATACCTAATAAATCGCAGCGATATGTGTGGCAGATATACCCTCACCCAACCTCCGAATAAGGAAAAGATAGCCCTAACTGAGCAGGCAATACGTGAATTGAAACCCCGGTTCAACATTGCTCCCTCCCAATACTGCCCGGTAATTTCCCAGCACACTCCAGGACAAATTCAGTACTATAGATGGGGATTGATTCCTCATTGGGCCAAAGATTTAAAGATTGGGTACCGAATGATAAATGCCAGAGCTGAAACCTTGGCAGATAAACCCGCTTTCAAATCCCCCCTTTCCCACAGCAGGTGCCTCGTGATGGCAGATGGGTTTTATGAATGGAAGAAAGAAGGGAAGGGCAAACAACCCTTTCGCATCAAATTGACTGAAGAAGAAGTGTTCACCTTTGCCGGTTTGACATCGAGGTGGAGAAATTCGGAAGGTGAAGATATATACTCTTTCACCATCATTACCACAGAGCCTAATGAACTCATGGCACCCATTCACAACCGAATGCCAGCTATTTTGAACCGCTCTAATGCTGTCAAATGGCTTGACCCCAACCTGGATTCATTGGCAGCACAAGCTTTACTTAAGCCCTACCCTACCGAACTAATGAAAGCCTTTCCCGTCGGTAATGCAGTTGGAAATGTGAGAAATGATACCCCAGATTTAATTGAACCCATCACGTAATTTCATCCAATACTGCTTAATTGTTTCCTGAACAAAATCAGAAAGCAGCAATTGGCGCACGGGCACACAAATCAATGGTCAACTTCGTTAACTTTGTAAATCGCCATCCAAAGTTGATCCACCATGCGAAATATTGTTGCTACATTTTGTATTTTTATATACGTTTCTCTTGCCAGCGGACAAACAGTCCTGCTCAAACAAGGAGGCGTCACCTTTCCCCACAACATTACGGAAGCCTTAGAAACCAAGGTTTCTGCTGATGAGGTTTTACAAGGTTCTTATTATCGATTGGTCCAATTCGATCACCTGTTAACCCAGGAAGAACAAACCAGCATTCATAATCTAGGCATTACCCTGCTAAATTACCTTCCCCATCAGGCGTATTTGGCCTCCATTCCCAAAGGGTTTCTCCTGAAAGAACTCTTACCCTATGGGGCGGTTGGGCTTCACTCTCTTCCCGCAGCTTACAAACTAGACCCTCGACTTGTTGGACAAGATTACCCTGAATGGGCAGTTGATGGAGACTTTCTCCTGGTCGGTATGAAATATCATGACGATTTATCACCTGAGTGGGTGCAAACCCGCTTAATTGAACTCGAATACGAACTAATTGGTCTTTATGACCTCAACCACCTCATTTACCTACGTATCCCCAAAAAGAGCCTTTGGAAATTGGCTGCAACCCCCTTTGTTCAATACCTGGAGCCTATCAATCCTCCTGCTGTGATAGAGGACACTCCAGGACGCACCCTCCACCGATCGAATTTTCTCAACAGCCAACTGCCCAACGGATTAAAATTTGATGGAGAAGGCGTTGCGCTGGCAATGGGAGACGATGGATTTGTGGGAGCGCACATTGATTTTAAGGGCCGCCTGAATCACAGTCAGCTTCGCGCAGGCAGTGATGGAGGTCATGGAGATGGAGTTGCGGGCATCATGCTGGGGGCGGGAAACCTGGACCCCACCATGGCAGGCATGGCCACTGGTGCAGAGTTATACGTACTTCGTGGATGGGACGCTGTGAATAATGCCCCTACTCTCCATCAAAACAACAATGTCAGGCTTACCTCCAGCTCGTTGGGAAATGGCTGCAATGCAGGCTACACCACTTTTGCCCAAACAGCCGACAACCACATTTATCAAAATCCTGGCCTCATCCATATTTTTTCGGCAGGAAATAGCGGAAGGGCCAATTGTAGCTATGGAGCCGGTACTGGCTGGGGGACAATCACGGGCGGCAATAAAGCTGGAAAAAATGTCATTGCAGTAGCCAACTTATTCGCAGATGACTCCAGGGAAGGTAGTAGTAGCCGAGGTCCTACCCGTGATGGCAGGCTCAAACCTGAAATTGCGGCCAACGGCCAAAATCAGCGATCTACAGACGAAAACAATACCTATCAGACTTTTGGGGGTACTTCTGGCGCTGCTCCGGGTATTTCTGGCGTCATGGCCCAATTAATCCAGGCGTATAGAAGCCTGAACATGAACCAGGACCCTCCCTCTGCGCTTATGAAAGCCCTGATGCTCAACGGTGCAGATGACAAAGGAAATCCAGGACCGGATTATAGCTTTGGATTTGGGCGGGTAAATGCACGAAAATCTTATGAGGCCCTGACCAATAGGTGGTACGTATTTGACACCATCGCCCAGAATGGGATAAAGCTTCACAACATCACCGTACCTGCCAATACGGTCCAGTTGAAGGTTATGATTTACTGGCACGATCCTGCGGCAGCCCCTATGGCAGGCAAAATCCTGATCAACGACATCGACTTTGGGGTAACAGACCCCATGTTCACCTCCTTTCAACCATTGGTCTTAAACCCAACTCCCAGTGTAGCTGCTCTCAGTGCCCCTGCTGTTCCCGGACGAGATACCATGAATAACATGGAGCAGGTGGTAATCAATTCTCCCATGGCAGGGATTTATAACGTCGGGGTTAATGGGACCGCTATTCCCCAGGGACCCCAAGGCTATGTGATGGTTTACCAACTTATCCCTGACCAGATTACCGTCACCTACCCTATCGGCGGAGAAGGATTTGTTCCCGGAGAGCAAGAATGGATCAGGTGGGATGCGCCAGCACGACCAGGGGCATTCCGTATCGAGTACAGCGATGACAATGGTATCACCTGGAATAACGTTGCTACCGTTCAGGACACCATGCGCCAGTACCGATGGAGGATTCCCAACAACGTAACCGGTCTTGCCCGAATCCGTGTTACCCAGGCGGGTCAATCTGCCGTAAGCAACCAGGCATTCTCAATCGTAGAGACGCCCAGGAACCTGGCCATTACCCAGGTGTGCTCCAATTATACCCGCTTGGTATGGGACAGCGTACCGGGTGCTACAGGGTATGAGGTATTTATGCTGGGGGCCACACACATGGATTCTATGGGTGTAACGAATCAGTTAACTTTCGATGTGATGGGCACTAACCCTACTGTTGAGAACTGGTTTGCTGTGCGCGCCAGGAATGCCACCGGTGGTCTAGCTGGCCGAAGAACGCTTGCAGTCCCCTCGCCCGACACCTTGTTTCAATGTGCAGCAAAAAAACCAACAGCAGCCTTCCAACGGCCTGGATTTATCTGTGTAAATGATCCCATTACACTAACAGATCAATCTGCTGATGGCCCCAATGCCTGGCAATGGGACATTCAACCTGCCACATTTGGCTTCGTAGGCGGCACCAATGCAGCGTCTCAGAACCCGCAAGTACAATTTGCAGCTATCGATACATATACGATTCAGCTAGTGGTGACCAATTTCGCTGGGACAGATACCCAAACCCAGACCATTGTAATTGACCAGGGTGTACCTACTGCTGGATTTACCCCTAACGGCGGAGGACTTGGTTGGCAATTCATCAACCAATCTCAATTTGCCTTTTTCTACCAATGGGACTTCGGAGATAGTAATACCAGCAGCCTTATCAATCCGTTCCACACCTACGCCCAGAATGGAACCTATGTCGTTACGCTTACCGCTACAAATGATTGTGGCCAAAGCACTTCCAGCCAAACCATTGTGGTGGTCCGCACGGATGTAACAGAAACGTTAAGCGGACTTCAACTTAGGGTTTCCCCTAACCCAGGAGCAGGCCTTTTCCAACTTTCTGCGCAAGGCAATTCTACAAATGCGCTGGACTTACACCTACATGATTTAACGGGGAAAGTTTTGAAGCAAATCAGCCTACCGGCTTTTACCAATGGATACGAGGCCACGTTGGACTTCAGAGACCTAGCGGCTGGTATGTATTACCTCCAGGTGAAGGATGGCAACACTTCTACTGGATTAAAGCTGGTGGTGGAGTAGACGATTTCCCTTTAAAAATATGAGGTCCTCGGGCTAGAGAATGTAACTCCTCTAGCTTGAGGACTTTTTTAGTCGACTTAACTCACCTCATACTGAGATAATTCATATTTTAAGGATCATAGCTGGGATTTTTATGAAACCATTGATTTCTGCAGTGATCATGCTTTTTGCCATTTTGAGTTGCAGCTCACCACCTGCCTTACCTACTGATCATCACATTCAGTCCAGCGAGGAAAGGTACCTGATTGGAGAGTGGAGCATGTGTGAAATCCATGAAGGGAATATTGCCATCAAATTTTATGCATGTAAAAAATTCCAATTCTCTCGAGATGGGAGCTTTGAACGCTTTTCATATCCAGATACCTTGAATTGGACGATTAATGACAATTTCCTAACCATTACCATAAATCCAGAAGTACATGCTTCAGGTCGGGCACAAGGTTTTCTGGGAGAAGGAAAATACCAGTTACAAATATTAGAGGATGAGAAAATGGATTGTATCGCCTTGACTTCAGATAGTGATTCTGTTATTCATATTTTGAGGAGATACCCTAGGAAATTGAATTATTAGCTACCTGCTAATTCAACTTTACAAAACATAAAACTGACATTCAGAGGGGTCACTGAGGTAAATTGTGGCCTTACATTACCCCCTTTCCATTCCTGTGCAAAAGGGCTGAACTTGGCGTTAATTCAAAAAGCTCCTTTTGGCAAAACCAATCAATCCCCGTCATCGTCGTCTTCCCCATTAGTATCTGCCTGGACTTCATGAAGAAACTGTTCTATCAAAGACCCTTTTGAAACCAGAAAGGGTAGAATGACCAGAATGATGACCAAAATCCCCACATTGATGATCATCAATTTGTACAGCCGCTCGTAAAGCCGTATGTGTTTAGATAACATGATGGCCAGATCTTCACGCTGTACCTCTTGGTTAACTATCGCCCGAGATACATGCGAAGACCGCCCTGAATAGGATTGGATTAAATCGTCTAATTTATCGGGGTTAGTTCCATATTTAACCTCTTGTAGCAATTCATATCCATTTTTCAGGTCGCCTTCGTACTTTTTATGTACTTGCAATACCTGGCGTTGAAGCCCATCAGCTATGTCTATTTCCAATTCAGAAATAAACTCGAGTAAACTGTAGATTATTTGGTTCTGCACCTCCACAGGCGGGTCATCTCCCCTATCCTTCTCCTTCTTCCACATATGGTAACGTGCAGAAATTGTCAGGTATTCCGTTTCATGGACTCCTGAAACATGAACAGATAATGCTTCAATTGCAACCTCAAGGTCAGCTTTGGCTATGCTCCTTTTTATTTCCTTAAGCTCCATTTGAACAGGTTGCCTCATCGTTGGAATGACAGGTTTTGAAAATACCCTTCTACAACTAACCAAATTTATTTTCAAGATAAAAAAGTTTGGTGGTATATTATTCAGGGATACATAGTTTCCTGCTTTCATGAATAAAACCCGCAAAAATCCCGCTAGGACACAAAATGGGCTTTCGCCTAAAATTGTGGTATTTACATTTTTGGCAATTGCAGCATTGGCTTTTTTTGTAACTGATTTTCATTCAAGTACCATCATTATTCCTACGATTGCCCTGGGAGCTATCACATGGAATTATGTTCAAGGTTCACAAAACTTGATTTTCAAAGCCCTCGTAAAAACCATTTTACCGGTCATAATCGGCCTAAGCATCCTTGTCCTGGCTATGCTGGTGCTTAATGGCATGAATATATACCAGCCTGAAATTGACGAGATTAGGGCAATTGAGGAACTACCAATGAACCTTTCTTTATGGGTAAAGAAATGGCTTGGCTTTTCTTATTGGCAATTCGCCCTTATCCTGATAGGTCTTTTTATCTTGAACCTTCAACTTCCTACCCTTAAGCTGGCCTCCGGCTTTGTAAAATTTTACGGCAAGGTGAGAAGCCTTTCAATAGCGCTATTGGTCTTGACCTCCTTTTCATTTTTCTCCCAGTATCCTAATGATCAGGTTCTTCAAAAAGGGTACAATTTGCAAATAAAGGAATACAACCTACGGGTTGAACAAAACAAGACCCAAATTGCCAAATACCTGGCTGCCAGCATGCAGGCAGTAGCGATCGAACAAATGGGAAAGGAGGAGCGAAAAGAGATAGTTCGATATTTTGACAAGACCACCAAAAATATTTCGAATGCCCTGTGGAAGCAAATCTTTGTCGAAAGGAGCCGCTTAAACCAAAAGGTTTCCAAAGATGTAGCAGTTGTGAAGTTGGAATACCAAGTGAAGAACCCAAGCCTCTCCCTCAATCCTATTCTTGCTCGGCCCCCTACTTCACTTGCGGGCTTAGAAAATTTGAAAAACCTGGATAACATATCAAATATCACATTAGCTGATGGGCCCCAACCATTTAACAGCCAGGCGAGTACCTCAAACAAACCTTCCAAAGCCAACCCGGTCTCAAGTACCCGTAAAACGGTTCCCAACAAACGCTTTTCGGGGAGAGGCAAAGCAGCCTATAAAAAGGAGCTGTTGAAAAGATGGGAAACAGTTAAAAACCTGGAATTATATCGTCAAATCGGGGAAGAAATCGCCTCACAGACATCTCTGGCTACGACAGAAAAAATTACCCAGGAGCTACTGGTATCTACTTCAGCAAAAACAATCCGAGCTGAGGTTGAAAAAATTAGTCCTATTGATAGCAGGGCAAGGTTTGAATCCAATCAGAAAGCCCTCGCAAAATTTCGATCAGATATCGAAAACAACGAGCGAATGGCCATAGAAGCTGAAAAAGTTCTCGATAAACTGATCGTGAATGCATTTGGATTTCCATCAATAGAATCAGATGCACTGGCGAATACTTTTTTTAAGAAAATCGTTCGAACCTATGCCGAGCGGGTTTTCGGTGCACAGATACTTGACAGATTTAATGTGCCTCAACGATTGGAAAAAATAGATTGGAGCAAAGCGTCTTTACTAGGGCTGGTTCAGTCCTTCAACCCAGCCGCTGTGATAAAAAAT
>JBCDIQ010000221.1:0-9545 GCA_039024295.1 Bacteroidota bacterium | reverse complement strand
TCCACGACGAAATCCTGAGAAGCCCAGCGGCCCAATCGGCAGTTCGCCATCCCAAAAACTTCAGTAGCCAACTGGAACAGGCCAAATTAAAAGCTGCAGAAGTTCGATATACACTTGGGGAACAGTCTTTGGAGCAAAACACCCGTGAATCTGCCAAGGAAGCGTATTACCATTTTCAGCGGGCAGATGAGATTCGTCCTGCCTACCGCGATGCACAGGCGCAAATGCGTCAGGCGCGAGAAATGGCAACGGTCTTCGTCCAGGTAGAACCCATCCCCATGCATTCACGGACGTTTAAGCTGTCCAATGAATTTTTCGAAAACCAGGTGCATGAGTTTCTTCAAACCAGTGGAATCAGCCCCTTCGTCCAGTTCATCACCCCAAGGGATGCCCAGACCTATCGGCAAAGTCCTGACCATGTAGTCCAGTTGATGTTTGATGACTTTGTTGTCGGCCAAACCCTGGTACGGGAACGTATCCACAAGCGCAGCCGTGACAGCGTGGTGCTTGGTACCGTGGATGTAAAGGAAAATGGCGAAACGGTCACCCGCGATGTGTATGGCACGGTGGAAGCTGAAGTCCATCTGTTTGAAAAGGTGGTAGACTCCCGTGGACTACTGGATATGCAAATCCTTGATGCCAATAGTCGTTCAGTGCTGAGTCAAAAAAAGTTTGGCGGTTCTTTTACCTGGCGTGAAGGATGGGGCTTTTTCAATGGGGACAAACGAGCACTGACCCGAGATGATCAGCGCATTTTACGCCGCAGGCGTGAGGTGGCAGACCCGAGCCCACAGGCCCTTTTTGTGGAATTTACCAAGCCCATCTATTCCGACCTCACCCGTTACCTTCGGGATTACTATCGGGGATTTTAGGCAACAGACAGAAAGCAAAAAACAGAAGCCGTAGCAATGCTGTGGCTTCTGTTTCCTGTTTATATACTGTTCAAATTTTGATTGCCCTCAACAAAGCAAGAGAAGGGAGTCATCGTTTGATGAATTTCGAAATGAGCACATGCCTGCCAGCGTCAAGCCTTAGGGTGTATATCCCAGCGGATAAATTATCAATAGAAATAGGATCAGCGTCAATTACTTCAAGTCGACGGGATTCTTGTCGCACAGCTCTTCCATGCGCGTCAAATACGGTGATCTTTCCTGGTTTTCCTCCGGTGCCATTTGTGCCGAGGTCTTGCTTAATATTTCGTGGAAGAATCAACTTGATCGCTGTACCTTTTATATAACTGATGCCCAGGTTGCGAAATAGCACAATGTCATTGAAGAAATTCCCGCCATTATTGTTATTGCGCGTGTTATTGTAGAACCTGGCCGCAAAGGTGGTATTGTCACATTCGATTTCTATCACATTCTTGTCTGGCTGCACTGCATATTGCTGCAAGGTAGCCGGTCTGATGAAATGGATAGAATCTGCACCAGGGTTATTTCCAGTTTTGCCCCGAAAGATATAGGTGGAAGTATTCTGGTCATACACTGAAGAGCCCAGAATTACGCTGCCAAAACTTGCGGAGATACCTGGAATTGAATCTATAAAGGTTTGCACTCCCGTGAGGGTATCTATTTCAACAAAGGTCATCCCCATATTCCTCCCTAGAGAATAGAGGCCGTAGAGTATATCTGTTGTCACATCATACTGCCATTCATTGACATTATCCGGCATCGGAGCCTGACCCAGTATGGTGCCCGTAGCAGCTTCAACCCGAAATAAACTGAAGATATTATTCGAATCTCTCCCCCTAAAGTAGTAGGTCCCATTGTTCGAGTTGAAGGTAGCTGTACCTAAATTCAACGAATTTACTCCTTGCAGGACACTGATTCGAGTTATTCCACCTGTTTACAGATTTACCTCTAACATGTAATATGATCGAGTAGATCCTTCGTATTCAACTGCATAAGTTTTACCCGTTTTAAGGTCATATTCCAGCTCAAATGGGCGATTTTGAGTAAAAGCGGGATTGCTAAGCATGTTCCCCGTGGGCGCATCAATGGTGTAGATGCGATCCACGCCGCCGGTATCTATCCCCCAGTACACATAGCGATTTCCTGAGTTGTCAAAAGTTGAAGTTCCCAAGGCCACAAATTTAGCTCCGGGGATGGTATCCAATGAGTTCATAGTTCCACTGTTTGGGTCGACCTGTACAAGGTGTTGATACCCCGTTAAATTGGTACTATTGGTACCCCCGGTTTTCTCAAACCATAATCCGTACAGGTCGATTCCTTGTGCTTGGAGGGTGCTTCCTATGCTTAAGAGCATCGAAAACACGACAAAAGTAATACGTTTGGGCATTGTTATTTTTGTTTTGAATGGTAGATATTGAAATCAGGTGCGGATGTCATTTTTTCAGAGAAAAGCAGTAACCCGGATTTATTTTTACCCAGCCTGTCTTAATTCATGAGGCTTACACTTCTGCTGAAAAACACCCTTTCTATTCAGTATAACCAAACTTTTGTGAAATCGTTTGTGTGAGATATAGGGATTTTCATATTTCCATAAGATTACGAAGGGAGAAACAAGATGGAAATCTATGAACTGCTTGACAGGTAATCGGAAATCAACCTGTCTACTTCCAATCTAAGCCTAAAATGGGATTACGATTAAGGATTTCAGGTGTTTAATATTCAAAATAACGGAAGCCACAGCATGGCTGTGGCTTCGCATTCTTATCTACACACTTATACTAATTTTGCAAAACTATCAGGAAGTTAGGAAAGGGATTTATTGTTTGATGAACTTAGAAATGAGCATATGACTGTCGGCCTCAAGCCTTAGGGTGTATATTCCAGTGGGTAAGTTGTCTATAGAAATGGGGTCAGCGTCTATCACTTCGATGGAACGTGACTCGGTTCGTACAGCTTTACCGTGAGCGTCAAACAGGGTTATTTTTCCAGGCTTTCCTCTGCTACCTCCATTGCCCAGATCCTGCTTGATATTTCTTGGAAGAATCAATTTGATGGCTGTTCCATTTATATAGCTGATGCCCATGTTGCGGAACAGCACAATATCGTTGATAATTCCCCCATTATTGGTCTGAGTATTGTTATAAAAGCGACTCGCGAAGGTGGTATTGTCACACTTGATCTCAATGACGTTCTTATTCAGACTGATCGCGTATTGCTGCCGTGTCCCGGGACGAACAAAATGAATGGAATCTGTACCTGCGCTGACTCCATTTACCCCTCTAAAAATATAGGTACTGGTATTCTGATCGTAAACGGAAGAACCCACTACAACACCGGCAAAATTACCCGACATGCTGGGGATTGTCATCACCGACGTTTTCTGTCCGTTTAAAGTATCCAATTCAACAATTTCCAATGGTTGGCCCATAGCTGAACGGTGGAGCCCGAACAGTTTGTCCACAGTAACATCATATTGCCATTCGAACACATTGTTGGCAAATGTCGTGCTACCCAGAATATTTCCGGTGGCTGCATCCACACGGTACATGCGAATATTTCCACTAAAATCACCTCCCCCAAAATAGAACGTCCCATTATTTGAGTTGAAGGTAGAAGAGCCAATCATGACCGTTTGTACCCCAGGCAAGTCTTTTACCCTGGTGACAGCCCCTGTTTGTAAGTTTACTTCAACAAAGTATTCTTTGTTCTGAGTAGCATCCCATTGTAGCCCATAAGTTTTGCCATTCTTCATATCAAACTCCAGCTCAATTGGTGGCCTCTGGCTTACAGCAGGGTTACTGAGCATGTTTCCTGTGGGAGCATCTATCGTGTAGAGTCTACGGGTATTGGCACCGTCTATTCCCCAGTAAATAAACCTGTTTCCTTTATGGTCAAAAGTGGAAGCACCTACAGCTACATACTTTGCACCAGGAATGGTATCCAATAAGGAAACGTTTCCATTGTTCGGGTTTACTTGTACAAAGTGTTGGTAACCTGTAAAATTGGAACCTGTACCTCCGGTACGCTCATACCACAAGCCATACAATTCAATGCCCTGGGCAAAAAGAGAACTTCCCATGCACATAAGTGCGAAGGAAAGGACGATAAAACGATTGAGCATTTTCATTCTTTTCTTTGAGTTGCGAATAGTGTAAAATTTAAAGCCAGATACAGATGCCGTTTTTCTCGAAGGTAAAAGTATAAAATTAACTTACCTGACTTCAACTTAATTCAGCCCTAATACTTGAAGTCTATATTGCTTCTCACTTTTTGTTTACTATATTTAGTTCAACTGATTTTCTGCAAAATCGTTTGAATCGTATGCGGCCTTCCCCAGATCTTCATCAACTGATCCAATCCCTCACCAAAAGTGAAAAACGTCATTTTAAGCTGCATGCAGCCAGGCATGTGATTGGGAAAGAAAATAACTACGTTCGATTGTTTGATGCCATCAGCAAGCAGGCGGATTACAACGAAGAATCGATAAAGACGGCTTTCAAAGGGGAGAAGTTCATTGGCCGGCTTTCATCGGAAAAAGTATACCTCTACCACATGGTGATGGAAAGTCTTCACCTGTACCACTTAGAATATTCTGCTGATTCCCAACTCAAAATGCTCCTTCATCAGGTGGAGTTGCTGTATGCAAAGGGCCTTTACCAGCATGCAGGCAAACTGCTAAGAAAAGCCCGAAAGCTTGCCCTCAACTGTGAAGCCCTCCTGCAATTACTCGAAGTCATCCGGTGGGAAAAGACCTTGCTTGATGCTTATAGCCTTTCCCGAAAAACCATGGATGAGCTGGAAAACCTATGGGATGAAGAGCAAAAAATCCTTGAACAACTTGGCAATTACAACCAATACGCACAAATGCTCACCCGTGTGTGGCACTTTGCTAGTAGATTTGGGGATATCCGCACAGCTGAAGACTTGAAGTCTATCGAACAAATCATGACCCATGATTTGCTTAAAAATGTGGACAAAGCACTTTCCCTTCGTGCAAAATTGTACTTTTTTTTGATTCACTACTTCAATTCTTCCCTTCAACAGAACGCTCGAGCGGTTCATGATTTCCTTTCCAGCGCAGTGGCACTGCTAGACCAGGAGGCAGAATTTCGGAAGGAACACCTGGATGTATATGCCAATCAACTGGGGTTGTTGCTGGGCTCTTTTGTGGGATGGAAACGGGTGGATGGGGAGTTTGAACTCACGTTGGAGAAGCTCCGGACAATTCCGGAGCGGTTCCGCCTGAAACAAGGAATGGTTAAAACCATTGAGCGCCAGATCATTAATTCCTACGATACAGAAATGCTCGTTTACCTACAGGGTGACGAGGTTAGCCGAGGCCTATCCCTGATCCCTGAACTGGAACAAATCCTGGAGAAACAAGAAGGGCGCTTACTGCCTCACCACAAGACCATTTTCGCCTACCGGATAGCCATGACCTACTTTTATGCGGGAAAATATCGCCTCGCCTCCAGGTGGAACAACCGGGCCCTTAACGAGCATCCAAGGCAGTTCCGCCAGGATGTTTATGGGCTGGTGCTAAACTTAAACCTATTGCTCCAGTACCAAACGGGCAAACACGATGTGCTGATGTATAGCTTGCAAAGCTATGAGCGGTATGTGAAGCAGCAGGAGAAACCCCACCGATTTGAAAAGTGCCTGCATGATTTGCTCACTCGACTGGTAAAGTTTGGACATGAGCGGGAAAAGCGAGAAGCATTATTTCAGCAGTTTGAAGAGAAATTGCAAGAGCTATCGAATGACCCTTTCGAAAAGGCTGCACTTGTGGATTTTAATTATTCGGCTTGGGTTACGGCGCAGTTGGAAGACACTAATATCCAGAAGGTTTTTGAGCAACATAATTCTTGATGTGCTGGAAGAAATCACAGCAAGCAAAAAGTACCTATCAAAGATGAGAGGCCAGGGTATGTATTTCCTGGCCTCTCTAGAGTAATTAATGCGCTGATTCATTTTTCGACCAAAAACTGTAACTAGAAACTCTGCTATAGCTTCATCAATTTCGCAGTAAGCACTTGATTGTTTATGGTTAGGGCTACCGTATATACACCAACTGGAAGGTGCTTGGTGGAAATGGACTCGACTTCCAATGTCTCTACCAGTCTCGTTTCTTGAAATAGCACTTTCCCTTGCATGTCAAGCAAGGCAACTTTAGCGGACTTGTATTTCCCCTTGGAAGTAAAATCATAATTCACGTTTCTTGGAAGCCTAAGCTTTACTTCGGAGTTATTCAGGTAGGTAACGCCCAAGCCTGTAGGATTCTGGGGCCCTGGCAAACTCCCTATATCGTTGCTTGTGGTATTGCTGTAGAATCTCTCAGCAAAAGCAGTATTGTCACACTCATACTCTCCAAATATTACCCGGGGCTTCACAGCAAATTGCTGCATTGAGCCTGGCCGAATAAAATGGACTGAGTCTGTTCCGCTGGTGACACCATTTATGCCAAAGAAAATGTAAGTGCCTGTATTTTGATCATATGTGGTCGAGCTGACACCTATTGCTGAGTTTGTGCTTGACATACTTGGGATAGTCATCACAGAAGTCAAATTCCCGTTCGTCGTATCTATTTCTACAAGGTTTAACGCCTGGGCGGTATCTCTGTATAAGGCATATAGTTTGTCATTGATTACATCATATTGTAGCTCAGATACTCCTTGGATGAAAGGAGGTTGTGCCAGGATGTTTCCTGTTGCAGCCTCTATTTTGTACAAACGTGGATTAGCACCATTCCGACCTGCTCCAGCAATATAATAAGTTCCATTATTTGAATTGAACGTAGAAGTGCTCACTAAAATCGTTTGGACACCGGGAATTTCCTTGATTTGTATGATGTTGCCATTTTGTAGGTCTACTTCAACAAAATAATGAACGGATGGATTGCTTCCATCGCGCTGTATCCCATAGGTCTTTGCATTTTTAAGGTCGAATTCAAGTTCTACTGGAGGTGCCAACGTCACAACAGGATTTCTAATAATTGCTCCACTTGTTGCATCGATGGTATACAACCTTTGAGCATTTCCTCTGTCCAATCCCCAATACATATATCGATTCCCACTATGATCAAAAGTGGAGGAACCCGCTGCTGTTGCGAAGGCACCGTTGATAGTGTCTAAAACAGTTACGTTTCCGTTAGTAGGATCTAATTTAACGAAAGTTACAATAGGGAATGTACCAATTCCAGATGATGGTATATTTGACAAGCCATAAATGGAAATGCCCTGGGCAGCTAACTTTCCTGTCATAAAAATTAGCATAGTCATCATACAGACCAAAAAGCGGTGAATAGTTTTCATGTTAATGTAAATGTTAAGTTTGAAATTAGATCCTGACAAGAGAAATATTTCAGTTGGTTTATTGAATTACAATTAATTTAATTAACGTCCCGGAAGATGAAATCGTTTTCTATCAATTTCCACCATCCATATCTTTTCTATTGTTAAAAAAGGGATTCAGGCTAATTCTTGCCCTGGACTGAATTTCTTGGATGCAGCATAAAAATTTAACCAAAGTTAACCCCGGGCTTACGTTACCCTGCTATGTTGCGCAGGTGTTCCTACCTTCGCTGTATGTTTGATGCCCTCCTTCGGTTTGCCAATTTTCGTATTTTTTTCATTACCCGTGCTCTTTCCTTAATTGGAGAGTTTGCACAACGCCTGGCGGCAGGATGGCTCGCTTATGAATTGACAGATTCTGGCCTCATCCTGGGCATTACTGTGGTATCTCGACAAATCGCAATTGGAGTGCTTTCGCCAGTGGCGGGGGTGTGGATTGATCGGCTTAACCGGCGCAAAGTAATTTTTGTGACCCAAAGCCTGTTTATGCTGCAGGCATTTGCCCTGGCGATAGCCACCTACACTGGGCACATTTCTGTAGAAGGCCTTATTGCATTGGAGCTATTCGCAGGAATTGTTTCGGGTCTGGACATGCCCCTACGCCATACCTTTCTCTACGATTTGATCACCGATAAGCGCTACCTCACCAATGGAATTGCCTTGCAATCCTCCATGTTCAATACCTGCAAAATCATTGGGCCTGCCTTTGCAGGGTTCATGATCCCCTTCATTGGTGAAGCAGGCTGCTTTTTCTTCAACGGCGTTACGTTTGTCTTTTGCTTGGCCGGCCTCTGGATGATGAAGCTGCCTCCGATTGTTTCGGAAGGGCCGTCAAAAGTGAAATTTTTAGGTGAATTTGTAGAAGGCCTACGGTACGCCTGGCAAACGCCCCGGCTGAGGGCTTCCTTATTGCTAGCCAGTGGCATGGCTTTTTTCTGCTTTTCCTATGGGTTATACCTGCCTATCTACACGGGTGATTACCTGAACAAAGGCACGGAAATTCTAGGGCTGCTCACCACAGGAATTGCCGCAGGTGCCATTTTAGGCGCATTATTGCTGGCAAGGCACCGAAATAAGCATACGTTGATCAACTGGGTCATTGCCGGATGCGTCTTGTATGGGGTGAGTAACTTTCTCTTTGCCAGTTGGGTAAATTTCTTTTTTGCGATGGTCTGCATGCTCCTGCTGGGGTTATGTGAAGTATGGGTATTTGCGACCACCAAAACCATCGTCCAGAGCACAGCAGATCCTGCCTTCACCGGGCGAATTTCGAGCATCTATGTGGCCCTGTTTATGATACCTTTTACACTTGGTGCATTTCTAAAAGGATGGATGATTGACCAGTTTGGCTTAATGCCTACACTGGTGATCAATGGCATTGGGTGTTTAGGGGTGTTGGGGGTGTATGTAATCGTGAATAGATCGGAATTTTACTATTTAAGGAATGAGAAGAAGCTGAGGCGGACGGGGTGATACAATCGGTTTATTATGTCTCTTTTTCTTCGGGAATATTTCATATCGGTGAGCGATAAGATACACGCTCACATGGAACAAAAGGCGATAATAGTTGTTGTTTTTTGATAATATTTGCAATAATTACGTAATTATTGCAAAAAACGCTCCTATTATGCTCATTCAGTTCTCGATCAAGAACTATAAATGCTTCAAAGAAGAAGTAACCCTCAGCTTGGTAGCGTCCAATTATGACAAAACGACCCGGGAGGATCAAAACGTGATTCATGTAGAAAAATTTGGACTGAGGCTACTCAAAAGTGCGGTAGTATATGGAGCCAATGCCAGTGGAAAAACCAAGTTAATCGACGGATTGGCGTTCATGAAGCATTTTATTTTCAATTCTTCTAAGGAAGGACAAATTGATGAGCCAATTGATGTAGACCCATTTCGACTGAGCACCGAAACAGAGAACGAACCCTCCACCTTTGAGGTAATTTTTGTCCATGAAGATGAGATGTACCGATACGGGTTTGAGATTGACAAGCATGTCGTTCATGCCGAATGGCTGTATCATAGGCCCAAAACCAAGGAAACCGAGCTGTTTTATCGGGATAAACAGCACTTTGAGGTGAATACCCGGAAGTTTAGGTCAACGATTTAATCAAAAATGATCGGATCAGGCCCAATGCATTGCTGCTGTCCGTTGCAGCAAATTGGAATGATCAGTTGGCGAAAAATATTTTTGATTGGCTCAAAAACTTTAATACGATCTCGTGCCTGAGAGAAGAGGGCTACCAGGGAATATCGGTAGAGCACACGACTGAACTCC
>JBCDIQ010000220.1:0-9625 GCA_039024295.1 Bacteroidota bacterium | reverse complement strand
GATTTTTTCAGAAAAATCCAGGACTACTTTTTCATTGTTTTCCTTAGTTATTTTTATCCAGGAATCATTAATGTTATAAGTGATAGTAAAAGTATGATTTCCCCAACTAGATGGGGGAAAATATCTTGAGAATTTATGTTCATAGTAAAAAATGGAAAAGTTAAGACTCCTACCCTTCTCAAATTCATAGTAGATTTGTCTAAAAAAAGATTTACAATAAAATAAAAGTTTCGCCGTCAGCGATTTTCCCGAAGCCTGAGGCCCAATCATCACCGTAATTGAATTTACGTCAATTTTTAGGTCATTGATTCCCGCGAAGTTTTGTATGTGTATGGATTCTTTTTGCATATCCAAAAAAGGAGTGTGATTGGCTCAGGTTCTCATTCTTCATTCAATATAGGTAAAAAACGCAATCCAAGAGCGTTGAGTTGAGTTTCTTGTACACTAAACTGCAAGTAGCATACTTATCCTTGAGGGTCGAGCCTCCTATTTCTGGCCAAAACTACCAACTAACGATATGTTTTGGCCAAGTTGAGTGCCTTTTTGGGCCAAAACTTCCTGGAAAAAAGGCCCCTTTCCCCCAACGAACACATGAAAGTTCCGTAATGCGTGTAAACATTTTCGGTTACCTCCTCACACGTGTCCATGTCAAATTCGCCAATTGGTTCCCTCAGCTTTGCCCAATTCCTGCATTTTGGGGCAGTAATAGGCGTTTTCGTATGCCTAAAGTTGTGGGCCAGCGGTGCGACACATGCAGAAGTAGGATTTCTGACGCACCCAGTCAGTAGCTTCATCGGGCTGATTACCGGCTCACCGGGCGAATTATTGCCAAATGGTGCTTATGACCACGCGCGCCTGGGAATAGTGATTGAAAAATCCTGCTCTGGTTCTAACTTCTGGCTGCTCTGTTTTGGGCTGCTGAACCTGGCCTTGTTCCGCTTTGTTTCAGGTATCTCCCAAAGTATGGGGATTTTGGCTTTAACCCTTTCATCAGCCTATATCATAACCCCACTGGTGAATACCTCGAGGATTATCTCTTACCTGTTTGTGCAGGAACGTATACCCGACCTGCCTGGCATGGCATCAGGTAAACTCCACCTGGCCATGGGCGCGTTCATATACCTGGGTGCCCTTGTCACAGTGTATGCCCTAACCGTATACCTCACCTCTAAAATAACACATTCTTATGCGCAGCCTCCTGAATCCCAAATGGATATTTCTGGTTAACACCTTGCCAAGTCTGGTACTGGCCTTTTTGTTCTGGTCAAATTACACCATCATCCATAGTTTACTTGAACCTGAAAACCTTGGCTATTGGGCGAACTTTACCATGGTATTTGGGGCAATGATCCTGCTCAATGCAGGCTATGCCGCCCTTTTAATCAGGTTAAAAAAGAAGGTCTCTCCCATTTATGCAGTCCTGGTATTAATGGCCTACATCGTGCTGTTGTTCGAATTCTTTGACCATTCCAATAAGTTGTATCCATGGGATTTACCTGCGTGGATGCTAAATGGCGACTACACGATGCATGTGCTTACGTTTTTGATGCCGACCCTGGCTTATGGACTGTTGGTTATGGTACTACGTGCAACACCTGAGCCTGAAAAGAAAAGCGCCACCTTGAGCCTGATTTGGATACCTGTAATACCAGCATTCACCTACCTGTTTATCATGGGATTCTCAAGAATCAGGTGGAATGGAGGCCCGGAAGATTCAGCGCTTGAAGAATTTGTTCTTCTGATTATCTCAATTACTTTGACAGTACTATTCTTCTTTTTCCTGGTTCGCTTTTTTTACATAATTGGGAACAAAAAGTCGCTCTTCTCAAAGGAAACAAGTCTGATAGCAAAGGGAATATTTTCGATCGCTCTCCCACTTGCTGGCTTACTGACAAACGCCATGATGTTTGGGGGCTCCATGTCTGGCAACGAGGGGGTATTCGGAAATTTCAATACCTATTGGTTTTACGGACTTGCCCTTGCCAATGGGTTGTTGATATGCTTACCCAACCCCAAGGAACTTCGGCTACGGCTATTCTTGTTTTTAGGGAGAAGCATCACCTTCACCTACACCCTGTATTTCTTCTTGGTATTCTTACCCTTCACGCCTCTGTCCATTGTAGCTATCATCATTTTCGGTTTGGGCTTCCTTATGCTTACCCCAACTGTACTATTTGTCATTCACAGCAATATCCTTCATCAAGACTACAGGTTCCTGGGTGAGTACTATTCAAAAAACGCCCTTAGAATAGCCTTTCTTGCCAGTCTTTTGGTGATTCCCGGCTTTCTTACGGGGGTGTATCGCTATGACGGGAGAATGCTGGAAAGATCACTGGAATACGTCTACGAAGCAGATTATGATAAATCCTATCAGCTCAACTATGCTTCCATCAAAAGGACTCTGCAGAAAGTAAAAGAGAACAAAAGCCGAAGCGGTGATTTTTTTTTCAAAGGAACCCCCTACCTGTCGGGTTACTTCAACTGGCTGGTATTAGACAACCTCACCCTCTCCAATACCAAGATCGTACAGATGGAAGGTATTTTTCTGAATAAGCCTGCACCCAAACCCAGAGAAACCAGCGGTTGGCAGAGAAATTTTGTGGACAGTGTACAGCTTACCGATGTAGCCTACGAGTTTGCCTACGATGAGCACCAGCAGGTATATGAAACGAAGGTAGAGCTGGAGATGAGTAACTTCTCGGAACATGGCAGAATGGCTGAATTCGTCACCAATTTTGAGTTGCCAGCAGGCTGCTGGATCAAGGACTACGCCCTATTCATGGGAGACAGGCGCGAACCCGGAATCCTATCGGAAGAGCGAACCGCCAAATGGGTGTACAACAACATCAAGGACGAGAATAAAGACCCCGGCATTTTGTCCTATGAAGGAGGAAATAAGATTGAATTGCGGGTGTTTCCATTCAGGAGGGATGAAATTCGCAGGACCGATATCACATTCCTCCACAAAGAACCTACCACCCTCCGACTGAGCGACAGCACAGAAATACTCCTGGGTAAACCTGGAAGTCTCGTGCTCGCAAAAAAAGTAGAGATCGAGAACGGAGACACCTACCTGCCCGCAGCCGTAAAAAACAGGCTGCCCCTGGTGAAGCGGACCCCATACCTCCATTTCATCTTGGACATGTCTGAAAATCGGCAAATAACCTCCGAATGGCTTTTGGCTGCTATGGAAGCTTTCTCAGATCGTCAACAGCTTTCCGATATTCCGGCCAAGGTCAGCTTAACGAACAGCCGAGTAGCTACCTTGGACATGACAGGAAATTGGCGTGCCGAGCTGGAAAAATTTCCCAGAAAGGGAGGATTTTTTGCCGAGCGTGCGCTAAAAATGGTGCTGACAGAGCAGGTCCTAAACCCTACCGATCAGTTTCCAGTATTCGTCCTCGTAACGGACAATTGGGAGGAGACGCTTATTGGAGGATCATTTGCAGACTTCGCCATGGCCTTCCCCGAGTCTGCCTACTTCTATCACCTAAACCCCAAAAAAGAGGTGTACGCCCATTCGTTACTGGCTGCCCCCTTGGATACCTTGCATCAGGTAACTTTTGCCACGCATTGGCCTGCCGTTCGTGCCTACCCATCCTCAAAAAATCCTGTGGCTTACCTGCCAGATGACTCAGCAGCTTCGGTGATTTTTTCCTCCGTACAAACAGGAACTCCTAAGCTTTCGAAGCCAGATGGAACTTGGGAAAATGCGATGGAAATGCAGGCTTTGTGGAGCAACCTCCAGATTCGCCCCCATCAAAATGAAGAATTCTGGCTTTCTCTTGTCAGGGCTAGTTTCGAAAATCGCATCATGATGCCCGTAACCTCTTTTATTGCCCTGGAAAATGAAGCCCAAAAAGCGGCACTTCAGCGGAAGCAAAAACAAGTATTGAACAGTGACCCTAATTTTGACCTGGGAGATGATAACTCTCGAACTCGGATGAGTGAGCCTGAAATATGGTGGATCATATTGCTCATTGGGGCAGTAGTAGCAGTACGAGTGGGCTACCAAAAATGGAGTGCATAGGTAAAAAGCGAGATATAGGCCTCCCAAAAGCCTGAAAATTTACCTCTATGTAACTCTGGTCGCCCAAACTTTTGTAGATTAAGACAAATTTGCGTCCTCTCCTATTGCTCATTTGTCTAACCGAATCGCATGAATAAAATTCTATGGGGCCTTGCCCTGATGATCCCACATTTTCTGTTTGGTCAGTTTCAGGCTGACCCCTGCCTGGAAAAAGCTCCTGTTCGTATCGTCGTCTTAGGTTCTTCTACAGCTGCAGGTACCGGAGCTTCGGTATCTGACAGCAGTTGGGTCAACAGCTACCGAAGCCACCTACAAGGCATTAACCCTGCCAATGAAGTGATCAACTTGGCACGAGGCGGGTATGTGACCTATAATTTGATGCCGGATCAGTTTGTCCCCCCTAGCAATCGGCCTGATCCCGACACCCTGCGCAACATAGACCACGCGCTTTCTTTCAACCCGGATGCCATCATTGTCAATTTACCTTCCAATGACAGGAGGTATCCTGCAATGGAGCAGTTGAACAACTTCGACTCTCTCTTTCGATACAGCAACTCCAATGGAGTGCCTATCTGGATTTTCACCACCCAACCCATAGATATACGCAATTCGTCTACCATTAATTACCAAAAAGAAGTGCGAGACTCCATCATGAGTTGGTTCAGTCCTTTTGCCATTGATGTGTGGACACCGCTGGCAGATTCTACAGGAGCCATAGATACCAGCTATGCAGCTGATGCAGTCCACCTTAACAATACGGGGCACCGGATCATCAGAAATGTGGTGCTAACCAAAAATATTCCTTCTTTTCTATACCAGCCTCCTAATTTTGTAGATGTTTCCATGGACTCCTTCGAGCCAGTTAATGTCAGTGCCTGCGGTGACTCTTCGGCTTTATTTCAAGCAATTGTCGTGAACACGGGCCAGCCAACTGCTGCGAATGTGCCAGTTAACCTTGAATTTAGGCCGCCAGGCAGTTCGCCCATCTCATTGCAACTAAGCACACAAAAAGCATTGGGAACTTGTGAAGCCGATACGGTTTTCTTTCGGTTAAACACATATGGCGGAGGGACGTTTTCTTACCAGATTTTCCATCAGGCTGCCAGCGATTCTGTAAGGGCAAATGATACTCTTATCAACACCATTGACTTTACCGGACATCCCTCCATTCAGCTGGTCCCAGATACAGGTTGTATAGGCAACCCGGTGATCTTAGATGCACGCACAGGCGCAACAGATACCTTGTTATGGTACCTGCAACCCCAGGGAGGCCAGCCCATCCATTTTGGCAGGAATTTTCAAACCCCCAATCTCAACCAATCTCAAACTTATTATGTCGATGGAGTGAGGGGCAAGCTCCAATTTGATGGGAGCCTGGCAACTTTTGACAACGCCAATGTAAGATGGAATGGGACTGCTTTTGACCTCGTTGCCTTACAAGATACCCTTACCCTTGACAGTCTGGGAGTAAAAATCTTTGATACCGGCCTTCAGGGAGTGGAAGTTTTCTATAAATCAGGGACTTACCGAGGCTTTGAGATAGATGCAAACGCATGGACGCTGCTTGGCAAAGATACGGTTCAGGTGACCCTTCAGGATTCTGTGTACGTGATCCAGGTGGGTGGCATCAGGATTATGCCTGGTGACACCCTGGGCCTACACATCCGAATGGAAAACGCGGCTTCCCGATTACGCTACAGAAGCTTTGGAAGTACGGCAACTTTTAGTTCACCGGAGTTGATCATCTCAGGCGGCAGCGGCGTTTCCTACAATTTTGGCGGTTCTTTTCACCCCAGGGTATGGAATGGAGAGGTCTATTACAGTTATGGCGAACGCCTAACAGGTGACTGCAACACCGGACGCCAACCCATCAGGGCAGAAATTTTGACCCCTAGCCTTGACCTGGGACAGGACACCTCTGTTTGTGACAGCTTCCAGTTAGATGGTGGGCAGGGGTTTCAGTACCGTTGGTCAACGGGAGATACTGTACAATTCGTCACTGCTACCCAAAGTGGAACCTATTTCCTTGCCATTTCTGAACCCATTAGAGGCTGCTCCACATCAGATACCATCAACCTTACGCTCATACCAAGTCCTCAGGTAAGCTTGGGAGGCGACAGGGTTCAGTGTGGTGGACAACTAACGCTGGATGCAGGCCTCGGACCCAATTCCTATGCGTGGAATACTGGGGACACCACCAATCAGCTTACGGTGACACAAACTGGCCGCTATTCCGTGGTGGTTCAAAACATATGCGGAATGGCCACGGATACAGTCGAAGCCCTTTTTCAGTCCCTCCCCAATCTCTCCTTCCCGGATGACACCACCGCCTGTGATTCTCTGTTACTCCTGTTATCCCAAGAACCTGCGACTACCTATGCTTGGTCAACAGGGGATTCAACTCCTTCTGCATGGATTAGACAAAGCGGACCCATCTGGGCTGAAATGACAAACACTTGTGGAAATGCGATAGATGTAATGGTGGTTGAAATAGACAGTTTTCCCAATGCAGATTTTTCTCTGATTCAGAGCGGTCCGTTTATCAGCCTAACCAATACCTCTTCGGGTGGAAATTCTTTTTCATGGACTTTTGGAGATGGAGGCAGTAGTAATTTCTCCAATCCCTCCTACCAATATGTTCAGTCTGGCACCTACCAAATCGTCCTGGAAACGACCAATACCTGTGGAACTGACACCACAAGCCAGACCATTCAAGTGAGGCTAACCGGGCTAAATGCCTCAGATTGGACGAATTATGAAATTTACATTTACCCAAATCCCTCTAGCAAATACATCCATATTAATTCAGCGAAAAAAGTTTCTGATATCCAAATACACGATTTAGCAGGTAAAGAAATCCGCTTTACCAAAACCGTTGAGGCAAATATTACAAGGCTGGATCCCCAGACACATCAATTACCCGATGGAAAATATTTATTATCATTTTTTGTAGAAAATAAATTTTTCTCGGAAATTATAGTGCTCAAACCTTAACCTTTAGGTGACTCGGAATGTCAAATTACGTCTGAAAGCTAGGGACATTTTTATTCACCTAACCCATCAAACCATGAGATTTAGAATTACACACCTAATTATTGTAGCACTAATCTTCGGCCTGAGTGGCCAGGATTTAAAGGCCCAAAGTTCCGCCCATCCGTGGGGAATCGGGGTTGGCTATGTGTTCAGAGATTTTGAAAAGCTGCCAAATGGCTTGTCAAATGACATTGATTTCGAACCCGCTTTCAACGTATCCGTTGGCCGTTATATAGGAAAGTATTTGGACCTTGGGCTACAGACTGGTATCCCAATTCCTGATGCTACTTCCCGTACCAATCCAATAGATTTAAAAGACTTGATGGATTTCGAGCTTTTGGGCCGGTTTAAATTGGCCAATGGCGATTTTTCCCAACCTAGAGTTGCCTTACAACCTTTTTTGCAAGCAGGAATTGGGGGCGGCAGAGGCGTAGGAGGAAGATTGGAAGCAAATGAACCCGGAAACTTTGTGCCCATTGTTCCTCTCGGAGGAGGACTAAGGCTTATGCTGGGAGGGGATGCTTCCCTTGATTTCCAGGCCAATTATAAAATGTTCCTCTCTTCTGCCGCCAACCTGGATGACTATGTTACGCTGGGTATGAGTGCCAATTTTGCCTTTGGAAGAGGGAAACAAGCACCAGAGCCGGAGCCAGAACCAGAACCGGTTGACACAGATGGCGACGGAATTGTAGATACCAATGACCTTTGCCCTGAAGAAGCCGGACTGGCGCAGTTTAATGGTTGTCCCGACCGAGATAAAGATGGCGTACCCGACAAAGACGATGAATGTCCAGATGAGCCGGGTATCGTGACCCTAAAAGGCTGCCCCGAAAAAGTAGATACAGATAATGATGGCATCATTGATGAAGAGGATGCTTGCCCAACAGTTGTTGGTGTAGCTGCTTTCAAAGGCTGCCCTGACACCGATGCAGATGGGATTCAAGATTCAGAGGATGAATGCCCAGAAGTTGCTGGTATTGCCGAATTCAACGGTTGCCCAGATACAGATGGAGACGGCATCAAAGATTCAGAAGACAAATGTCCGGAAGAAGCAGGAGTTGCAGAAATGCAAGGATGCCCTGAGGTCGAGGAAGAGGTAAAGGAGCAGTTAAAGAATATCACCAAAGGAGTTCAGTTCCAGTCAGGAAAGGCGGTGCTTCTGGAAAGATCTAAGTTAGTTCTGGACGAGATCGTTACGATCATGGAGGAGTACCCCGCATATAGCTTGAGAATCTCAGGTCACACGGATTCACAAGGCAGAGAGGATTCTAATATGACCCTTTCTGAAAACCGAGCGAAAACCTGCTATTATTACCTGAGTGATAAAGGTATTTCCGTTGACCGTATGGTATTTGAAGGGTTCGGTGAGAGCCAGCCTATTGCGGACAATAATACTGCAACAGGACGGAAGGAAAACCGTAGGGTAAATTTTGAGCTATTTGTAAAAGAATAATCGGTAAGATGAAGTATCAGGCCGGCTTCTTTCGTTAGAAGCCGGTTTTTTTATGTAGAAAAAATCCACATTCTGGCAATTTTATTGGATAATGAGTACTTTTTGAGCAAGTCATTTTCGGCCATTTATTGTCTTTTGGTGAACCATAATATTTGCTTGATTTGGTAAGATGCTTGCAACCATAACGTGAATTCCAATTCAATCCTTCATCTAAAACCAAATCCCTTAGTTCTTCATGCGGAGTTTTGCTATTTTCTTCTTGCTAATCTCTTTAATTTCAGCCTGTTACCTCACCTCTAATGCCCAGACATTTGAAAAAAAATGGGCAGTAGGCACTGGTGTCAATCTCATTGATTATCAGGGGCCTCAGACCGGAGACTACCTCCAGTCCGGAAATTATGATCCTGGGTTCTACCTAGCTGTAAACCGATATTTAAGCGGAGCTTTCAATTTTTCAGCAGATTTTACCTTTGCCCAAAATGTAAGACACCCCGGATTTTTTGCACTCAATGAACGCCCAAGATTACTTGACATGAGTTATCTCATGATCTTCAAGTTTAACAATGGTGCGATTTTAAAAGAAAGATCATTTTTTGCTCCTTATCTGGTCTTTGGAATTGGGGGAAACCATGTCCGCAGTACCCCTGATGTATACGTTCCCCTAGGTGGTGGGGTACAATTTCGGGTGAACGACAAATTTGCCCTTCGTGCGCAGGCGGTTACCAAGCGGTCTTTGAATAAAGCCGATCAACACCTCGCCCAGGCCATTGCATTCGTGTACAACCTCAATGCTGAGGAGCAAGACCGGCTACAACCTGATGAGATGGATGAATTGGATGAAGCTGACCTGATGGCCACACTGGCACCTGATGATATAGATGCAGATGGGGTAATTGATCAGTACGACGTTTGTCCAACCCAAAAAGGATACGCCGTTCATCAGGGATGTCCTACAGACAGAGACTTGAATCTGGCATTAATGCAGGATTTTTCGTTTGAGTCCGAAGTTCCGGTAATGGTGGCAGATAATTCTGGTGTTGAGAACCAGGTTAAGATCGATATTCAAGAAGTCCCAACAGCTCCTGCTCCTCAAAAACCTATTGAGTTTG